>JBEEIS010000048.1:0-3585 GCA_041169755.1 Pseudomonadota bacterium | reverse complement strand
TGCATCGCGTGATCGTTCTGTCGCTTTCTTGCCGCCGGTGACTGGGTAGGGGCCGGGTTCCTCATGACGGGGTACCGTAAATCGTCACCCAGCCCCTACCCACTCACCTGCTGCCTTGTCGCTTGTCTTCTTCTCTTTTTCCCTTGCCGCTCGGTCGCTTTCTTGCCGCATGTGACTGGGCTGGGGGCGGGGCTCCTCATGACGGGGTACCGTAAATCGTCACCCCACCCCCAGCCCACTCACCTGCTACCTTGTCGCTCAGCTTCTTCTCTTTGCCTTGCCGCTTGTCTTCTACTTTTGAACGTTGGCGCAAGGGTGTTGCGAATGCTGTTGGCAAAGGGAGGGGCTGGGTGACGATTTCTGGTACTCCAGCATGAGGAACCCGGCCCCTCCCTTTGCCAACAGCTGCCCCGCCATTGGCAGGACAGCTGTTGCTTCTGATTCAGCGCATCAGCGAATCAGTTGAAGCGCATCAGTTGAAGCGCACGTACTCGAAGTCCACCGGCTGGCGGTTGATGCCCATCACCGGGGGGGCGATCCAGTTGGCGAACTTGCCCGGCTCCACGACGCGGCCCATCAGGCTCGCGACGTAGGCGCGGTCTTCGGCCGTGGGCAGCCACTCGCTTTGCTTGGCGCTCCACTCGGCATCGCTCACCACGCGGCCGTCCGGGCTCACCTTCACGCCGGCCAGGGTGCCGATGTTGCGGTGGAACGCCTTGTGCGGCACCTTCAGGCGGAAGTCAATGCCCGCCTTCTCCAGCACGCGGTTCCAGCGCTCGACGCCGCCCACCGAGTCCTTGATGTAGTCGTCGCGCAGCACTTCGTTGAGCGCGTTGAGCATCGGCACTTCCTTCTCGATCAGCTGGCCGTTGACCACGTCCAGGATCTTGTACGAGTTGCCCTTGAGCACGTGGTCGTCGGTGCGCTTGCTCTCTTCGTAGCGGCCCTTGAGGCCCGAGCTGTAGAACGTCGCGGCGTTCGAGGACTGGTCGGCACCGAACAGGTCGATCGTCACCGAGAAGTGGAAGTTCAGGTAACGCTGGATCGTCGGCAGATCGATCACGCCAGCGGCGCGCAGCTTCGACACATCATCGGTCTTGAGCTGGTTCATCATGTCGGCGGTGCGCTGCAGCACGCGGCCCACGCCCGACTCGCCCACAAACATGTGGTGCGCCTCTTCGGTCAGCATGAACTTGGTCGTGCGGGCCAGCGGGTCGAACGCCGACTCGGCCAGCGCGCACAGCTGGAACTTGCCGTCGCGGTCGGTGAAGTAGGTGAACATGAAGAACGACAGCCAGTCCGGGGTCTTCTCGTTGAAGGCCTCCAGAATCCGGGGGTTGTCGGCGTTGCCGCTGTTGCGCTGCAGCAGCGCATCGGCCTCTTCACGACCGTCGCGACCGAAGTACTTGTGCAGCAGGTACACCATCGCCCACAGGTGACGGCCTTCTTCCACGTTGATCTGGAACAGGTTGCGCAGGTCGTACTGGCTCGGCGCGGTCAGGCCCAGGTGGCGCTGCTGCTCCACCGACGCAGGCTCGGTGTCGCCTTGCGTGACGATGATGCGGCGCAGGTTGGCGCGGTACTCGCCAGGCACGTCTTGCCAGGCCGCCTCGCCCATGTGGTCGCCAAAGTGAATCTTGCGGTCTTGCTCGCCCGGGTTCAGGAACACGCCCCAGCGGTAGTCGCGCATCTTCACATGGCCAAACTGGGCCCAGCCTTGCGGGTCCACGCTCACCGCCGTGCGCAGGTACACCTCGCTGTTGGTCGAGCCCTCGGGGCCCATGTCATCCCACCAGTTGATGAAGTTGGGCTGCCACTGCTCCAGCGCGCGCTGCAGCGTGCGGTCTTCGGCCAGGTTGACGTTGTTGGGGATTTTTTCGCTGTAATTGATCGACATGAAAGTCTCCAGTTGAAGCTGCGGTGTGGTCAAAATTGAGGTTGCGGCAGGCCCACCGGGTCACCTGCCGCACAACGTCGTCAAACGCGGTTGAGATCGAACTGAACTTTCTCGCCCTTGCCGTAAACCTTCAGCGCACCCTTCTCGCCCACGGCGTTGGGACGCTGGAAGATCCAGTTCTGCCAGGCCGTCAGGCGGCCAAAGATCCGCGTGAGCATGTTCTCTTTCTGGGCAAAGCGCAGATTGGCCTCCAGACCCGTCAGGGCATCGGGCGACATGGCCGCGCGCTCTTCCAGCGCCAGGCGGATCTCGTCGGCCCAGTCGATGTCGTCGGGCGCCGCGGTCACCAGGCCCAGGGCCAGCGCCGCGTCACCATCGAGCGCCTGGCCCACGGCCTGGCGCGCCGCTTCCATCGGCGCAGCCTCTTCGTAGAAGCGGCGCTGCAGGCGGCTCTGGTCGTTGACCATCGGCAGGTAGCCAAAGTTCATCTCGCCCAGGGTCAGGCGC
The DNA here is from genome assembly GCA_041169755.1 of Pseudomonadota bacterium. Classification (GTDB taxonomy): domain Bacteria; phylum Pseudomonadota; class Gammaproteobacteria; order Burkholderiales; family Burkholderiaceae_C; genus Ramlibacter. Next base: position 1,181 of record JBEEIS010000048.1, on the reverse strand, counting down.
GGGGCCTTGTCGGCGTCATCGGGCAGGGTCAGCATGTAGGCGCGGTCGGCGGCAAAGGCCAGCTCGGCAAAGCTGCCGGCAAAGCACGAACCCGGCTCGATCAGCGCAAACAGGCTGCGCGAGGACACGTCCAGGCGGGCAAAGGTGCGGCGCATCATGCCCAGGGTCTCGCGCACAAACCAGTGGTCCTGGTGGGCCAGCACGGCCGCGTCGGCGGCCAGCACCGCGGCGGCGTCGCCCTCGGTCTTGAGCAGCCAGGTGCCGATCTCCAGCTCGTTGGTGCGCATGTGCAGGATGGCGTCATCGAGTTCACGCGTCATCTTCAGCGGCCACCACTGGGCACCCGCGGCCTCGATGCCGGCGATGTCGGCGGCCACCGGCGCCTTGGGCGCCGAGAGGGTGAAGGTGGCGTGGCGCTTGACGCGGTCGATCTCCACGCGCACATGGCTGTAGCTCAGGCGATCGGCGTCGATCTGGCGCTCCAGCGGGGTCAGGGCCACGCCCTTGCCGTCGGCAGGGCGGTGGCTGCCCTGGGCCAGCTTCTGGGCGCGCTCGCGCACCACTTGCTGGAACACCGCCGGCTTGGCGATGGCGTCCACAAAGCGCCAGTCCACGGCACGCTGGCCGCGCACGCCTTCCTGGCTGGTGCAGAAGATGTCGGCCAGGTCATGGCGCACATGGCGCTTGTCGGTCACGCGGGTCAGACCGCCGGTGCCCGGCAGCACGCCCAGCAGCGGCACTTCAGGCAGGGAGACAGAGGAGGAGCGGTCATCGACCAGCACGATCTCGTCACAGGCCAGGGCCAGTTCGTAGCCACCGCCGGCGCAGGCTCCGTTCAGGGCTGCCACGAATTTCAGGCCATTGTGCTTGCTGGAGTCTTCGATGCCGTTGCGGGTTTCGTTGGTGAATTTGCAGAAATTGACTTTCCAGGCATGGCTGGACACGCCGAGCATGAAGATATTGGCGCCAGAGCAGAACACTTTGTCCTTGAGGCTGGTGACGACGACGGTGCGCACTTCGGGGTGCTCGAAGCGGATGCGGTTGATGGCGTCGTTCAGCTCGATATCGACGCCGAGGTCGTAGCTGTTGAGTTTGAGTTTGTAGCCAGGGCGCAGGCCCGCGTTTTCGTCGAAGTCGGCCGAGAGGGTGGCAACCGGACCGTTGAAGCTCAGTTTCCAGTG
>JBEEIS010000047.1:0-26697 GCA_041169755.1 Pseudomonadota bacterium | reverse complement strand
AGCACGATCATCGAAAACAGCAGTTCGTCAAGGTTGCGGGCCATCTGCGTCTTGCGCGCCAGCAGCGGCGTGGCCTTCGGATCGAGCACCAGAAAGTCGGCCTCGCAACCGGGCTGCAGGTTGCCGATCACGCCCGCGAGGCCCAGGGCCTGCGCAGCGCCTGCGGTGTGCTGACACCACAGATGGCCCGGCGCGAGCGACACGCCGGGTTTGGTGCGGCCCTCACGCCCCACGTAGTACGCCGCGAGCATGGTGTGAAAGGGGCTAAAGCTGGTGCCGCCGCCCACGTCGCTGGCCAGTCCATAGCGAAAGCCCACCCGGTCGGCCCCTGCGTAATCAAAAAATCCGCTGCCCAGAAACAGATTGCTGGTGGGACTGACCGCCGCCGCCGCGCCGGTGGCGCGCATCAGGGCGCGGTCTGCATCGTCGAAGTGGATGCAGTGCGCGTAGACCGCGCGTTCGCGCAGCAAGCCGAAGTCGCCGTACACCGACAGGTAACTGCGCGCCTGCGGGTGCAGCTCGCGCACCCAGGCAACTTCCTCGGCGTTCTCGGCCACATGCGACTGGATCCAGACCTCCGGATAGCGCGCTGCCAGCTCGCCTGCCCCGCGCAGCTGCGCGTCAGAGCAACTGGGCACGAAGCGCGGGGTGATGGCATAGCCCAGTCGCCCCTGGCCGTGCCAGCGCCGGATCAGGGCGTCGGAGTCGAGCAGCGATTGCTCGGTCTCGTCCCGCACGCCGTCGGGGCTGTGCCTGTCTTGCAAGACCTTGCCGCCGATCAGGCGCAGGCCGCGCCGCTGCGCCGCCGCCATCAGCGCGTCAACCGAGGCCGGATGCGAGGTGGCGAAGGTCAGTGCAGTGGTGACGCCATGGCGCAGGAGTTCGTCCAGGAACACCTCGGCCACGCCCTGTGCGTACGGGGCGTCGGCGAAACGGGATTCGTGCGGGAAGGTGTAGTTTTCCAGCCAGGGCAGCAGGCCCTCGGCCGGCGAGCCGATCACGTCGGTCTGCGGGAAGTGCACATGCAGGTCAACGAAGCCGGGGGCCAGCAGGCGCCCGGGCAGGTGCTCGATGGCCAGACCCGGGTAGCGCGGCGCCAGCGTCGCGTAGGCGCCCACCGCCTGTACCACCTGCACGCCGCCGAGACCGGGGCCGATCACCAGCAGACCGTCTTCGTCGTAGTCAGGGCTGCCGTCATCGGCGAAACGCAGGAGGGCGGCGCGATAGGCTGGCATGCGCGCTATTTTGCGACCTTGCCGAGGACCCCCGCCACCAGGTAGTTCATGCCCAGGATCTGGTCGTCGGTCAGGGCCGTACCGCGCGGGATGACAGTGTTGCCTTCGTTGTCCTGGATCGGGCCCTGGAAGGGTCGCAAGCGGCCGGCGGCGATGTCCTTCTGGCGGGCCAGCACCTCGTTGCGCACGGACCGGGGCACGCGCGGACCGAAGTCGCCCACGCGCACCATGCCCTCTTTCACGCCGCCCCAGACCTGGCCCGGCTTCCAGGTGCCATCGAGCACGGCGCGCGCCCGGCGGGTGTAGTAGTCGCCCCACTCGTGGGTCACGGCCAGGATCTGCGCGTCGGGCGCGACCTTGCGCATGTCCGAGTGATAGGCCACGGCCAGACGCCCGCGCTCCTGGGCGGCGGCCATGACGGCACTGGAGCCGGTGTGAAAGGCGATGACGTCGGCGTCCTGGTTGAACAGGGTGAGCGCCGCGTCACGCTCGCGCGGCGGGTTGAACCACTCCCCGAGCCACACCACCCGCACCTGGGCCGCCGGGTTTACCGAGCGCATGCCCAGGGTGAAGGCATTGAGCCCCTGCAGCACCTCGGGAATGGGAAAACCAGCGACATAGCCCGCAACGTTCGTCTTCGTCATGCGGCCAGCCGCGATGCCGGCGAGGTAGCGTCCTTCGTAATAGCGGGCGTTGGCAGCGGCGACGTTGGGCGCGGTCTTGTAGCCGGTGATGGACTCGAACTTCACGTCGGGAAATTCAAGCGCCACCTTCAGCGTGGGCTCCATGTAGCCGAAGCTGGGGGTGAAGATCAGCGTATGGCCCTGCCTGGCCAGATCGCGGATCACGCGCTCGGCGTCGGCGCCCTCGGGCACGTTCTCGACGTAGCGGGTCTCGACTCGGGCGCCCAGGGCGGACTGCAGGGCCTTGCGTCCCTCTTCATGCTGGCGCACCCAGCCCGCGTCGGCCAGCGGAGCGACATAGACGAAGCCCACCTTCAGGGGAGGCGGGGTCTGGGCGTGGGCGACCCGCAAATTGAAGGGAGAAAAACTGGCGATCGCGCAGCACAGCGCGACGGCGAGGTTTTTGTACATGGTGTTCCTCTACATGGCCCCAGGACAAAGAAAAGCGCCGCTGCGGGGCGACAGCGGCGCGGCGAGATTTTACCGGGCTACTGGAAGGTGGCGAAGTATTCGTCCAGCCGCGCGATGTGGCCCGCCTTGGCTGCAGCGTCAATGAAGCTGGCCTCGAAGCTGTTGCGGGCCAGCTGGTAGGCATGGGCCGCGGTCAGGCCGGTCGCGGCGAAGGTCTCGGTGAAGTTGGCGTTCATGTAGCCGCCGAAGTAGGCGGGGTCGTCGGAGTTGACGGTAGCAGCCAGGCCTGCGTCCAAGAGCTGGCGCAGGTTGTGGTCGGCCAGGCGAGGGAACACGCACAGCTTCTGGTTGGATAACGGGCACACGGTGAGCGGGATGCGCTCGCGCGCCAGGCGCTTCATCAGCTCGGGGTCTTTCACCGACTGCACGCCGTGGTCGATGCGTTCGACCCGCAGCACGTCCAGCGCGGACCACACATAGGCCGGTGGCCCCTCTTCGCCCGCATGGGCCACCAGGCGCAGGCCCAGTTCGCGGCAGCGAGCGAAGATCCGGGCGAATTTCTCGGGCGGGTGGCCGACCTCGCTGGAGTCCAGGCCCACGCCGATGAACTTGTCGATGAACGGCAGGGCCTGCTCCAGGGTCTCGAAGGCGTCCTCCTCGCTCAGGTGACGCAGAAAGCACAGGATCAACTTCGCCTCGACGCCCAGCGCCGTACGTGCCGACTCGCAGGCGCGGTGCAGGCCGTCGATCACGGTCTGCATGGCAACGCCACGGGCCGTATGGGTCTGCGGGTCGAAGAAGATTTCCGCGTGGGTCACATGATCGGCCTGGGCCCGCTGCAGGTAGGCCCAGGCCATGTCATGGAAGTCCTGCTCGGTCAGGAGCACGCTGGCGCCAGCGTAGTAGATGTCCAGAAAGCTTTGCAGGTTGGTGAAGGCATAGGCGCGGCGCAGGTCCTCCACGCTGGCATAGGGCAGCGTGATGCCGTTGCGGCGCGCCATCTGAAAAATCAGCTCGGGTTCGAGCGAGCCCTCGATGTGGATATGCAGTTCGGCCTTGGGCATGCCGCGAAGCAGGTCGGGCAGGCGGTCGGTGGCGATGGGGGGCGTGGCAGTCATGCGAGGCTCCGTGGTCCATGAAAAAGGGGCCCGAAGGCCCCTGTGTGGAAGCGCGCCCGAGAGCTTACTTCTTCTTGTCCGCACCGGGGATCTTGCCCTCGACGCCCTTGACGTAGAACATGATGCCGCTCATGAACTTGTCGTCGGCGACGGCGTCCTTCTCCAGAACGGTCTTGCCGTCCTGACCCACGATCGGGCCCTTCCAGATCGAGAAGGTACCTGCCTTCAGGCCGGCCTTGATTTCGTCGATGCGCTTCTTGGTGTCTTCCGGCACGTCGGCGGCCACCGAGACCATGTCGATCGCGCCTTCCTTCACGCCCCACCAGATGCCGCTGTTGCCGGTCCACTTGCCTTCCAGGGCGTCACGCGTGGCCTTGATGTAGTACGGGGCCCAGTTGATGATGGCCGAACCCAGGTGGGCCTTGGGGCCGTAGGCGGTCATGTCGGAATCCCAGCCGAAGGCGCGCTTGCCCATTTTCTCGGCGGTCTGCAGCACGGCCGACGAATCGGTGTTCTGCATCAGGACGTCGGCGCCGCCGTTGATCAGGGCGGTGGCGGCTTCGGTCTCTTTCGGGATGTTGAACCACTCGCCGACCCAGACCACCTTGGTCTTGATCTTGGGGTTCACCGACTGGGCGCCCAGCGTGAAGCTGTTGATGTTGCGAACGACCTCCGGGATCGGGATGGAGCCGACCACACCCAGCACATTGGTCTTGGTCATCTTGCCGGCGATCACGCCGGCCATGTAGGCGCCTTCGTAGGTGCGGCTGTCGTAGGTGCGCAGGTTCTCGGCCTGCTTGAAGCCGGTGGCGTGCTCGAACTTCACGTCCTTGTGGTCGGCAGCGACCTTGAGCATGGGCTCCATGTAGCCGAAGGTGGTGCCGAAGATCAGCTTGTTGCCCTGGGAGACCAGTTCACGGAAGTTGCGCTCGGCGTCGGCGGACTCGGCGACCTTTTCCACGTAGCTGGTGACGACCTTGTCGCCGAATTCTTTCTCGACGGCCTTGCGGGCGTTGTCGTGGGCGAAGGTCCAGCCGCCATCGCCCACCGGGCCGACGTAGGCAAACGCGATCTTCAGCGGCTCGGGCTTGGCAGCCGATGCGGCGGGGGCCGCGGCCGGCGCGGGGGCCTCTTTCTTGCCGCAGCCCACGAGGGCAGCAGCAGCCACGGCGGTCAGGGCCGCCACTTTAAGCATCGAACGTTTGTTCAGGTCGGTCATGGATTCCTCTGGTTGGAAGGGTGGGGAAAGGCGAATTATGAGCCCGGATAAAAAGGCTTTCCGAGGGACGCGGGCATGTTCAGACGGATCCACGCGGGATTACGCGAGATCAGGGCCAGCACCACGATGGTGGCCAGGTAGGGCAGCATGTTGAGGAACTCGCTGGCCACCTCGATCCCCGCGGCCTGGAAATGGAATTGCAGCATGGTCACCCCCCCGAACAGGTAAGCCCCAAGCAGTACACGGGCCGGCCGCCAGGTGGCAAAAGTCGTCAATGCGAGGGCGATCCAGCCCTTGCCTGCCACCATGCCCTCCACCCACAACGGGGTGTAGATCACGGACAGGTAGGCCCCCGACAACCCGCACAGAGCGCCACCCGTCACCACCGCCGCCAGGCGGATACGCCGCACCCGGTAGCCCAGGGCATGGGCCGACTCGGGCGCCTCGCCCACCGAGCGCAGCACCAGCCCGGCGCGGGAGCGATACAGGAACCACACCAGGCCCGCTACCAGGGCGATGGTGAGGTAGACGATCGGATGATGCTGGAACAAGGCGGGCCCCAGCAGGGGGACATCGCCCAGCGCGGGAATCGAGAAGCGGGGGCGCTCGGGCAGCTTCTCCTGCACGTAGCCGATGCCGACAAACGCCGAGAACCCCGCCCCGAACAGACTCAGGGCCAGGCCGGTGGCGTACTGGTTGGTATTGAGCCAGATCACCAGCGCGCCAAAGACCAGCGCCAGCACGGCGCCGGCCGCAGCGCCTGCGGCGAAGCCCGCCAGGTCGCTGCCGGTGTGCACCACGGCGACGAAACCCGCCAGGGCGGCGCACAGCATCATGCCCTCGGCCCCGAGGTTCACGATGCCGGCTTTCTCGTTGATCAACAGGCCCAGCGCTGCGATCGCCAGCACGGTGCCGGCGTTCAGCGTGGAGGCCAGAAGCAGGGCGTAGGTTTCCATCACGCCACCGCCTTGCGACCCCAGCGCACCCGATACACCATCATCGTGTCGCAGGCGAGCAGCGCGAACAGCAGCAGCCCCTGGAACACGCCGGTGATGGACTTGGGCAGACCCATGCGGGACTGGGCGAGTTCGCCCCCGATGTAGAACATGCTCATGAGGATGGCCGAGAACACCATGCCGACCGGATGCAGACGGCCCACGAAGGCCACGATGATGGCTGCGAAGCCATAACCCACCGGGATGTAGGGCGTGAGCTGGCCGACCGGGCCGGCTACCTCGAGCGCGCCAGCCAGACCCGCTGTGCCGCCCGATACCAGCAAGGCCACCCACAGCGCCTTGCGCGAGGAAAAACCGGCATAGCGCGCCGCTGCCGGCGCCAGGCCGCCCACTTGCTGCGCGAAGCCGGCGCGCGTGCGAAACAGGAAGACCCACAAGGCCGCGGCGCCCGCCAGCGCGATCAGCAGGCCGATGCTCACGCGCGAGCCCTGCATCAGGCGTGGCACCTGGGTGACCGCGTCGAAGGTCTTGGTCTGCGGAAAGTTGTAGCCGCCCGGGTCCTTCCAGGGACCGAACACCAGCCATACCAGCAGCTGCACTGCCACGTACACCAGCATCAGGCTCACGAGAATCTCGTTGGCGTTGAAGCGGTCACGCAGGAAGGCGGTGATCGCGGCCCAGGCCATGCCGCCCGCGATGCCCGCCAGCAAGATGCCCAGCACGACCCACCGGGAAGACTCCTTGTCGGCCAGAAGGGCCACACCGCCCGCGCAGATGGCCCCCAGCACGAACTGCCCCTCGGCGCCAATGTTCCAGACATTGGAGCGGAAACACACGGCCAGCCCCAGGGCGATCAGGAGCAGCGGCGTGGCCTTGACCATCAATTCGCCCAGGGCATACGTGGACTTGACCGGCTCCCAGAAGAACATCTGCAGGCCGCGCACCGGGTCCTTGCCCAGGGCGAGAAAGAGCAGCGTGCCCAGGACCACGGTGATGGCCAGGGCCAACAGGGGCGAGGCGATGCTCCAGACAGGCGAGGCCTGGGGGCGCAATTCGAGCTTAAGCACGGGCAGCCTCCCAGAGACCACTCATCCACTCGCCGATGCGTTCGACAGTGGCCTCGCCACGAGCCAGAGAGGGCGACAGTCGGCCTTTGGCAATCACGTGCAGGCGGTCACTCAACTCGAACAGTTCGTCCAGTTCCTCGCTGACCACCAACACCGCGCAGCCCGCGTCGCGCAGGGCCAGGATCTCGGCGCGGATCTGGGCTGCAGCGCCCACGTCCACACCCCAGGTCGGCTGCGAGACCACCAGCAGGCGAGGGCGCGCGTCGATCTCGCGACCGACGATGAATTTCTGCAGGTTGCCACCCGAGAGCGAGCGGGCCGCCGCGTCGGGTCCGCCCGCGCGCACATTGAACCGTTCGATGATGTCGCGAGCCTGCTGGCGCAAGGTCCGCATGCGAATCCAGCCGCCACGGCCCACCGCCTCGCGGCGCGTGAGCATCAGGTTGTGGGCCAGACCCAGCGAGGGCACGGCACCGCGTCCCAGGCGCTCCTCGGGCACGAAGTGCAGCCCCATGGCGCGCCGACGCCCCGGCCCGAGACGCCCGACGTCCTGGCCGGACACCTGCACCATGGCCGGCTCGGCGCGGGTGTCCTCACCGGAGAGAGCATACAGCAGCTCGCGCTGTCCATTGCCGGAGACACCGGCAATGCCCACCACTTCACCCGCACGCACTTGCAGCGACAGGCGCTCCAGGTCGACGCCGAAGGGCGATTCACGCGTCAGGGTCAGGTCCTGCACGCGCAGCACCGTGTCGCCCAGGGCAGCCTGCCGATGCTGCAGCTGCGGCGGCTCGGCGCCGATCATGAGGCGGCTGAGGGAGGCGTTGCTTTCCTCGCGCGGGTCGCAGGTGCCAGTCACCCGCCCGGCACGCAGCACGGTGCAGGCCGTGCACAAGGCGCGGATCTCGTGCAGCTTGTGGCTGATGTACAGGATGCTGCAGCCCTCGGCGGCCAGCTGGCGCAGCACGACGAAGAGTTTCTCCACCGCCTGCGGGGTCAGCACCGAGGTGGGCTCGTCCAGGATCAGAAGCTGGGGGTCGGTCAGGAGCGCGCGGATGATCTCCACCCGCTGCATCTGGCCCACCGAGAGCGTGTGCACCGGGCGCGTGGGGTCGATGTCCAGGCCGTATTCCTGGGCCTTGGCGGTGATGCGCTGCGTGACCTCGGCCAGCGAGAGGCGCTTGTCCAGCCCCAGCCAGACGTTTTCGGCCACGGTGAGCGTGTCGAACAGGCTGAAATGCTGGAACACCATGCTGATGCCCAGGGCGCGCGCCTCCTGGGGGTTGCGCACGTGCACGGGCTGGCCGTTCCACAGCACCTGGCCTTCGTCGGGCCTCACGCTGCCGTAGATGATCTTCATCAGCGTGGACTTGCCCGCGCCGTTCTCGCCCAGGACGGCATGGATCTCTCCAGGGCGCACGGTCAGCGCCACGCGGTCATTGGCCAGAACCGCCGGATAGCGCTTGGAGATGTCGGTGAGTTGAAGCCGAGCGAAGGTCATCTCTGGGGAAGACGCAAATCCGCGGCGGCTCCGTAAATCTGCTCGCGCAGCCATCGGCCTGCGCCCGAAGCCTCCGCGCGGGTGTGCCAGACCTGGTAGTACACCATGCGGGGAAGGTCGACGGGGCAAGGCAGGACGGCCAGAGGCAGATGGTCGGTGTAGCGCTCGAAAAAGCGTCGCCCCGCAGTCAAGACCAGCTGGCTCTGGGCCACCATAGCCGGAATCAGCCCGAAGTATGGGCAATGCACCACACAACGACGCATCAACCCCATTTGCTCCAGGCGGGCGTCAATCAGGCCGCGCGAATAGATGGAAATCTGCAGCGGCCGTATGTGCTCCTCGGCGAGCCAGGATTCGACGGTCCAGCCTGCCTTCACTGCGGGGTGCTGGTCGGACACCAGACAGGCGACCTCGTCTTCAAAGAGGGCACTGGCATGCAGATCGGCGGTGGGGTCGAACCAATTGATCAAGACCACATCGAGCTCGCCGCGGGCCAACTGCCGGTAACTCTCGGTGCGATCCACCAGGGGATACAGATCAACCTGGCAATGGGGCGCCCGCGAACGGATGCTGGCCACCAGGCTAGGCACCAGCTGCGGGCCCAGGTAATCAGAGGCCGCCACCCGGAAGGTGACTGCGTCGGTCTCGGGATCGAAGCCGCGCGCATCGGAAAAAAGCGCTTCGGCCGACCGCAGGATGCCGGCAGCGGGTTCGATCATGCGCAGGCCGACGTCGGTCGGCACCATGCCGGCGCCCGAACGCACCAGGAGAGGGTCCCGGGCGAATTCGCGCAGGCGCCGCAAGGAGGCCGACACCGCCGGCTGGTGCATGCCCAGACGCAGGGCGGCACGCGAGACGCTCCGCTCGGTCAGGACGGTGTGCAACACCCTGATCGAGTGGAAATCCAGTTTGTCGAATAGGGCCTGGTCAGTCATGCGAGCCGGGGGTCCCCGGGGTCTTCCATCATTTCCCCTAGCAGGAATCCGGCCATACTTGGATCCATGGAGACCCAGACCATCCGCTTCATCCGCCGGGGCGAGTTGATAACGCTCGGCAATGTACCACCCGACCGCACCCTGCTCGAGGTGCTGCGGGAGGACCTGGGGGCCTGCGGCACCAAGGAGGGCTGCGGCGAAGGCGATTGCGGCGCCTGCACGGTGGTCGTGGCCGAACCCGAGGGCCAGGGCCTGCGCTTTCGCGCCATCAACAGCTGCATCCGGCTGGCCCACTCGGTGGATGGCCTGGCCCTGTGGACGGTCGAAGACCTCGCCGCCGCCGACGGCACCCTGCACCCCGCCCAGGAGGCGATGGTGCAATGCCACGGCTCCCAATGCGGCTTTTGCACCCCGGGCTTCGTCATGAGCCTGTTCGGGATGTACCAGCGCCATGTCTGTGACGGGCGCCCCATCACCCGCGAACTGGCGCAGGCCGACCTCTCCGGCAACCTGTGCCGCTGCACCGGCTACCGGCCGATCCTGGATGCGGCGCAGCGCATGGCCGAACTCCCCAGGGTGCGCGTGGACGAGGCGAGACTGGCCGACCAGCTGCGCGCGCTGGCGCCCCGCGATGGCAGTACGGGCGGCTACCTGCAACCCACCACCCTGCCGGCGCTGCTGGCCCTGCGCCGCGACCATCCGCAGGCGCAGCTGGTGGCAGGCTGCACCGATGTCGGCCTGTGGGTGACCAAGCAGCACCGGCGCTACCCGCAGGTGCTGGATGTGACCCGGGTCGCCGAGTTGCGATGCATCGACGAGGCCGCGGGCGTGCTGTCCATCGGGGCGGCCGTACCGCTGGCCGATGCCTTCGCGGCGCTGGTGGCCACCCGCCCCGAGCTGGCCACCTTCGCGCAGCGCTTTGCCGGCCTGCCGGTGCGCAATTCCGGCACCCTGGGCGGCAATGTGGCCAACGGCTCACCGATCGGCGACTCCATGCCCCTGCTGATCGCGCTGGACACGCAGATCGTGCTGGCCAGCGCGCGCGGCGAGCGCACCTTGGCCCTGGAAGATTTCTACACCGGCTACCGCCAGACGGTGCTGGCACCCGACGAGGTCGTGGCCCGCTTGCGGGTGCCCCTGCCCGCGACGGGCGAGTTCCTGCGGGCCTACAAGGTGTCCAAGCGCTACGACGACGACATCTCCGCGGTGTGCCTGGCCATCCGCCTGCACCGCGAAGGCGGTCGGGTCACCGGCGTGCGCATCGGCGCGGGCGGTGTGGCCGCCACGCCGGCCCGTGCGCGCCAGGCCGAGACGGCGCTGGAAGGTCAGGCCTGGACCGAAGCCGCCGCCCAGGCCGCCACCGAGGCTCTGCGCGCCGAGTTTCAGCCGATCAGCGACATGCGCGCGAGCGCAGCCTACCGCCGCGAGGTGCTGGGCAACCTGATGCACCGTTTCTGGCTCGAAAGCCAGGGCGTCCAGGGCCTGAACCTCGAGCGCTTCTCCCTTGAGCAGGTGGCGCCATGAACGCCCGTACCCCACTCGCGCCTTCCTCGCCCGCGGTGGGCGCGTCCCGCATCCACGAAAGTGCCCGCGCCCAGGTGGCGGGCGCCGCCACCTACATCGACGACATCCCCGAGGCACGGGGCACCCTGCATGCCGCGCCCATCCTCTCGCCGGTGGCCCACGGGCGCCTGCGCGGGGTGGACATTGCGGCGGCCCTGGCCGCCCCGGGCGTGCGTGGCGTGGTGCTGGCCGACGACATCCCCGGCGACCCGCTCCTGGCCACCTTCGTACACGACGAACCCATCTTCGCCACGGACACCGTGCAGCATGTGGGCCAGGTGATCGGCCTGGTTGTCGCCGACAGCGTGATGGCGGCACGGCGCGCGGCACGCCAGGTCAAGCCAGACATCGAGCCCCTGCCCGCCCTGCTGGACGCGCGCGCGGCGCATGCGGCGCAAAGCTATGTGCTGCCGCCGGTAGTGGTGCGCCGGGGCGAACCCGATACCGCACTGGCGGCGTCGCGCCACCGGCTGTCCGGGCAACTGGAGGTGGGCGGCCAGGAGCACTTCTACCTGGAAGGCCAGATCGCCTACGCCCTGCCGCTGGAGCAGGACCAGTGGCGCATACTCTCCAGCACCCAGCACCCGGGCGAGGTGCAGCACTGGGTGGCGCACGCCCTGGGACGGGCCAGCCACGATGTGACGGTGGAATGCCGGCGCATGGGTGGCGGCTTCGGCGGCAAGGAAACACAGGCCGGCCAGATGGCGGTGTGGGCAGCGCTGGCGGCGCGCAAGTTTCGTGCACCCGTCAAGCTGCGCCTGGACCGCGACGACGACTTCATGGTCACCGGAAAGCGCCATCCCTTCTCCTACGACTGGCAGGTGGGCTTCGACAACCAGGGCCTGATTACCGCCCTCAAGCTCACGATGCTCGCGCACTGCGGCTTCTCGGCCGACCTGTCCGGCCCGGTGGCCGACCGCGCGATCTTCCACACCGACAACGCTTATTTCCTGTCCGACGTCGAGATCACCTCCTACCGCTGCAAGACGAACACCCAGAGCCACACCGCCTTTCGCGGCTTCGGCGGTCCGCAGGGCGTGATCGTGATCGAGGCCCTCCTGGGCGATATCGCCCGGCACCTGGGCCTGGACCCGCTGGACGTGCGCCGGCGTAATTTCTATGGCGTGCAGGAGCGCAACGTCACGCACTACCAGATGAAGGTCGAGGACAACATCCTGGACCCCCTGGTCACCCGCCTGGAAGCCGACAGCGGCTACCGCGCCCGGCGCCAGGCCCTGGCCACCTGGAACGCGAACAGCCCGGTGATCAAGCGCGGTCTGGCCATCACGCCGGTGAAGTTCGGCATCAGCTTCACCGCCACCCTGTTCAACCAGGCCGGTGCGTTGGTGCACGTCTACACCGATGGCAGCGTGCAGCTCAATCACGGCGGCACCGAGATGGGCCAGGGCCTGCACACCAAGGTCATGCAGGTGGTGGCCGACGAACTGGGCGTGCCCTTCGAGCGGGTGCGCTGCACCGCCACCGAAACCGGCAAGGTACCCAACGCCTCGGCCACTGCGGCCTCCGCCGGCACCGACCTCAATGGGCGGGCGGCGCAGTTCGCGGCGCGCAACATCCGCGACAACCTGGCGGCCTTCGTGGCGGGCCTGGACGGCTGCGGCGCAGGCGCGGTGCATTTTGCGGGCGGGCAGGTGATCTCGCCCAAGACCACGCGCGCCTTCGACGAGGTGGTGCGCATGGCCTATGCCAACCGCATCCAGTTGTGGAGCGACGGTTTCTACCGCACACCCAAGATCCACTACGACAAGATCACCCTCACCGGCCGGCCCTTCTACTACTTCAGCTATGGCGCCGCCTGCACCGAGGTGGCCATCGACACGCTCACCGGCGAGACGCGCGTACTGGCCGTGGACATCCTGCACGACGTGGGCACCTCCATCAACCCGGCCCTCGACATCGGGCAGATCGAGGGCGGCTACCTCCAGGGTGTGGGCTGGCTCACCACCGAACAACTGGTGTGGAACGAGCGCGGGCGCCTGGCCACACATGCCCCCAGCACCTACAAGATCCCCGCCACCGGCGACGTGCCGGAACACTTCCGGGTGGACCTCTGGCCCGAGGCGAACCGCGAAGACAACGTGGGCGGCAGCAAGGCAGTGGGCGAGCCGCCCTTCATGCTCGGGATCAGCGCCTGGGAGGCGATCCGCGACGCCGTCGCGGCTGCGCGCCCGGGCGAGCGTGTGGTGATGCAAGCGCCCGCCACCCCCGAGAACGTGCTGCGCGCGCTGCGGCCGCAAGCCTTCGGCTGATCACCTCCCCGACCACACCGTGCCGACGGACGACGCGGACATTCGCGCGCGTTCCGGGCCTGCGCGCTTGATTGATTAACATCCCTGCAAACCAGAAGCCGGAGACCTACTTTGGAAGTTTCATACAGCCGGGAGATCGAGTCGCTGCGCCTGGGCGCCGGCGAGACCTTCCATGGCGAGGGCATCCTCGCCATCACCAAGGCCCTGCTGCAGTCGGGCGTGGCCTATGTCGGCGGCTACCAGGGTGCACCGGTCTCGCACCTGCTGGACGTGATGGTCCAGGCCAAGCCCTACATGAGCGAGCTGGGCGTGCATGTCGAGGCCTGCGCCAACGAGGCCTCGGCCGCAGCCATGCTGGGCGCATCCATCCACTACCCGCTGCGCGGCGCCGTCACCTGGAAATCCATCGTCGGCACCAACGTGGCCTCCGACGCCTTGTCCAACCTGGCTTCGCCTGGCGTGGTGGGCGGCGCGCTGATCGTGGTGGGCGAGGACTACGGCGAAGGCGCCTCGGTGATCCAGGAGCGCACGCATGCCTACGCCCTGAAATCCACGATGTGCCTGCTGGATCCGCGCCCCGACCTGACCCGGATGGTGGACATGGTGGAGCACGGCTTTCGCCTGTCGGAAGCCTCGAACATGCCCGCCATCCTGGAGCTTCGCATCCGGGCCTGCCACGTGCGAGGCAGCTTCGAGACCAAGGACAACCAGCCGCCCAGGATCTCCACCCGCCAGTGGATGGCGGACCCCGCCAAGTTCGACTACATGCGCCTAGCCCACCCGCCGGTGACCTTCGCGCAGGAAAAACTCAAACACGACAAGCGTATTCCGGCGGCGCGCCAGTACATCCTGGACCACCAGCTCAATGAACTGATGCCGGGGCGGCATGACGACCTGGGCATCGTGGTCCAGGGCGGCCTGTACAACGCGCTGATTCGCGCCTTGCAGCAGCTGGGCCTGGCCAACGCCTTCGGCGAGAGCGACATCCCGCTGCTGGTGCTGAACGTCACCTACCCGCTGGTGCCCGAGCAGGTCGCCGACTTCTGCGCGGGCAAGCGCGCGGTCATGGTGGTGGAAGAAGGCCAACCCGAATACATCGAGCAGGACATCGCCACGATGCTGCGCCGGCGCGACATCCAGACTCGCCTGCATGGCAAGGACCTGCTGCCCCTGGGGGGCGAATACAGCGTGGAGGTGATTGCCGGCGGCCTGGTGCCTTTTGCCCGCAGCTACCTGGGCGAGGCCACCGCCGATTCGGCGAGCCAGTGGCTCACGTCCAACCGCGAGCGCCGTGCCGCCGTCTCGGCGCAATTGACGAAGCCGCTGCCCCCGCGACCGCCGGGCTTTTGTGTCGGCTGCCCGGAGCGCCCGGTCTTCTCGGCGCTGAAGCTGGCGCAGCAGGACATCGGCCCGGTGCATGTGGCCGCCGACATCGGCTGCCACGCGCTGGGCACCTTCGAGCCCTTTTCCACCGGCCACTCCATCCTGGGCTACGGCATGAGCCTGGCCAGTCGCGCGGGCGTCTCGCCCATGATGCAACGGCGCACCCTGGCCATCATGGGCGACGGCGGCTTCTGGCACAACGGCCTGCTTACCGGCGTGCAGTCGGCCCTGTTCAACGGCGACGACGCGGTGCTCCTGATTTTCAAGAACGGCTACACCTCGGCCACCGGCACGCAGGACCTGATCTCCACGCCCACCGACGCGGCCAAGGCACTGGCCCAGGACAAGGGCAACAGCCTGGTCCACACCGACCGCACCATCGAATCCACGCTGGAGGGCCTGGGCGTGAAGTGGATGCGCAAGGTCCACACCTACGAGGTGGACACCATGCGCAGCACGCTCAAGGAGGCCTTCACCGCCGACTTCAACGGCCTGAAGGTCATCATCGCCGAGGGCGAATGCCAACTTGAACGCCAGCGCCGCATCAAGCCCTGGATCGCCAGCCTTCTCAAGCAAGGCGAGCGTGTGGTGCGCGTGAAGTACGGCGTCGATGAAGACGTGTGCAACGGCGACCACGCCTGCATCCGCCTCTCGGGCTGCCCCACCCTCACCCTCAAGGACAACCCCGACCCGCTCAAGGTCGACCCGGTGGCCACCGTCATCGACGGCTGCGTGGGCTGCGGCCTGTGCGGTGCTAACGCGCACGCAGCCACGCTGTGCCCGAGCTTCTACCGCGCCGAGGTGGTGCAGAACCCGCGTTGGCACGAGCGTCTGTGGGCCGGTGTGCGCCGCACACTGGTGCGCACCCTGCAGCCAGCGTCATGACCCACCCCCGACGCGCCTTCGACGCCTCCCCCTCCATGCGAGGTGCACACCATTGCGTCGCCGAAACGGTTTCCGAAAGAGACAAGGCATGAATCACGAAAAGCCCATCACCCTCCTGCTGTGCGCTCTCGGTGGCGAAGGCGGTGGCGTCCTGACCGAATGGCTGATCGAGACCGCGCGCCATGCCGGCTACGCGGCGCAGGCCACCTCCATCCCCGGCGTGGCCCAGCGCACCGGCGCGACCACCTACTACCTGGAAGTCTTTCCTGTGCCGCTGGCCGACCTGGCCGGGCGACGCCCCGTCTTCGGCCTGAACCCGGTGCCGGGCGCGCTCGACGCCCTCGTGTCGTCCGAGCTGCTCGAGACGGTGCGTCAAGTGGGCCAGGGCATGAGTTCACCCGATCGTACCCGCGTGATCACCTCCTCCAGCCGCAGCCTCACCACGCTCGAGCGCATGCAGATGGGGGACGGCCGTGTCGATGTGACCGAACTCGCCCGCGTCGTGCAGGCCTTCAGCCGCGAGCACCATGTGTTTGACATGTCGGCCCTCGCGCGTGAGTGCGGCACGGTGGTCAGCGCGGTGATGCTCGGCGCGATCGCCGGTAGCGGCCTGCTGCCGTTCCAGCGCGCCGACTACGAGGCCGTGGTGGGCGCAGGCGGCGGCGCGGCGGCCCAGGCCAGCCTGCGCGGATTCGCGCGGGCCTTCGACATCGTGAGCGGCGCGCAGGCGCAATCCGCACTGGTGCGGGCGCTGCTGGTCGACGACGACCTCGCGACCGCACCCACGCCGTCTGGGGTCGACGCCGAGGTGCTGGCCCGCTTTCCGCAAGCCGTGCAGGCCATGATGGCTCTGGGCCTGGCGCGCCTGACCGATTACCAGGGCCCGGGGTACGCGGCGCTCTACGCGCAGCGCCTGGCCCGCGTGCTGGAGGCCGAACGCGCCGTCGACCCGGCCGGCGCGCAGGGCTACGCCATCACCACCGAGATGGCCCGCTGGCTGGCGCTGTGGATGGCGTTCGACGACATCGTGCGTGTGGCCGACCTCAAGAGCCGCGAGAGCCGCTGGCACCGTGTGCGCACCGAGGTGCGCGCCAAGGACGATGACCTGCTGCAGCTCTGGGACCACTTCAAGCCCGGCGTGCCCGAATTCGCCGCGCTGCTGCCGCCGGCGCTGGGCGCGCGCCTGCAGGCCTGGGACCGCCGCCGCATCGCCGCGGGCAAGACAGCCTGGGCCCTGCCCTTGAAGGTCGGTACGCACTCGGTGCGCGGCATGCTGGCCCTGCGCGCCCTGGCCTCGCTCAAATGGCTGCGGGTGCGGGGCAGCCGGTATGCGAACGAGCAGACCATGATCGAGCGCTGGATGGAGGGCGTGGTGCAGGGCACGCGCCGCCACTGGGCCCTGGGCCACGAGATCGCGTTATGCGGTCGTCTGATCAAGGGCTACGGCGCCACCAACGAGCGGGGCAAGGACAACCTGCTGCACGTACTGGACCACCTGGCCCCGGGCGCCGACGCCGCTGCTGCGGCCCTGGGCATCCAGGCGGCCCGTGAGGCGGCCCTGGCCGACGAAGCCGGCACCGCCCTGGATGCGGCACTGCGCGCCCATGGCGCACCGGCCCGCCCGATCAAGGCCCAGCCCATACGGTGGGTGAGAAAACCGGCCGCTCCAGCGGCAGGCATATCCCACTGAGGAAAACCAGCATGGCCCCCCGGGGCGTTTGCTTATAAAAATCTTCGTTTTAGACCCCTACCAAACCCGACCCGAGGACACCTCATGCTCCAACAGAAGACCCCCTTTGCCGTGCGCGCCCTGACCGTCGCCGGCGTCCTGGCCGCAGCAACGCTGAGCGCACAGGCCCAGACGGTCAACGTCAAGATGTCCAGCTGGGTGCCCGCCCAGCACGCCCTGAACCCCGGCCTGCAAGCCTGGGGCGAGAGCCTCAAGCGCGCTTCCGGCGGCACGATCAACCCCACGCTGTTCCCCGCCGAACAACTGGGCAAGGCCTTCGACCACTACGACATGGCGCGTGACGGCATCACCGACTTCGCCTACGTCAACCCGGGCTACCAGCCGGGGCGCTTCCCCATCATCGCGGGTGCCTCGCTGCCCTTCCTGTTCTCCAACGGCAAGAGCGGCTCGGCCGGCATCGACGACTGGTACCGCAAGTACGCCGCTACCGAGATGAAGGACGTGAAGTACTGCTTCGCCTTCGTGCACGACCCCGGCACCATCCACAGCCGCAAGAAGATCACCTCGCCCACCGAGATCCGTGGCATGAAGGTGCGCCCGGCCAACGGCACCGTCGGCCAGATGGTCACTGCCCTGGGCGGCACCAACGTGCAGTCCTCGGCCCCCGAGGCGCGTGACATCCTGGAGCGCGGCGTGGCCGATGCCATCACGTTCCCCTGGGGTTCGATCAGCCTCTTTGGCATCGACAAGGTGGTCAAGTTCCACCTGGACGTGCCGATCTACGTCACGCCCTTCGTCTGGATCATGAACAAGGGCAAGTACGACGCCCTGAACGCCGCCCAGAAAAAAGCGGTGGACGATCACTGCACCGCCGAGTGGGCCGAGAAAGTGGCGGGTCCCTGGGCCGACATGGAAGCAGCAGGCCGCACCAAGCTCGTGAGCGCCCCGGGCCACGAAGCCACCAAGCTGACCCCCGAGCAGCTCAATGCCTGGCGCCAGGCCACATCGGCTGGCGAGCAAGCCTGGGCCGATAGCGTGCGCAAGGTGGGCCAGGACCCAAAGGCCGTGATGGACGGCCTCAAGTCCAGCCTGGTGAAGTTCAAGGCGGCACTCTGATCGCCTGATCCCCAACGGGGCGGCGTGGGCGCGCAAGCGCTCCCCCGCCCCGTTTTGCGCCTGCAAGCCCCATGAAAAAAAAGAATTTCTCGGACCGCTTCATCGATGGCATCGAATGGATCGCGGCGGTGTTCGTGGGTCTGGTGGCCCTGAACATCTTCGTCAACGTCCTGCTGCGAAAATTTTTCGCGACCTCCATCCCCGACCACTATGACCTGGGGCGCATGCTCCTGGGTATTCTGATCTTCTGGGGAATCGCTGCCACCAGCTACCGGGGCGGTCACATCACGGTGGACCTGCTCTGGAGCGCCGTCAGCCCACGTGCCAAGCGCGCGATCGACGTGTTCGCCACCCTGGTGCTGCTGTTCGTCGTCCTGGTGCAGACCATCATGCTGTTCGACAAGGTGGCCCAGACCTACATCGACAACGTCCTGACCTACGACCTGAACATGCCAACCTGGCCCTTTTACGCCCTGGCCTGGACGGGCGACGTCGTGGCCGTGATCCTGATCGGCCTGCGCACCTGGCGCCTGGTGTTCTCGCCCGAGTCCCTGCACGACGACCATTTCGATTCCGTGCCCGCCAGCCAAGAATAAGAACCTCGTGGACAACGATCTCATTGCCGTTCTCGGCTTCATCGCCCTCTTCGCTCTGATGCTGCTGCGCGTGCCGGTGGGCATGGCCATGGGCCTGGTGGGCATCACCGGTTACGCCGTGCTATCGGGGGCCGGCCCGGCCCTGAAGCTGGTGGGACAGACCTCCCTGCGCACCGTGACCGACTACAACTTCGGCGTGATACCCATGTTCATGCTGATGGGGGCCTTCGTCTCCGTCTCCGGCCTGAGCCGGGAGATGTTCCAGGCCGCCAACTCCCTGATCGGCCACGTGCGCGGTGGCCTGGGCGCGGCCACCGTGCTGGCCTGCGGCGGGTTCTCGGCGATCTGCGGTTCTTCAGTGGCCACCGCAGCCACCTTCTCCAGCGTCGCCTACCCCGAGATGCGTCGCTACGGCTACCCGCAGTCCTTTGCCACCGGCGTGATCGCCGCCGGCGGCACGCTGGGCATCATGATCCCGCCCTCGACGGTCCTGGCGGTGTACGCCATCCTCACGCAGCAGGACATCGGCAAGCTGTTCGTGGCCGGCCTCATCCCTGGCCTGCTCGCGATCCTGATGTACGTGCTGACCATTGTCGTGATCGTGCGTATGCGCCCGAACTGGCTGCCTGCGGGTCACCTGCGCCCCTGGGGCGAGAGGGTCCGGGATTTCAAGGCGGTGTGGGCCCCGCTGGTGCTGTTCATCTTCGTGATCGGCGGTCTGTACGGTGGTCTGTTCACGCCCACCGAAGCCGGCGGGGTGGGCGCGTGCGGCGCGTTCATCCTGGGGCTGGTGCGGGGCAAGCTGGATCGTCCCAAGGTCAAGGAAGCCCTGCTCTCGTCCACACGCACGTCGGCGGCGGTCTTCACGATCTTGATCGGCGCGCTGATGTTCGGGTACTTCCTGACCATCACCCAGACGCCGCAGAAGATCGCTGGCTTCCTCACGGGCATGGGGATCGGGGCCTACGGCGTACTGATGTTGATCCTGGTGATGTACCTGATCCTGGGTTGTCTGATGGACGCGATGGCCATGATCATCCTGACCGTGCCGATCATCTACCCGGTGATCGTGCAGCTCGGGTTCGACCCAATCTGGTTCGGCGTCATCATCGTGATGACGGTGGAACTGGGGCTGATCACGCCGCCCGTGGGCATGAACGTTTTCGTGATCAAGAGCGTATTGCCGGAAAACAGCTTCTCGACCATCTACCGAGGGGTATCCCCCTTCGTGGTGACCGACATCATCCGCCTGGCGATCCTCGTGGCCTTCCCGGCGATCTCGCTGTGGCTGCCAAAGACCATGGGTTGAGGCCCTGCGGCTCACGCCCCCTCCAAGCCCCGCACTGGCGGGGCTTGTTCATTTCAGGGCCCCTTCGCCCCTGCGCTGAACCACGCCCCGACCCACGCACGTTCATCCTCGGTGATCCCCGTGGCGTTGTTCATCGGCATGAGCCGCGTCACCACCACCTGCTGGTAGATCGCCTGCGCCTGCTGGGTGATCGACGCCGGCGTATCCAGCCGCACGTTCTTCATCTGCACCTGCGCGCCGTGGCAAGACAGGCAGCGTTGTTCGATCACCGACTGCACCTGGGCGAAGGTCGGCGCCGCCTGCGCCGGGGCGGCTGCAGCCTTGGGAGCCGCGGGTACCAGCCAAGCCATCACCCCCAGGATCACCACCACCCCCACCACCGCATACGGTAGCGGGTGCCGGTTGCGCCCCAGCTTCCAGCCATGACGCAGCACGAAGAACTGGCGAATCGCTGCGCCCGCAAACATCATCATCACCAGCACCACCCAGTTGTGCGGATGGCTCCAGGTGAAGCTGTAGTGGTTGGACAGCATCGCAAACAACACGGGCAGCGTGAAGTAGGTGTTGTGCACGCTGCGCTGCTTGCCGCGCTTGCCATGCACCGGATCCACCGGCTCGCCCGCCTGGATGGCCGCCACCATCTTGCGCTGGCCCGGAATGATCCAGAACAACACGTTGGCGCTCATGGCCGTGGCGATCATCGCCCCCACCAACAGGAAGGCCGCACGCCCTGCGAACAGGTGGCACGCCAGCCACGATGCGATCACCACCAACACCGCCACCAACGCACCCACCAGGGTGTCGCCCCCCTCGCGGTCGCCGAACAGGCGGCACACCGCGTCGTACAGCAGCCAGAACACCACCAGGAAGGCCAGTGCCGCGGCAATGGCGGCAGGCGGCGCCCAGTCCATGCGGGTGGGGTCGATCAGATAGGCCCGCGCGTTCCACAGGTAAGACACGGCCAGCAGCGCAAAGCCGGAGAGCCAGGTGCTGTAGCTTTCCCAGTAGAACCAGTGCAGGTGCGAGGGCAGCTTGGGCGGCGCCAGTGCGAATTTCACCGGGTGGTAGAAGCCGCCGCCATGCACGGCCCAGAGCTCGCCGCTCACGCCCTGCTTCTTCAGGTCGTCATCGACCGGGGGCGTGAGGCTGGAATCGAGAAAGACGAAATAGAACGAGGAGCCGACCCAGGCAATGGCGACGATCACGTGCAACCAGCGCACCAGCAGGTTGGCCCAGTCGAGGAGGTAGCTTTCCATGGCGATGAATACCTTCAGGACTGCTCACCACCGCGGGCGCTCTGAGCAGGAAGGGCCGCGAACCTAGGGCTTGCTGGCAAGCCCGGCACCGCTGCGGCTACAGGGACAGATACAGCCGCAAGTGTAAGCAGTTTCAGGGCGCCACCGAAGCGGCGACCGCATCACCCGACATCAGGAGCAATTGCGCCGCCACCGCCACCGCGATCACCTCCGGCTGCTTGCCGGTGATCCCCGGCATGCCGATGGGACAGGTGATGTGCGCCAATTCCGAATCGGTGTATCCCCGCTGCGCCAGCCGGTGGCGAAACGTCGCCCACTTGGTCTGGCTGCCAATGAGACCGATGAAAGGCAGGTCGCCGCGTTCGCGATGACGGCGCAGGCAGGCCGCCACGATGTCCAGGTCCTCGGCATGGCTAAAGCTCATGACCAGCACCCGGCTGCCCGGGGCCAGGTCCGCGACCGCCGCCTGCACCGGGTCGGAATGTTCGCAGCGCACGTTCGCAGCGACCGCGTTGGGGAAGACCTCGTCCCGGCTATCGATCCAGGTGATCGCAAAAGGCAGCGGCGCCAGCACCTGGACCAGCGCCCGGCCCACATGCCCGCCCCCGAACAGGGCCATCGGCACGCGCGCTGGCGCCAGGCGATCCGCCAGGAGCGTGGCCTCGGCGGCGCCCACGCGTTCGAAGCGCAGATGCACCACCCCGCCGCAGCACTGCCCCAGGCTGGGGCCCAGGGGATAGCGATGCACCATCTCGCGGCCCGGTGTCGACACCTCCGCCAGAAACCCGCGTGCCTGCGCGATGGCCTGAAATTCGAGTTGCCCTCCGCCGATCGTGCCGGCCACCGCGTCCGGCCAGACCAGCATCCAGGCGCCCGCTTCGCGTGGCACCGACCCCTCGGTGGTCTCGACCCGAACGAGGACGCCCGCCTGGCGCGCCAGGCGGGCGAGGGCATCGGACAGGGACAGGTGCGTCATGGGTTTCGGACCTCGGAGGGAGAAGTATGCTTGCGCCCATTGCAGGAGACACCATGCGCGATTCGAACACCCCTGACCGGCCCGTTGCCATGCGCACCCCGCACGCCGCCGCAAGCCTGCCATTGCTCGCCGCTGCGGCACTGGCCGCTCTCTTGGCCGGTTGCGCCACGCCACCGCCACCGCCACCGCCCGCAGCCCCGCCTGTACGCCCCGCGCCGCCAGTGAGCGATGTCCGCCCGGCGCCACGTCCCGAAGCCGCGCCGGCTGCTGCACCCGCACCCGCGCCCGCACCTGGCGTGCGCGCTTCGGCTGCCGCTACGCCGCGCGAGTACCGCCGCGACGCTGCCCAGCACCTGTACGGACAGAACCGCGCACGCATCTACCCCGGACGCCTGCCACCCATGCTGCATGCGATCGGAGTGCTGCAAGTGGAATTGGACGCGGGCGGCCAGGTGCGCCAACTCACGTGGATGCGCGCGCCGCGCCATGCGCCAGAAGTGATCGCCGAAATCGAGCGCACGGTACGGGCCGCCGCGCCCTTCCCGGCGCCGGCGCGCATGGGGCGCGTGACCTACACCGACACCTGGCTCTGGGACCGTAGCGGCCGCTTCCAGCTCGATACGCTCACCGAGGGCCAGAACTAGGCCCTCGCGTTCAAGAGCCGCGGTAGGTCGAATAGCTCCACGGGCTGCATAGCAGCGGCACGTGGTAGTGGGCGGCGGTGTCCGCCACCCCGAAGTCCAACGGCACTTGGTCCAGGAAAGGCGGATCGGGCAGCTGCACGCCACGCAACCTAAAGTACGCAGCCACCTCAAAGACGAGGCGATAGGTACCACGCTCCAGGCTGGCGTTGTCGTACAGCGGGCCATCGGGGTTGCGGCCATCGGCATTGAGGACGAATCGCTTGACCAGCTGCGGCTCGCCGCCGCCGGTGCGATACAGAGCCACCGCCATGCCGCCGGCCGGCGTGCCGTGCATCGTGTCCAGAACGTGCGTGCTCAATCCCATGTCTAGCCCCCGAATCAGTAGACACCAGTGTATACAGTTGTTCCGTGCCCCCTTATTATGAGTGGATGCACACGATCGAGACCACCACCGGCACGATCGCCGAGGCCCTGACGCGGGCCATCGCGGCGCACCGCCTGCAACCCGGAACCAAGCTGGCCGAGCAAAAGCTCGCCGACCATTTCGGCGTCTCGCGCACGCTGGTGCGCCAGGCCTTGTTCCAGTTGGCGCAAAACCGCCTGGTGCGTCTGGAACCCGCGCGCGGCGCCTTCGTGGCCGCGCCTACCGTCAACGAGGCCCGCCAGTTGTTCGCCGTGCGCCGCATGCTGGAAGGCGAGATGGCCCGCACGTTCGCCCGAGAGGCCACGCCCTCCCACATCAAGGCCCTGCGCGAGCACATCGCCCAGGAACAGGCTGCGGCCGAAGCCGGCGACAGCACCCGCCGCAACGAGCTGCTCGGTGACTTCCATGTGCGCATGGCCGAACTTCTGGGCAACGAGGTCCTGGCCCAGATCCTGCGTGAGCTGGCCTCGCGCAGCTCACTGATCTCGCTGATGTACCAGCGTGACGGCGCTGCCGAACACTCCAGCGAGGAACACCTGCAGATCGTGCGCGCACTCGCCGCTCGCGACGAAGAGCGCGCCGTGCGCCTCATCATCGAACACCTTGAACATGTAGAAGCCAGCCTGGACTTCGACCGGGCCATCCCCACCCAGGACATCGCCCAGGCGCTGTCCGCCTGACCCTTTGTCATGATCTACGACAGCACCGCCCCCTACCCTCGTGACCTGGTCGGCTACGGCCGCAATCCGCCGCACGCGCGCTGGCCCGGCCAGGCTCGCGTGGCCGTGCAGTTCGTCCTCAATTACGAGGAGGGCGGCGAAAACGCAGTGCTGCACGGAGACGCCGGCTCCGAACAATTCCTCTCCGAGATGTTCAATCCGGCGACCTACCCCGACCGGCATATGAGCATGGAGGGCATCTACGAATACGGCTCGCGCGTGGGCGTGTGGCGTCTGCTGCGCGAGTTCGAGAAACGCCAGCTGCCTCTCACCGTCTTCGGCGTGAGCACCGCGCTGCAGCGTCACCCCGAGCTGACAGCTGCCCTGCGCGAGATGGGTCACGAGATCGCCTGCCACGGCTGGAAGTGGATCCACTACCAGAACATCGACGAAGCCACCGAGCGTGAACACATGCGCCTGGCCATGGACATCCTGCAGAAGATGACCGGCGAACGCCCCGTGGGCTGGTACACCGGCCGCGATAGCCCCAACACCCGACGCCTGGTCGCCGATGACGGCGGCTTCGAATACGACAGCGACTACTACGGCGAAGACCTTCCCTTCTGGATGAAGGTACGTCGCACCGACGGCCAGGTCGTGCCGCATCTGGTGGTGCCATACACGCTCGACGTGAACGACATGCGCTTTGCCCTGCCCCAGGGCTATTCGCATGCCGACCCCTTCTTCCAGTACATGCGCGACACCTTCGATGCGCTCTACGCCGAAGGCGACGAGGCCCCCAAGATGATGAGTGTGGGCATGCACTGCCGGCTGCTCGGGCGCCCGGGCCGCATCGTGGCCTTGCAAAAGTTTCTGGACCATATCGCGCGCCATGACCGCGTGTGGGTCTGCCGGCGCGTGGACATCGCGCGGCACTGGAAGCAGGTCCATCCCTATCCGGAGGCACGCGCGTGAGCATGACCCTCGCACAACTGAACGCCGCACCGCCGGACGAGGCGGTGGCGCTGCTGGACGGGCTGTACGAGCACTCCCCCTGGATCGTGCGGGCAGCGCTGGCGCAGCGACCCTTCGCCTCGCTGGCCGCCCTCAAGCATGCCTGTGCTCAGGTCGTGGCCCAGGCCACGCGCGAGCAGCAACTGGCCCTGATCCGCGCCCACCCGGAACTCGCGGGCAAGGCCATGGTGAGCAAGAGCCTCACCGCCGAATCCACTGGCGAGCAAAGCCGCGCGGGCCTTACCAACTGCACGCCCGCCGAGTTCGAGACCCTGCAAAAACTCAACGCCGACTACAACGCGAAGTTCGGTTTTCCCTTCATCCTGGCGGTGCGCGGGCCACGCGGCACGGGCCTGACCCGCACGCAGATCATCGAGACTTTCACCCGCCGACTGGCCCATCCGCCCGCCTTCGAGCTGGCCGAATGCCTGCGCAACATCCACCGCATCGCCGAGATCCGCCTGAACGACAAGTTCGGCGCGTCCTCCGTGCTAGGCGATCTGGTGTGGGACTGGCAAGAGGCCCTGGCCGTCTACAGCGACCCGGGCTTCAAGGAAAAGGGCCAGCTCACGGTCACCTACCTCACCGACGCCCACATCCAGGCCGCCGCCTTCATCGCCCGCGAGATGCAAGCCTGCGGCTTCGACGAGGTCACCACCGACGCGGTGGGCAATGTGGTGGGCGTCTACCACGGCGCCTCGCGTGACGCGAAGCGGCTTCTCACGGGCTCGCACTACGACACCGTGCGCAATGGCGGCAAGTACGACGGGCGCCTGGGCATCTTCACGCCCATGGCCTGCGTGCGCGAACTGGCCCGCGCCGGGCGACGACTGCCCTGCGGCATCGAGGTCGTGGCCTTCGCAGAAGAAGAAGGCCAGCGTTACAAGGCCACCTTCCTGGGCTCGGGCGCCCTCACCGGCGCATTTGATCCGGCCTGGCTGGACCAGAAGGATGCGGACGGCCTCTGCATGCGCGACGCGATGAAGGCCGCCGGCCTGCCCGCGACGCTCGAGGCGATCCACGCGCTGCGCCGCGACCCGACCCGCTACCTGGGCTTTGTCGAGGTGCACATCGAACAGGGCCCAGTGCTTAATGAACTGGACCTGCCCCTGGGTGTCGTCACCTCCATCAATGGCAGCGTGCGATTCCTGTGCGAGGTCACCGGCATGGCCAGCCACGCGGGCACCACGCCCATGGACCGCCGACGCGACGCCGCCGCCGCCGTGGCCGAACTCGTTCTGTTCGTCGAGCGCCGCGCCGCACAGGACGGCGACAGCGTAGGCACGGTGGGCATCCTGCAGGTGCCTGGCGGCTCCACCAACGTGGTGCCCGGGCGCTGCCAGTTCACCCTCGACCTGCGCGCCCCCACCGACGCCCAACGCGACGCCCTGGTGGCCGACGTGCTGCGCGAGCTGCACGCCTTGTGCGAGCGCCGTGGCGTGCATGCCAGCACCGAAGAAACCATGCGCGCGGCCGCCGCGCCCAGCGCACCCGCCTGGCAAGCGCGCTGGGAGCGTGCGGTGCAGGCCCTGGGCGCGCCCGTATTCCACCTGCCCAGCGGCGCTGGCCACGACGCGATGAAACTGCACGAAGTGATGCCGCAGGCCATGCTCTTTGTGCGCGGACTCAACGCGGGCATCAGCCACAACCCGCTGGAGAGCTCCACCAGCGACGACATCGACCTGGCCGTACGCGCCTTCCAGCACCTGCTGGAGCAATTGGCCCACGCATAGGCCGAAGAAAAAACATCATGACCGACTACGAAAAACTCGACGCCTGGATCGACG
>JBEEIS010000046.1:0-3424 GCA_041169755.1 Pseudomonadota bacterium | reverse complement strand
GGCCCTGCGCGTCGTGCCGCTGCCACGGGTGACCGTGGAGCGCCATGTGGGCCTCTTGGAGCGGCGGCAGCACGGGCGCGAGAGCTTCACCCAGGTGCTCAAGGACCACTTCGGGGCGCGTGGGGCGCGCGGGACGCGCGCGCGCTGAGGCCAGAAGGCGGGCGCCGCGGTTCCCTCAGATCCGCATCGCCTTCTGCGGTGTTCGGCCCGGAAGTCGAGTGGGAGACAGCATGCCGCGCGCCAGCCACTGCATGCACGAAGCCACTAGCTCATCGCGCATGGCGCGCAGTTCCTCGACCTGCCACAGATTGTTCACCTCGTCGGGGTCGGCTTGCAGGTCGTACAACTCGCCGGCTGCATCGTCCAGGTAGGTCACGATCTTCCAGCGCCGGTCGCGGCGCATCAGGATGAACTCGCTGCCGGTTTGAATGTGATCGCGCGCAAGTTCGGCATACACCGCATCGCGTGGTTGGTAGTCGCCGCGTCCGGTCACCGCCCCCCACAGGGTCTGGGCGTCAAAGTCGGCCGGCACCGGCAGGCCCGCGGCCTCCAGGATCGTGGGGGCGATGTCGAACATCTGCACCAGATCGTCGCGGGTGCGGTGCTCAATCGGCAGGTTCTTGGACCAGAACACCAGCGGCACACGTACCACCGAGTCGTACATCGTCCACTTCTGAATGTGACCGTGCTCGCCCAGCGCATCGGCATGGTCGGAGGTGAAGATCACCAGCGCGTTGTCCAGGTAGCCGCGTGCGTCCAGGGCCGCCAGGATGCGACCGACCTGATGATCGATCATGCTCACGTTCGCGGCGTAATGGCGCCGCAGCCGCAGCAGGTCGGCCTCGCTGATGTCGTGTCGCCACGCCACCGAGTCGAAATTGAATTCGACCATGTTGTCTCGCAGCTTTTGCTGCGCGTAGGGTTGCGCGCGCAATTCGGCCTCGCTCACCTTCGGCACCGGAATGTCCACGTCCGCATAAGCGGCCAAAGCGTCCGGCGTCGGGTCGTAGGGCGGATGCGGCCCCGGAAAACCGATTTGCAGGAAGAGCGGGTCCTGGTTCTTGCGGTCGCCGATCCACCAGCACGCGGTGTCACCGATGAAGTTGTCCGGATGCATGTCGGCATCCAGGTCCCATGCGAACGCGCCCAGCGCACGCTTGTAGCCCTCGGGGTCGGCGGCGTGGCGGTTGTAGCGCGAGGGCTTGACCAGCTTGCGCGCGCGCAGGGCCTTGTCCCACTCGTCATAGATGGCGCGGTCACGCTCCTCGAGGAACAGCGGCCGGTCCTTGTTTTCCATGATCAGGCGCTGATGAAACCCCCCGGGCGCGTCGTAGGGGTTGATATGCATCTTGCCGATGTTCACGCAGTGGTAGCCCTGGTCAGCCAGCGATCCCACCCAGGTCGGTTGCCAGGGCTGAAAGTTGCTGAACACCTGGCAGCCATGCGGGTACTTGCCGGTGAAGAGACTGGCCCGCGCCCCCACGCACACAGGCGAGGTGACAAAGCACTCGGTGAAGGCGGTGCCCTCGCGGACCAGGCGATCCAGGTGCGGCGTGTTCATCCACGGAGCGCCCAGCGCGCCGATCGTGTCGGCACGTTGCTGGTCGGTCATGATCAGGATGATGTTGGGGCGGGTCATCAGCTCAATCCAGTTTCAGTCCGGTGCTGGTAATGACACGCCGCCATTTGTCCAATTCGGCGGCGTGAAAGGCCTGGAACCGGGCCGGACCGTCCACCTTCACCTCGTCGCCCTGCGCCGCGATTTTTTCGCGCAAGGCGGGCGACTTGGCTGCGGCGACCGTGGCCTGATGAAGGCGCTCGACCACAGCCGGCGGCGTGCCCGCAGGCACGAACAAGCCAAACCAGGCCGAGGCCACCACGTCGATGCCGGACTCCTTGAGCGTGGGTACATCCGGGAAAGACGGCGAGCGCGTCGCGCCGGTCGTGGCCAGCACGCGCAAGCGACCGGACTTCACGTGCGGCTGGATCACCGGGATATGGTTCTGGGTGAATTGCACCTGTTGTCCGATCAGCGCGGTAACAGACTGCGCGCCGCCCGGGAAGGGCACATGCTGCGGCTTGGCGCCCAGCACCTGGTTCATCAACTCCACCGACAGGTGCGGGAAGGTGCCGGCGCCGTTGGAGGCGTAATTGAGCGCGGCGCTGCCGCTTTTCATGGTCTTCACGAAATCGCTCAGGGTGGCCGGGCCGGTGGCGGCGTTGACGCACAGGGCCAGCGGGCCCTCCGTGAATTGCGTGACAGCCACGAAGTCCTTGGTGGGGTCGTAGCGCAGCTGCTTGTAGACAAAGGGCGCGAAGGCGTGTGTGGCGGCACCCCCGAGCAAGAGGGTGTAGCCGTCGGCAGGCGCGCGCGCGACTTCAGCAGCGCCGATGGTGCCGCCTGCGCCGACCTTGTTCTCGACGATCACGCTCACACCCAGGTGGCGGCTCATTTCTTCGGCCAGGAGCCGTCCGCTGATGTCCACCACGCCCCCTGGCGGGAAGGGCACGACCAGGCGCACCACCCGGTTGGGATAATCCTGGGCCAGCGCGCCAAGCGGCCAGCAAAGACACAACAAGGTCAGGTAAATCCAACGAGCAAGCAGACGCATGAGGACCTCTTTCAGGTGGAGTCAGGGCCGAGAGCTGGCCGATGGTTTTATCATTCTAGAGTTAATCAGATTCGTCAAGCTGGGGTGAATATGCACGGCTACTTCAAGCACAGCGCGAGTCCCTTGTACGCTCAGATCGCCGACGCCCTGCGCGAGCGCATCGTCAAGGGCACCTGGGCGATCGGCTCGCAGATTCCGACCCTGCCGGATCTCGCGCAGGAGTTCGGCGTGGGCTTGATCACCGTGCGCCAGGCGGTGCAGGTGCTCAAAAACGAAAAGCTGGTCGTGCCGGAGCAGGGCCGCGGCACCTTTGTTCGCAACAAGCCGCAAACGCACCCGAAGATGCAGGTCGAAACCTCCTTGCAGGGGCTGGCCGATCTGTACCGCGATCTGGCACCGAAGATGCGGTCGCTGGACGAAGGAAAGGCCGCGCCGCGCCTGGAAGCCGATGACGGCCACCCCGCGCCGGCCTACCGCTACCTGCGTCGGGTGCATGCCAGCGACCGGCAGGTCACCTCAGTCATTACCGCGTACCTGGACGAGCGCGTCTTCAAGCTGGCTCCGAAGCGATTCCGCAAGGAGTTGATCATTCCGGTGCTGATGGACCTCAAGGCCGTGAAGATCGGATCGGCCCGCCAGATCCTCACGATCGGCACCGCGGGCATGGAGGCGGCCACGCTGCTCAATGTCGCGGCGTCAGCGCCAGTGGCGCAGGTGCGGCGGGTGTTTTGCGACCCCGCCGGCACCGTCATCTACCTGGGGGAGTTGACCTACCGCGGCGACTTCATCCGCGTCGACATGGACTTGCTGGG
>JBEEIS010000045.1:0-8305 GCA_041169755.1 Pseudomonadota bacterium | reverse complement strand
GGGCCGCAAGACGCGGCCGGGCGTGAATGAAAAACTCGCGATTGCCGTCGCCGCCGGTGATCGGACTGTCCAGCCAGCGCTGCACCGTGAGGCCACAGGCCTCGCAGGCCGCCCGCAAACGGGCCTCGACCTCAGCGTACAGCGACGCGTCGCGCACGATGCCGCCCTTGCCCACCTGCCCCGGCTGCAGCTCGAACTGCGGCTTGACCAGCATCAGCAAATCGCCTTCCGGTGCCAGGAGGGGCGCGAGCGCCGGCAGCACCAGGGTGAGTGAGATGAAGGACAGGTCACCCGTCACCAGCCCGTAGGCCGAAACCGGCAGGTCGCCGGCCTGCAACTGGCGGGCATTGACGCCTTCCAGCGCCGTGACCCGCGTGTCGGAGCGGATGCGTGCGTGCAACTGGCCATGGCCCACGTCCACGCCCACCACGCGGGCGGCGCCGGCCTGCAGCAGGCAGTCGGTGAAGCCGCCGGTGGACTGGCCGACGTCGAGGCAGTCGCGCCCCGCCGGATCCACGCCCGCCTCGCGCAGCGCGCCTTCGAGCTTCAGGCCGCCCCGGGAGACATAGCGCGCCTCGGCGGCGTCGAGCAGCTCGATCTCGGCTTGCGCGGGCAGCTCGTCGCCGTTTTTGGCCACAGGCTGCCAGCCACGCGGCCCCAGCCAGCGGACGCCGGCGGCAATGAGCCGCTGGGCCTGCGAGCGCGAGGTCGCAAGGCCGCGGTCGACGAGCAATTGGTCAGCGCGCATGGGGCGCAGCCCCATCGGGCATCAGTAGCGGTAGGTGTCCGGCTTGTACGGGCCCTGCTTGGGCACGCCGATGTAGCCGGCCTGCTCGTCGGACAGCTCGGTGAGCTGCGCGCCGATCTTCTTCAGGTGCAGACGGGCGACCTTCTCGTCCAGGTGCTTGGGCAGGGTGTAGACCTTGCCGACCTCGTAGTAGTCGCTGTGCGTGAACAGTTCGATCTGCGCGATCGTCTGGTTGGCGAAGGAGCTGCTCATCACGAAGCTGGGGTGGCCGGTGCCGCAGCCCAGGTTCACCAGGCGGCCCTTGGCCAGCAGGATGATGCGCTTGCCATCCTGGAAGATGACGTGGTCGACCTGGGGCTTGATCTCTTCCCACTGGCACTTGGCCTCGAGCTCGGCGACATCGATCTCGTTGTCGAAGTGACCGATGTTGCAGACGATGGCCTGGTCCTTCATCCTGGCCATGTGCTCGAAGGTGATGACCGACTTGTTGCCGGTGGCGGTGACGAAGATGTCGGCCTTGTCGGCGGCCCAGTCCATGGTCACCACGCGGAAGCCCTCCATCGCGGCCTGCAGGGCGTTGATCGGGTCGATCTCGGTCACCCAGACCTGGGCGGACAGGGCGCGCAGGGCCTGGGCGCTGCCCTTGCCCACGTCACCGTAGCCGGCGACCACGGCGACCTTGCCGGCGATCATCACGTCGGTGGCGCGCTTGATGCCGTCCACCAGGGACTCGCGGCAGCCGTACAGGTTGTCGAACTTGCTCTTGGTGACCGAGTCGTTGACGTTGATCGCGCGGAACATCAGCGTGCCCTTGGCGGACATCTCGTTCAGGCGGTGCACGCCGGTGGTGGTCTCTTCGGTCACGCCGATGATCTGGGCGCTCTTGCGGCTGTACCAGGTCGGGTCGACGGCCAGCTTGGCCTTGATGGACGCAAAGACGATGCGCTCTTCTTCGCTGGTGGGGTTGGCCAGGACGGACTGGTCCTTCTCGGCCTTCTTGCCCAGGTGCATCAGCATGGTGGCGTCGCCACCGTCGTCCAGGATCATGTTCGGGCCTTCGGTGGCCGAGCCCTTGGGGCCGAATTCGAAGATGCTGTGGGTGTAGTTCCAGTAGTCCTCGAGCGTCTCGCCCTTAATAGCGAACACCGGGGTGCCGTTGGCGGCGATGGCCGCGGCGGCATGGTCCTGGGTGGAGAAGATGTTGCACGACGCCCAGCGGATGTCGGCGCCCAGAGCCTGCAGCGTCTCGATCAGGACGGCGGTCTGGATGGTCATGTGCAGCGACCCGGTGATGCGGGCGCCCTTGAGGGGCTGGGCCTTGGCGAATTCTTCGCGTATGGCCATGAGACCGGGCATTTCGGTCTCGGCGATGCGGATTTCCTTGCGGCCCCAGTCGGCCAGGGACAGGTCGGCGATGGCGCAATCCGTGGTGGGCACGGGCTTCAAAACGGCGTTCATGGTGGCTCCCAATCAGGTGTGAACTGAAAAGCCACTGTTTGCCGCGGGATCACGCCAGGGGGGCAGGCTCACCGCACGGAAACAGTGGGTGAGCGTCGTTGCGAATGGAAACCCGAGCCTCACACCGGACGGTGCTGCAACGCTCCTCGAGTGCCCGCATTATAAGCGCGGCCCATGCCCGTGGGAGAATGCGGGGTTTGCCGCGTCCGCTGCCCGAAAGCCCCCGCCTTGTCGTCCCCGACCCCCTCCGCCCCTGCCCGCCCCCATGGCGCCGAGACCCGGCGCCGGCGCACCTTCGCCATCATCTCCCACCCTGACGCGGGCAAGACCACGCTGACCGAGAAGCTGCTGCTGTTCTCGGGCGCGATCCAGATCGCCGGCAGCGTCAAGGCCCGCAAGGCCTCGCGCCACGCCACCTCCGACTGGATGGAGATCGAAAAGCAGCGGGGCATCTCGGTGGCCTCGTCGGTGATGCAGATGCTGTATCGCGACCACGTGATCAACCTGCTGGACACCCCGGGCCACAAGGACTTCTCCGAAGACACCTACCGGGTGCTCACCGCCGTCGATTCCGCGCTCATGGTGATCGATGCGGCCAACGGCGTGGAAGCCCAGACGCGGCGCCTGATCGAGGTCTGCCGCCAGCGCAACACCCCCATCATCACCTTCGTGAACAAGATGGACCGCGAGGTGCGCGAGCCCCTGGACATCCTGGACGAGGTCGAGCGCGAACTGGGCATGCCCTGCGTCCCCATGACCTGGCCGGTGGGCAAGGGCAAGCTGTTTGGCGGCATCATGAACTTGCGCACCCAGGCCATGACGGTGTTCGAGTCGGGCAGCGAGCGCCGCCCGCAAGACTTTGAATCCATCCCCCTGGCTGACGCCGACACCCTGCGCCAGCGCTTTGCCGCGGAATACGACGCGGCCGCCGAAAGCATGGAGCTGGCCACCGGCGCCTCGCCAGCCTGGGACCATGCCGCCTTCCTGGCGGGCCAGCAGACGCCGGTCTTTTTCGGTTCGGGCGTGAACAACTTCGGCGTGATGGAGGTGCTTGACGCGTTGGTGGACCTGGCGCCAGCGCCTCAGCCCCGTACCAGCTCGCTGGTGGTGAACCGCCAGACCGTGGAAAAAGTGATCGAGCCGGACGAGGCGCCCTTCTCCGGCGTGGTGTTCAAGGTGCAGGCCAATATGGACGCCAACCACCGGGACCGCATTGCTTTCGTGCGCATGGCCTCGGGCAAGTACACGCCCGGCATGAAGCTCAAGGTGCAGCGCACCGGCAAAGAGCTGCGTCCCACCTCGGTGGTGACCTTTCTGTCGCAGCGACGCGAGGCGGTGGACGAGGCCTATGCCGGCGACATCATCGGCTTCACCACGCACGGTGGCGTGCAGCTGGGCGACACCATCACCGACGGCGCCAACCTGCAGTTCACCGGCCTGCCCTTTTTCGCGCCTGAACTGTTCATGACCGTGCTGCTGAAAAACCCCTTGCGCACCAAGCAGCTGCAGCAGGGCCTGGCCCAGTTGGGCGAGGAAGGCGCGATCCAGGTGTTCAAGCCCGAAGCGGGCGGCGCGATGCTGCTGGGAGCCGTGGGACAGCTGCAGTTCGAGGTGGTGCAGCACCGCCTGAAGGCCGAATACGACGCCGACATCCGCCTGGAAGGCTGCCAGTACACCGGTGCGCGCTGGATCACGGCGGAAACGCCGGCCGAACTGCGCGCCTTCACCGACGCCTACCCGCAACGCATGGCGCGCGACGCCGCCAACGCCCTGGCCTTTCTGTGCACTTCGCCCTACGACGTGCGGCTGGCGCAGGAACGTTTCCCGAAGATCCACTTCCACCTGCTGCGTGAACACGCAGGCCTCGCCCTGCAGGAGTGAGCGCGGTTGGTTGCCGTCGTCATGAAGCCGCTGGACGCCTGGCCGTGGGCCGACCGACAAGGTCTGGTGGGCGTGCTCACCGACATCGACGACACCCTCACCACCGACGGCGCGATCACGCCCGATGCCCTGGCCGCCCTCGGGGGGCTGCGTGCGGCAGACCTGCATGTCATCGCCGTCACCGGCCGCCCCGTCGGCTGGAGCGAACCCTTCGCCTTGCAATGGCCGGTGCAGGCCATCGTGGCTGAAAACGGTGCGGTGGCCCTGGTGCGCGAAGCCCACGGACGACTGCGCAAGCTCTATCAGCAGGACGCTGCCACCCGGGACCGCCACTTCCGCCGCTTGCAGGACGTGTTGCGGCGCATCGAACAGACCGTACCTGGCGCGATACGCGCGCAAGACAGCGCGGGCCGCGAGACCGACATCGCGGTCGACCACAGCGAATTCACGCAGCTGCCCCCAGACCGCATCGCACAGGTGGTCGCGGTGATGCGTGAGGAAGGCCTGCAGGCCACGGTGAGCTCCATCCACATCAACGGCTGGATCGGCGACCACGACAAGTTTTCGGGCGCGCGCTGGATCGTGCACGAGCTGTTTGGACGCGACCTGGAGGCCGAGATCGGAGGCTGGGTCTATGTGGGTGATTCGACCAACGACGAGCGCATGTTCGCGCGCTTCCCGCATGCGGTGGGCGTGGCCAATATCCAGCGTTTCGCCAGTGTGCTCCAGCACCCGCCCCGGTATGTGACCGAGCGCGAACGCGGCGCCGGCTTCGCGCAGGTGGCGCAAGCCGTGCTGGCGGCCAGACCCTAGAGCCGGCCCCAGCCGCTCGAGCGGCGCCCCCTCGCCGGCGCAGGCATTCTGCGCAAACGTGGTGGGGGCTGCCGGATCATTGGCGGGCCAGCACCGGCGCGAGCGCCACGCCGGTGTGGGTGCGGCGCTTGACCACGTCCTCTGGAGAAGCGCTGGCGACGACGCGCCCGCCGGCGCTGCCGCCTTCGGGGCCCAGATCGATGATCCAGTCGGCCTCGGCGATCACGTCGAGGTCATGCTCGATCACCACCACGCTGTGGCCGCCATCGACCAGCCGATGCAGCACGCGTATCAGCTTCTCGACATCGGCCATGTGCAGGCCCACGGTAGGTTCGTCCAGCACATAGAGCGTGTGCGGCGCCTTCTGGCCCCGGCGGGTCACGTCGTCGCGCACCTTGGACAACTCGGTCACCAGCTTGATCCGCTGCGCCTCGCCGCCCGAGAGGGTGGGGGAAGGCTGGCCCAGGGTCAGGTAGCCCAGGCCCACGTCCTTGAGCAGCTGCAGCGGGTGGCTGATGGAGGGCATGGAAGCGAAGAACTCCACCGCCTCGTCCACCTCCATCTGCAGCACGTCGCCGATGCTCTTGCCCCGCCAGGTGACGGCCAGGGTCTCGGGGTTGAAGCGCGCGCCGTGACAGGATTCGCAGGGTACCTTGACGTCGGGCAGGAAGCTCATGCCAATGGTGCGCAGGCCCTGGCCTTCGCAGGTGGGGCAACGGCCCTCGCCCGTGTTGAAGGAGAAGCGCCCCGCCGCATAGCCACGGGCCTTGGCCTCCAGCGTGTCGGCAAAGAGCTTGCGGATGGTGTCCCAGAAGCCGATGTAGGTGGCCGGGCAGGAGCGCGGCGTCTTGCCAATTGGCGTCTGGTCCACCTCCAGTACGCGATCGATCTCCTGGTAGCCGGTGAGCGCGGCGCAGCCCACCCAGGCCGGGTGCTTGCCACGGTCGTCGGCGTCGCGGCCCGCTTTCGTGCTGCGTTGTTGCACGGCCTGCTGCACGTTGTGCAGCAGCACGTCGCGCGCCAGCGTGGATTTGCCCGAACCCGACACACCCGTCACCGCCACCAGGCGGCGCAGCGGCACGTCCACGTCGACCTGCTGCAGGTTATGCAAACCGGCGCGGCGCAGGTGCAGCATGCCCTCGGGGCGACCGCGTCGGGGTTGCAGCGGATGCTTGATCGCATGCAGCAGGTAACGGCCCGTGAGCGAGTCTTCGCTCGCCGAGAGTTCGGCGGCTGTGCCCTGGGCCACCACGCGGCCTCCGCGCTTGCCCGCGCCCGGGCCGATGTCGATGATGTGGTCGGCACGGCGAATGGTGTCCTCGTCATGTTCCACCACCACCAGGGTGTTGCCCTTGCCCCCCAGCTTGTGCAGGGCGTTCAGCAGAATCTGGTTGTCCCGCGCATGCAGGCCGATGGTGGGTTCGTCCAGCACGTAGCACACGCCCTGCAGGTTGGAACCCAATTGCGCCGCCAGGCGTATGCGCTGCGCCTCGCCACCCGAGAGCGTGGGCGCGCCACGATCGAGTGTGAGGTAACCCAGGCCCACTTCCTCCAGGAACTCCAGGCGGCTCTTGATCTCGGGAATCAGGTCACGGGCGATGCCCTGCTCGCGCTCCGTGAGCACGCCCTGCAGCTGCAGGCCCTCGATCCAGCGACGCACCTCGATCACGGACAGCGACGCGATGTCGGCGATGCCCACGCCGTTGAACTTCACGCTGCGGGCCTGTGCATTCAGGCGCGTGCCGTGGCAGCTGGGACAGGTCTCGTCGCTCACGTCTTCGACCTCGGGTTCGGCGAAGGTCTGCTCGCGACCCTTGTTGTCCTCGGCCTGCAGGGTCTCGTCGTAGGCGCGGCGCTGTTCGCGCGTGAGCTTGACGCCGGTACCCACGCAATCCGGGCACCAGCCGTGCTTGCTGTTGTAGGAAAAGAGGCGCGGGTCCAGCTCCGGATAGGAGGTGCTGCACACCGGGCAGGCACGGCGGGTGGAAAACACCTCCAACTGGCCAATGTGGTGGTGGCTACCGGTCCCGAGCTGGAAGGCGGTGCGCAGGCCGTCCAGCGGCGCCAGCACATGGAGCACGCCCTTGCCATGCTCCAGGGCCACGGGTAGCAGCTCGCGCAGCATCGCTTCGTTCTCGGGCCGCACGACGAAGTCGCCCACCGGCAGTTCCACCGTGTGCTCCTTGAAGCGGTCCAGACGCGGGAAGCCCGTGGTGGGCAGGAAGTTGCCGTCCACCCGCAGGTGGGTGTAGCGCCGACCACGCGCCCAGTCGGCCAGCTCGGTGTAGACGCCCTTGCGGTTCATCACCAGGGGCGCGAGCAGGCCCACATGCTGGCCGCGGTACCGCTTCATGACCTGTGCGGCGATGCTGTCCGGCGTCTGCGGGCGCACCTCGGCGCCGTCCTTCACGCAGTGCTGTATCCCCAGCTTGACATACAGAAGGCGCAGGAAGTGCCAGACCTCGGTGGTGGTGCCCACCGTGGACTTGCGCCCGCCTCGCGAGAGCCGCTGTTCGATGGCCACCGTGGGCGGAATGCCGTAGACCGCGTCCACCTCGGGGCGGCCGGCCGGCTGCACGATGCTGCGGGCGTAGGCATTGAGCGATTCGAGGTAGCGGCGCTGGCCTTCGTTGAACAGGATGTCGAAGGCCAGGGTGGATTTGCCTGAACCCGAGACGCCGGTGATGACACTGAACCGGTTGTGCGGGATCTGCACGCTCAGCGACTTCAGGTTGTGTTCGCGCGCGTTGACGATCTCGATGGCCTCGGTGCGGGGCACCACAGCGGCGGTCGCGGGACGCACGGCATAGGGGGTCGCCGGTTCCGCAGCACCCAGCGTGCCGTCGTATTCGCGCAAGGCGCGCGCGGTGTGTGAGGTCGGATGCTGCTTGACGTCTTCGGGCGAGCCCTGGGCCACCAGCAGGCCGCCGGCGTCACCGCCCTCGGGGCCCAGGTCGATCAGCCAGTCGGCGGCCCGGATCACGTCCAGGTTGTGCTCGATCACGACCAGCGAATGACCGGCCTCCAGCAGCTTGCGCAGCGCCCGCATCAGCTTGGCGATGTCGTCGAAGTGCAGGCCGGTGGTGGGCTCGTCGAACAGGAAGAGCGTGCCCTTGCGGGCCACGCGCTGCGCGGGCGACGTGGCGGCATCGGCCAGGAAGCCGGCCAGCTTCAGGCGCTGCGCCTCGCCGCCGGAGAGCGTGGGCACGGGCTGGCCCAGCCGCAGGTAGTCCAGGCCCACGTCGACCAGCGGGCGCAGGCGCCGCTCGATCTCGGGCTGCCCGGGAAAGGCCTCCACGGCCTCGGCCACGGTGAGCTCCAGGACCTCGGCGATGTTGCGGCCGTCGACCTTCACCTCGAGCACTTCCTCGCGATATCGCTTGCCGTCGCAGTCGGGGCAGCGCA
>JBEEIS010000044.1:0-6237 GCA_041169755.1 Pseudomonadota bacterium | reverse complement strand
AGCCCGCCAGCACCTCGCACGGACGCCTCACCGAGGACCAGCGCCTGGCTGCCGGCATTCGCCAGAACCTGGTGCGCGTGGCCGTGGGCCTGGAGCATCTGGGCGATATCCAGGCCGACCTCGCGCGCGGTCTGGACCGACTGGCCTGATCGACCTTTCGCAGTGACCTCCGTGACCTCTACGACCACCGGCGCGCGCGTGCGCACCCGCTTCGCGCCGTCGCCCACCGGCTTCATTCACCTGGGCAATATCCGATCGGCGCTGTATCCCTGGGCGTTTGCGCGCTCGCAGGGCGGCGACTTCATCCTGCGCATCGAAGACACCGACCTGGAGCGCTCTTCGCAGGCCGCGGTGGACGTGATCATCGAGGGCATGGCCTGGCTGGGCCTCACGCACGACGAAGGCCCGTTCTATCAAATGCAGCGGATGGACCGCTACCGCGAGGTGCTGGCCCGGATGCAGGCCGATGGCCTGGTGTACCCCTGCTACATGAGCGTGGCCGAACTGGACGCCCTGCGCGAGCGCCAGATGGCGGCCAAGGAAAAGCCCCGTTACGACGGTACCTGGCGCCCCGAGCCGGGCAAGGTGCTGCCGCCGGTGCCGGAGGGTGTGAAGCCGGTGCTGCGCTTTCGCAACCCGCAGGGCGGGGTGGTGGCCTGGGACGACAAGGTCAAGGGGCGCATCGAGATCGCCAACGCGGAACTCGACGACCTGGTGATCGCGCGGCCCGACGGTACGCCCACCTACAACTTCTGCGTGGTGGTGGACGACATCGACATGCGCATCACCCACGTGATTCGCGGGGACGACCATGTGAACAACACGCCGCGCCAGATCAACATCTTTCGCGCACTGGGCGTGGAGCCGCCGGTGTACGCGCACTTGCCCACCGTGCTCAATGAGCAGGGCGAGAAGATGTCCAAGCGCAACGGCGCCAAGCCGGTCACGCAGTTTCGCGACGAAGGCTTCCTGGCCGACGCGGTGGTCAATTACCTGGCGCGTCTGGGCTGGTCGCATGGCGACGACGAGATCTTTTCGCGCGAGCAGTTCCTGCAGTGGTTCGACCTGGATCACCTGGGGCGCAGCGCCGCGCAGTTTGACGAGGCCAAGCTGCGCTGGGTGAACGCGCAGCACATGAAGACCACGCCGGATGCGACGCTGGCGCAGCTCGTGCAGCCGCAGTTGAAGGCCATGGGCCTGGCGGGCGACGACCGGCTGCCCGCGATCTGCGGTCTGTTCAAGGACCGCTGCGAGACCACCGTGGCCCTGGCCGCCTGGGCCGCGAAGTTCTACCAGCCGGTGCAGCCCGCGCCCGAGGAATTGGCGCAGCACGTGACCGAGGCGGTGCGCCCCGCCATCGCGCAGCTTGCGGGCGCCCTGGCGGTCTGTGCCTGGGACAAGGCAGCGATCGCCGAAGCGATCAAGGAAACCCTGCGTGCCAGCGGGCTGAAGATGCCCCAGCTGGCCATGCCGGTGCGGGTGCTGGTGCTGGGAACGCCCCAGACGCCGTCCCTCGACACGGTGCTGGCCTTGCTTCCCCGCGAGGACGTTTTGGGCCGATTGTCGAGCGGTCAAAAAACGTTGTAGAATCTCGGTCTCGACGCCAGACGGGGGTATAGCTCAGCTGGGAGAGCGCTTGCATGGCATGCAAGAGGTCAGCGGTTCGATCCCGCTTACCTCCACCAAAAAAGCGTCGAGATGGATTAGTCCAAAGGTTTTGACCCTATCGTCTAGAGGCCTAGGACATCACCCTTTCACGGTGAGTACCGGGGTTCGAATCCCCGTAGGGTCGCCAAGTTTCTTGGCACAAGAACGTTGCACTTGGCAGCGGGTGTAGAGCCCGCAGCGAACCGCAACACTGCCTGGAGCGGTAGTTCAGTTGGTTAGAATACCGGCCTGTCACGCCGGGGGTCGCGGGTTCGAGTCCCGTCCGCTCCGCCAGAATTCAGAAGTTCAATGGGCTGCAGCCGAGAGGTTGCAGCCCGTTTTTTCTTTTCGTCTATAACCCTCCTGTACAGCTGAAAGCCGCAACGCGCGGTGAGAACCAGGAGCGATATGGCGACCGAACGCGAACCGGATCCGGAGATCTGGATCCACTACCTGCACCACGGCGATGTGCAGGCGCTGGCAATGAGTGATGCGGAAATCATCGCCGCCGTCGAAGACGGGCTGCGGGCCCAGGGCCTGGGTCAGGTGGCCATCGAGCCGCGCATGCACCTGGTGCCTGAAAAAGACTGGCCCGGCCATTTCAACGTGCTGCGGGGTTACATCCGGCCGCTGGGACTGGCCGGGGTGAAGGTGGTGGGCGACTTCTACCGCAATTACGAAGTGGGCCTGCCTTCGGAGATGGCACTGCTCAATCTCATGGACCCCAAGACCGGGGCGCCCGTGGCGGTGATCGATGCCTCCGACATCACCGACATGCGTACCGGCGCGGTGACGGCGATCGGCGCGCGCCACCTGGCGCGTCGTGACTCGAAGGTGCTGGGGCACATCGGCGCGCGCGGTACCTCCTACTGGAA
This sequence comes from Pseudomonadota bacterium, assembly GCA_041169755.1. GTDB lineage: Bacteria > Pseudomonadota > Gammaproteobacteria > Burkholderiales > Burkholderiaceae_C > Ramlibacter. The sequence continues at coordinate 3,715 of JBEEIS010000044.1, read as the reverse complement.
CGTACGGCTCTTGGATTCGATCTTCGATTTCGACGAGATCCGCGTGCATTCGCGACGCCCTGAGAGCCGTGACGCCTTCGCGCAGCGCCTCTCGCGTGATCTGGGCAAGCCGGTGCGCGTGACGTCGGACTGGGAGTCCTGCGTGCGCGGCGCTGACATCGTGGTGGAGGCCTCGCGCCTGGAAAAACCCGAACCCATGCTCAAGACCGCTTGGATCAAACCAGGGGCCTGCGTCATTCCCTACGGAACGATGAGTGCCGTGGAACTGTCGCTGACCGAAATCATGGACAAGATGGTGATGGACGACTGGGGTCAGGCCAAGGCCGGGCCCTTCGGCGCGCTGCGCGCGCACGTGGACAGCGGGCGCCTGAGCGAGCAGACCCTGCACGCCGAACTCGGGCAGATCGTGGCGGGGCTCAAGCCCGGGCGCGAGCGCGACGACGAGACCAATCTGTTCTGGCACCGCGGGCTGTCGCTGTCGGACATCGCGCTGGGGGCTACCATGCTGCGCAAGGCGCAGGCGATGGGCCTGGGCCAGCGGCTGCGGTTTCGCTGAAGGCCGAACCGGATGCCCATCGCCAACGCGCGCATGTATTCGGCCACTCCGCGCACGAAACAGGCGTGGCGCACGCTGCTGTCCTGGGTGTTGCGCGATGCCGGCCTGGACTGGGAGGTGATCGATTACGACGCCCCCCAGCCGCTCAACGCCCTGTGGGCCCGCGAGGATCTCGGCTTGACGATGATGTGCGGCCTGCCCTTCGCCCGACGCGTGCCACAGCCGCAATTGGTGGCGGCGCCGGTGCCCTCGCCGGACCGCTATGGCGGTCGGGCGCAGTACTGCACCGATGTCGTGGTGCGCGCCGACGCGCCCTGGCACTCGCTGCCCGAGACCTTCGGTGCGGTGGCCGGTTACACGCTGTCGGATTCCCTGTCCGGTGGCGTGGCCTTCGACCGCTTCCTGGCGGCATGGCGCACGCCCCAGCGGCCCAGCCTGTACCGGCACAGCGTCGGCGGCCTGATCCACGCGCGCGGCGTGATCGAGGCCCTGGTGCGCGGCGACATCGATGTCGGCCCCCTGGACAGCTATTACCACGACCTGTTGCGCCACGACGACCCGGTCTTCGCCGGGCAAGTACGCACCGTGGCGATGACGCCCATGCGCCCGATCCCGCCGCTGGTGGCCACCGCGCCCCTGGCGCCGGGCCAGCTGCAGGCGCTGCGCCAGTCCTTGCAGGCTGCTGCCTGCGCCAGCGCGTTGGCGCCGGTGCGTGAGTGCCTGCTGCTGACCGGCTTTGCCGAACCCGAGCCCGGGCAGTACGACGTGCTGCGCGAGATGGCCGAACTGACCCCTGATGTCCTGGAGAAACTCTGATGAAACGACTGCTTGCGATCCTGATGGCTGGCCTCTCCCTGGCACTGGGGGGCGGTACCGCCCTGGCCCAGGCCTGGCCGGCCAAACCGGTAAAGGTCATCGTGCCGTTCGCACCGGGCGGTCCCGCCGACCAGCTCGGGCGCATGGCGGCCCAGGCCATCACGGACACGATGGGCCAGCCCGGTGTGGTCGAGAACAAGGTCGGCGCCGCAGGCAATATCGGTGTGGATCTGATCGCCAAGGCCCCGCCCGATGGCTACACCGTGGGTGTGGTGCCTGTGGGCAATATCGCGGTGAACCCTTCTCTGTTCCCGAACCTGCCCTATGCGGCCCGTGAGCTGACCCCGGTGGCCATGTTGGCCGTGGTGGACAACGTGCTGGTGGTGCCGGCCTCGCTGCCCGCCAGCAACCTGCGCGAGCTGCTGGCGCTGGCCCGGCAAAAGCCCGAGGGCCTGAGCTTTGCCTCTCCCGGCGCGGGTAGTCAGGCGCACCTGGCGGGCGAGCTGCTGGCGCTGGAGTCGGGCGTGAAGCTCGTGCATGTCCCCTACAAGGGCATGGCCCCTGCCCTGAACGACCTGCTCGGAGGCCAGGTGAACCTGATGTTTGCCGCCACGTCGACAGCCATCCCGCATATCCAGTCGGGCAAGTTGCGTGCGATCGGTGTGGCCAGCCTGCGCCGGCTGGCCGCCTTGCCGCAAGTGCCGACCATCGCGGAGCAGGGCTTTGCCAGCTTCGAGGCGGTGTCCTGGTACGCGCTGATGGCGCCAGCCGCGACGCCGCGTGAGGTGGTGGACAAGCTGAACGCCGAGATGGCCCGCACGGTGGGCCGCACCGACGTGAAGGAGCGTTTTGCCACCCAGGGCATGGAGGCGGGCAGTGGCACACCGACGCAGTTGGCTGCCCGCATTGCCTCCGAGAGCGCGCGCTGGGCCGAGGTGGTGAAGAAGCGCAACCTCAAGCCCGATTGACCCCGGGCCGCGTGGCGGGTCACTGTGGCCACTGCAAGCGGAACTCGCATCCGCCCCCCGGCTGGTTCTGCACACTGACCCCGCCCCGTTGCCGCTCGGCGATGGTGCGCACCAGGTACAGACCCGGTGCGCAGCGAGTTGCAGGCCTGGCGCGCGCGCTGGCCGCAGATTCGTGCCAGCCGGGGCAGCCTGCGGGCGGTGATCTTGATCGCGCTCGTGGTGCTGGTGGCTGTCGTACCCTGGCCGGGACGGGTGACCGCCAGCGCGCCGCTGCGGCCAGCCGATGTCTGGCCTGTGCATGCGCCCGCAGGGGCACGCGTGCAGGCGCTGCCGTTCAAGGAGGGTGACCGTGTGCCGCAGGATGCAGTGGTGGTGAGCCTGCAGGTGCCCGACCTCGCGAACCGCGAGGCCGCGATGCGCACGCGGGTGGACCAGCAACGCTGGCAGGCCGCCACCTCGGGCCTGGACGAGGCTTCGCGGCCCCAGCTGCTGGTGCGCCAGCAGGCCCTCGCGCAGGCGCAAGCCGATCTCGCAGGCGTGTCGACCGAGCTGCAGCAGTTCCAGCCACGAGCACCGTTTGCCGGACGTCTGCGTGATCTGGATCCCGACCTGCGGCCGGGGCAGTGGGTGGCTCGCAAGGAGGCCCTTGCGCTGCTGGTGCGCGAGGACAGTCCCTGGACAGTGGAGACCTGGCTGGACGAGGACGCGGTGCAGCGGGTGCAGGTGGGGGCGCGGGCGATGTTCGTGCCAGACAACCTGCCCGGGCAGGCGGTGACGCTGCGCGTGGCCAGCGTGGACCGTGACGCCACCCGGGTGCTGGCGCGGCCCGAGCTGGCGACCCAGGCTGGCGGGCATTTAGTGACTCGCCCGCAGGGGCAGCAGCTGATACCCGAGCGGGCGATCTACCGGGTCACGCTCGCGCCTGAGGCGATCCCGCAGGACCTGGCGAACCGCTCCTGGCGCGGGCACCTGGTGGTGCACGCGCAGGGTCAGACGCTGGCCGGACGCTACCTGCGGCAGGCGGCGGTGGTGCTGGTGCGGGAACTGGGGTTCTGAGGTCGCCCCGAGCGCGCCCCGCCCTACTGAACCCACTTCACGTCATCGGCCTTGATGGCCAATGGGCGGGTCAAAAAATACCCTGTGCTGTGTTCCGTCTTGATCTCCAGGCGATCCGCTGGGAACTTGGCCAATTTGCTGCGCAGCCTGCTGACGATGACTTCGAGTCGCGCCTTGCCCTGTTTGTCATTCAAGCCAGCATGGCCCAGGGTGTGGGTCAATTGCTCGTAGGTGCACAAACCATTGACCGAGGCCAATGTCTGCAACAGCAAACACTCGTTAGGCGTCAGGCTCAGCATGTCCAACTGCGGCGAAAGCA
>JBEEIS010000043.1:0-31633 GCA_041169755.1 Pseudomonadota bacterium | reverse complement strand
AGGTCGGCCTGGATATCGCCCAGATGCTCCAGGCCCACGGCCACGCGCACCAGGTTCTGGCGAATGCCGGCAGCCAGGCGCTGGTCCTCGGTGAGGCGTCCGTGCGAGGTGCTGGCGGGCTGGGTGATGATGGTCTTCACATCGCCCAGGTTGGCGGTGATGGACAGCCACTGCGTGGAGTCGATCACCTGGAAGGCGTTGGTGCGTCCCTGCGCGGGCGTCGCACCCTTCACATCAAAGGACACCACCGCACCGCCCATGCCCGATTGCTGCGCCATCGCCAGCGCGTGCTGGGGGTGGCTTTCCAGACCGGGGTAGTAGACGCGCTCCACAGCCGGGTGCGATTCGAGCCAGCGCGCGAGTTCGAGCGCGCGCTTGGATTGCGCCTCCATGCGGATGCCCAGCGTCTCCAGGCCCTTGAGCACCACCCAGGCGTTGAACGGCGACAGCGTGATGCCACCACTGCGTTGCACCGGAATCAGCTTCTCGCGAATCAAGGCTTCGCTCGCGCAAATCGCACCGGCGATCACGCGGCCCTGGCCGTCCAGGTACTTGGTGCCCGAGTGGGTGATGATGTCCGCGCCCAGGGCGGCGGGCTTTTGCAGCGCCGGGGTGCAAAAGCAGTTGTCCACCGCCAGCAGCGCGCCGGCGTTGTGCGCCAGATCGGCCAGCGCGCGGATGTCGCACACCTCGGTCAGCGGGTTGGTGGGCGTCTCGGCAAACAGCAGCTTGGTATTGGGGCGGATCGCGGCCTTCCATTCGGCCAGGTCGGTCTGCGACACGAAGGTGCTTTGCACGCCGAACTTGCCGAACTCGGTGCCAATGAGCTTGATGGTGGAGCCGAACACCGAGCGCGAGCACACCACATGGTCGCCGGCCTTCAGGAGGCCCATGCAAAGCAGCAGGATGGCCCCCATGCCGCTGGCCGCACCGATACAGGCCTCAGTACCCTCCATGGCCGCCAGGCGCATTTCCATGCTGGCCACCGTGGGGTTGGTAAAGCGCGAATAGATGTAGCCGTCTTCTTCGCCCGCGAAGCGGCGGGCCGCCGTTTCGCTATCGGGCTGGGTGAAGCTGGAGGTGAGAAAAAGGGCCTCGGCGTTCTCGCCGTACTGGCTCTTGTCGACCGCGGTGCGTACCGCGAGCGTGTCCAGGTGCAGGCCTTCGGGAAGTTTCTGGGTGGCCATGGGATCAGGCTTCCTGGGCGTTGGGCAGGGCCAGGCGCGAGGTGTCGGAGTCCGCGCCTTCCTCCTGGCCGACACGGCCCGCGTTCAGTTGGGTGATGTCCTCGGCGCTGATGTCGCCGGTCACGTACACGCCGTCAAAGCACGATGCGTCAAAGCCGTCGAAGGTCGGACCGTCCTTGGGCGCCGCGGCCAGAATGGCGCGCTTCATGCCCTCCACCTCTTGGTAGATCAGCGCGTCGCAGCCAATGATCTGGCGCACCTCTTCGACCGTGCGGCCGTGGGCCACGAGCTCGGTGGAGGTCGGCATGTCGATACCGTAAACATTGGGATAACGCACTGGCGGGGCGGCGCTGGCCAAATACACCTTGCGCGCGCCGGCGTCGCGTGCCATCTGCACGATCTCGCGGCTGGTGGTGCCACGCACGATGGAGTCGTCCACCAGCAGCACGTTGCGGCCCTTGAACTCGCTGGCGATCACATTGAGCTTCTGACGCACCGACTTCTTGCGCACGCCCTGCCCCGGCATGATGAAGGTACGACCCACGTAGCGGTTCTTCACGAAGCCCTCGCGGTACGGCACCCCCAGCAGGTGGGCCAGCTGCGTGGCGCTGGGTCGGCTGGACTCGGGGATCGGAATGATCACATCGATCTCGTTGGGCGGCACGGTGGACACCACGCGCTGCGCCAGCGTCTCGCCCAGGTTCAGGCGGGCCTGGTAGACCGAGATGCCATCGAGCACCGAGTCCGGGCGGGCCAGGTACACGTACTCGAAGATGCAAGGCGTCAGGCGCGGTGCGCTGGCGCACTGCTTGGCGTACAGCTGCCCCTGCAGGTCGATGAACACCGCCTCGCCTGGTGCCACATGGCGCTCGAACTGGTGACCCGTGCCCTCCAGGGTGACCGTCTCGCTGGCCACCATGACCGAGCCCTCGGCCGAGCGGCCCAGCGACAGCGGCCGGATGCCGTGCGGGTCGCGAAAGGCAATCACGCCGTAGCCGGCGATCAGAGCCACAACGGCGTAGGAGCCGCGCACGCGCTGGTGGACGTGGGCTACCGCAGTGAAGATGTCCTCGGGCTTGAGCGGCACACCGCGGCTGGCGCGATCGAGCTCGTGCGCGAACACATTGAGCAGCACCTCGGAGTCGCTCTCGGTGTTGATGTGGCGGTGGTCGGTAGAAAACAGCTCCGACTTCAGCGCCTGCGCATTGGTCAGGTTGCCGTTGTGCACCAGCACGATGCCGAAGGGCGCGTTCACGTAAAAGGGCTGGGCCTCTTCCTCGCTGTAGGCGTTACCCGCGGTGGGGTAGCGCACCTGGCCCAGGCCACAGTGCCCCGGCAGGGCGCGCATGTTGCGCGTGCGAAAGACGTCACGCACCATGCCCTTGGCCTTGTGCATGAAGAACTTGCGTTCCTGCTGCGTCACGATGCCCGCCGCATCCTGGCCGCGATGCTGCAGCAGCAGCAAGGCGTCGTAAATCAGCTGGTTGACTGGAGCGTTGCTAACAACGCCGACGATTCCACACATGCCTGTGTCACCCCGGTAGGTACTGCCCGAAACGTTCGGGCAGTATCGGTTTCAACGCCTTGAGCACCTGGGCCGACGCTCGCGCGCCCGCCGACTCGTTCCATGTGGCAGTGTCCTTCAGCGGCGTCATCTGGGCCACCACGGTCACGGCCAGCACGATCACAAAACCCCGCAGCAGGCCAAATGCCGCACCCAGGATGCGGTCCACTGGCCGCAGGCCCACCGCCTCGATCAGCTTCTTGGCCAGCATCGCCAGCAAGGCCACCGCGAACAGCGACCCCACCAGCACCACGACAAAGCCCGCTGCGTAGCGCAGGGCGGGCGACCACTGCCCCATCGGCAGCCAGCTGGCCACTGCGGGCGCCCACCATTGGGCCAGCACGAAGGCCGCCACCCAGCCCGCCACCGACAGCACCTCAAACACCAGCCCGCGCCAGGCACCCACCGCCAGCGACAGCACCAGGACAGCGGCGAACACCCAGTCGAGCGTGGCCATGGGGTTCGCTCAGCGCCCGGTTCAGAGGGTCAGGACCGTGGCCGGCAGGTCCAGCCCCTTGACCTTGGCAGCGGCCTTGTCGGCCTCGGCGCGGGACTCGAAGGGCCCCACGCGCACACGGATGCGCCGGCCTTCCTTGGTCTCGGCGACCTGGGTGTAGGTCTTCAGGCCCGCCTTCTCCAGTTTCTGGCGGGCTTCACGGGCCCGAGCCGCTTCGGCAAAGGCGCCAATCTGCACCACGAAGCGCCCCTCGGCGGCGGCGGACGCGGGCTTGCCCTCGAGCAAGGCCTTGGCGCGGTCCCCTTCGGAGGTCGATGCGGCGCTGCGAGCCGCGGACGCAGGCGCCTCGGCCGACTTGGCCGACGCGGCGGGTAGCGCCGGCCTGGCCGACGCTGCGGATGCCGCCGGCTTGGCGGCGGCCACGGAAGAAACGGCTGCAGGGGCAGACGGGGCAGGGGCCGGGGCAGTGGGCGCGGCAGTGGCTGCGGAGGGTTCGGCCACGGGCGCCACGAAGGCTGGCGCCGCAGCGGCTGCAGACGCGGCCGGGGCCGCCACGCTCACCGCACCGGCCGCACTGTTGGTTGCGCCGGCGGCCTTGCCGCGGTCGGGGATCTCAATGGGAATGTCCACCGGGATGGGGCGCGGCTGCGTGTCGAACACCAGGGGAAAGCCGATGACCCCCACGAGCACCAAGACGGCGGCGCCAATCAGGCGCTGCTTGGCGCGTTTGCGCAAGGCCTCGATGCTTTCGGGCTGTGCGGCGAGGGCGTCGGAATCGGCGCCGGTCTTTCGGAACTTGAAAAAAGCCATGAACGCGTCGTGCCCGCCGGAAGTCAGGTGCGCAGGTGCCGGGCCTGCAGCCGGGGCGTGCCGTCCACCAGGACGCCGCCCACCATGAAGAACGAACCAAAGACCACGATTCTATCAGCGGGGTCTGCCGCAGCGACCGCCGCCTCCAGGGCCTCGCGCGGGCCGGCGTGGGCGCTGGCTGGCACCCCGGGGCGGGCCCCCAGCCCCTCCCAGCGGGCCTTCAGACCCGCGCCGGTTTCAGCCCGGGGCGTGGGCAGGTCGCAGAAGTACCAGCGATCGGCCAGTGGCGCGACGCGCCGCAGCATGGTGTCCAGGTCCTTGTCGCCCATGGCCCCGAACACCAGGTGGGTGGTGGGATAAAAGCCCATGGCATCGAGGTTGGCCACCAGGGCCGCCACCGAGTGCGGGTTGTGGGCCACGTCCAGCACCAGAGTGGGCTCGCCCGGCACGATCTGGAAACGCCCGGGCAGTTCGACCAGGGCCAGCCCGTTGCGCACGGCCTGCGCGGTCACCGGCAGGCGCTCACGCAGGGCGGTGAGGGCGGCCAGCACGCCCGAGGCATTCACCAGCTGGTTGGCCCCACGCAGCGCGGGATAGGCCAGGCCGGCGTAGCGCCGCCCGCGCCCGGCCCAGGCCCACTGCTGCTTGTCGCCGGAGAAGTTGAAATCGCGCCCCAGCAACCACAGGTCTGCGCCCAGCGCGTTCGCCTGGTCGATGACGCTTTGCGGCGGTACCGGGTCGCTCACCACGGCGGGCCGCCCGGCGCGCAAAATGCCGGCCTTCTCGCGCCCGATGGACTCGCGGTCCGGGCCCAGGAACTCCATGTGGTCCAGGTCGATGCTGGTGATCACCGCGCAATCGGGGTCCACCACGTTCACCGCGTCCAGCCGCCCGCCCAGGCCCACTTCGAGGATGGCGACGTCCAGGCCGCTGGCCGCCATTCGATCCAGGATCGCCAGGGTGGTGAACTCGAAGTACGTGAGCGTCACGCCCTGGCGCGCCGCCTCCACGCGTGCGAAATGCGGCACCAGCGTCTCGGGTACCACCGCCTCACCGCAAATCCGGCACCGCTCCTGGAAATGCACCAGGTGGGGCGAGGTGTACACGCCGGTGCGCCAGCCGGCCTGCAGGGCGATCGCTTCCAGCATGGCGCAGGTCGAGCCCTTGCCGTTGGTGCCCGCCACGGTGATCACCGGGCAATCAAAGCGCAGGTCCAGGCGCAGCGCCACCTCGCGCACACGCTCCAGGCCCATATCGATGGTCTTGGGGTGCAGGCGCTCACAGTGCGCCAGCCAGTCTTGCAAGGTGTCCATGGGCGGCGATTGTCACGCTTTACCGCTGTCACGCTTTACGATGGTGCCCATGATCGTCCTGCATGGCATCCCGAACTGCGACACGGTGAAAAAAGCCCGCGCCTGGCTACAGGTGCGTGGCACCGACCACCGCTTCCACGATTTCAAGAAGGACGGCGTGCCCGCCGACCGCCTGGCCGACTGGCTCACGCGGCTGGACTGGACCCTGCTCGTGAACCGCAAGGGCACGACCTGGCGCCAACTCGACCCCGCCGCCCAGGCGGCGGTGCAGGATGCCCAAAGCGCCGGCGACCTGATGCGCCGTGAACCCAGCGTCATCAAGCGGCCCGTGGTGGACTGGGGTGACCAGACCACGGTGGGCTTCGACCCCAGCGCCTGGGAGGCCCTGCTGGCCCGACGCTAAGGCAGCGCGTCAACGGGGGGGCACTCGCAAACGTTGAGGATCCAGGAGGCCACCCGCATGACCATCGCTCGTCCCCGCATCGCCCACGCCCTGGCGCTCGCCGCTCCCTTGGGGCTGGCACTGGCCACCTTCTCCGCCCACGGGCAGGAGCTCGCCCGCGTCCTCTCCAGCGTCGCCGTGATCCAGCAGGTCACTGTGCCGCGCCAGGTTTGCACCACCCAGCAGGTCGCGGTCGAACAACCTCGCAGCGGTGCCGGCGCCCTGCTCGGGGCGGTGGCCGGGGGCGCCGCTGGCAACGCCATCGGCGACGGCTCGGGCCGGGCCGCCGCCACCATGATCGGCATCGTGGGCGGCGCCATCCTGGGCAACAAGATCGAAGGGTCTCCCGGCACCCGCCTGCAAGACCAGACCACCTGCTCCACGCAGAACTTCTACGAAAACCGCACCGTCGGCTACAACGTGACCTACGAATACGCGGGCCGCCAGTACCAGGTGCAATTGCCGCAGGACCCCGGCCCCACCTTGCGTGTGCAGGTCACGCCCGCGGCCTCTCCCGCGCCCCTGGCGCCCCCCGTCCAGGTCATGCAGGGCCCGGATCTCGGCCCCGTAGTCGTCTATTCCACCGGCCCCGCCCCCGCAGTGGTGCACCGGGTCGTGACCGTAAGGCCGGCGGTGGTGCAACTGCACGGCACCTACGGCGTCTATTCGGGCCACCGGCGGCACGGCTACACGCCCCTGCCTCACGCCCACGGCTTCCCCCACCCGACAATTCGCTGGCACTGAGCGCGCCGGCCCCTGTCGGGGGCCCCTCACGCGCCACCGCCTAAAATGTCCGGTTTTCCGTAGGTGCCGCGTCATGCGGCCCTTCTGCCTCTGGTGCCGCGACCGCGGCCCCCAACCGGACCTGCCATGACCACCGAAAAAATCGACGGCGTCAGCGTCGTCACGAAAGCCAACGTCTACTTCGACGGCAAGTGCATCAGCCACGGCATCACCCTGGCCGACGGCACGAAAAAAAGCGTCGGCGTGATCCTGCCCGCCACCCTCACCTTCGGCACCGGCGCTCCCGAGATCATGGAATGCGTGGCCGGGGCCTGCGAATGGCGCATGGCTGGCACCGAGGCCTGGCACAAATCCGAAGCCGGCCAGAAATTCTCGGTTCCGGGTGACTCGAAGTTCGAGATCCGCGTGACCGAGGCCTATCACTACATCTGCCACTTCGGCTGACCCCACCGCACGCCCAACGCCATGAGCACCATTCTCGAAAACGTGCCGGTCGGCCAGAAGGTCGGCATTGCTTTTTCCGGCGGTCTGGACACGTCTGCCGCCCTGTTGTGGATGCAGAAGAAGGGCGCCCTGCCTTACGCCTACACCGCCAACCTGGGTCAGCCCGACGAACCCGACTACGACGAGATCCCGCGCAAGGCGATGGCCTATGGCGCCCAGAAGGCCCGCCTGATCGACTGCCGCCGGCAGCTGGCGCAAGAAGGTATCGCCGCCTTGCAGTGCGGCGCCTTCCACATCTCCACCGCGGGTGTCACCTACTTCAACACCACGCCCCTGGGCCGCGCTGTCACCGGCACCATGCTGGTGGCGGCCATGAAGGAAGACGACGTCCACATCTGGGGCGACGGCAGCACCTTCAAGGGCAACGACATCGAACGCTTCTACCGCTACGGCCTGCTCACCAACCCCTCGCTGAAGATCTACAAGCCCTGGCTCGATCAGACCTTCATCAACGAGCTCGGTGGCCGCACCGAGATGAGTGAGTTCCTCATCGCCAACGGCTTCGACTACAAGATGTCCGTGGAGAAGGCCTACAGCACCGACTCCAACATGCTGGGCGCCACCCACGAAGCGAAGGATCTGGAGCACCTCAATTCCGGCATCCGCATCGTGAACCCCATCATGGGTGTCGCCTTCTGGAAGGACGACGTGGCCGTCAAGGCGGAAGAAGTGAAAGTGCGCTTCGAGGAAGGCACGCCGGTGGCCCTCAACGGCCGCGAGTACGCCGACCCGGTCGAATTGATCCTGGAAGCCAATCGCATTGGCGGCCGTCATGGCCTGGGCATGAGCGACCAGATCGAAAACCGCATCATCGAAGCCAAGAGCCGCGGCATCTACGAAGCCCCGGGCCTGGCCTTGTTGTTCATCGCCTATGAGCGCCTGGTCACCGGCATCCACAACGAAGACACGATCGAGCAATACCGCGACAACGGTCGCCGCCTGGGTCGCCTGCTGTACCAGGGCCGCTGGTTCGACCCGCAGGCCCTGATGCTGCGAGAGACCGCCCAGCGCTGGGTGGCACGTGCCATCACCGGTGAGGTCACGCTCGAACTGCGTCGCGGCAATGACTACAGCCTGCTCAATACCGACTCGCCCAACCTCACCTACAAGCCCGAGCGGCTCACGATGGAAAAGGGCGAATCGATGTTTTCACCGCGTGACCGCATCGGACAGCTCACGATGCGTAACCTGGACATCACCGATACGCGCGAAAAGCTCGGGGTGTATTCCGACGCCGGCCTGCTGTCGGCGGGTGACGAGCATCACCTGCTGCGCCTGACCGGCGGCAAGTGACCCGCGGCTAGACCACCACGGGCTCCGGCTCCAGCCGGATGCCAAAGCGCTCATACACGCTGGTCTGGATGGCGCGGGCCAGCGTGACCACCTCACCCCCGGTCGCGCCTCCGCGATTGACCAGCACCAGCGCCTGCTTGTCGTAGACCCCGGCCTGCCCCACGGACTTGCCTTTCCAGCCGCAGGCGTCGATCAGCCACCCGGCCGCGAGCTTCACGGAGCCATCGGGCATGGGGTAGTGCACGATGTTCGGCTCGCGCGCGATGATGTCCTGGCACTGCTCCGGCGTCACCGTGGGGTTCTTGAAGAAGCTGCCGGCATTGCCGATCACGCGCGGGTCGGGCAGCTTCGCACTGCGGATGGCGCAGACCCAGTCGTACACCTGCCGGGGCGTGGGCTGCATCACCTCGGCCTCCGCCATCTTGCGTTGCAGATCCAGGTAGGACAGCTCGGGCTTCCAAGGCGTGGGCAGTCGAAAACGAACGCGCAAGATCAGGGCCCGTCCCGCCAGCCCGAAGCCAGAAGCCCCCCCCTCACCGCCCTCCGGCGCAGCGTGCTTGAACACCGAGTCGCGGTAGCCGAAGGCGCATTGCGCGGCGTCGAGGGTGAACACGCGCCCGCTGGTGAGGTCCATCGCGTCCAGCGACTCGAATCGGTCCTGAACTTCCACCCCGTAGGCGCCCACGTTCTGCACAGGCGAGGCGCCCACGCTGCCCGGGATCAGGGCCAGGTTCTCCAGCCCTGGCAGGCCCTGGTCCAGCGTCCAGGTGACGAAGTCGTGCCAGTTCTCGCCCGCGCCGGCTTCAACGACGGTGGCGCGCGGTCCGTCCTGGACCACGCGGCGCCCCAGGATCTCCACCTTGAGAACGATAGGCTTCACATCGCCGGTCAACACGATGTTGCTGCCCCCACCCAGAACGAACTTGGGCGCCGTCACCCTCGCCGGATCGGCCAGGAAGGCAGCCAGGTCCTCGGGCGAGCGCACCCGCAGCAGCTCGCGCGCCTTGGCCACGATGCCGAAGCTGTTGTACGCCTGCAGCGGGACGTTGTGCTCGACGATCATGGGAGAATTGTCGCATTCGAACACCGAGCTCCAGGAGCCCCTGCATGCCTTCGTTTGACACCGTCTGCGAACCCAACATGGTCGAGGTCAAGAACGCCGTCGACAACGCCGCCAAGGAAATCGGCACGCGCTTCGACTTCAAGAGCACCTCGGCTGCCATCGAGGTCAAGGACAAGGAAATCACCCTCTGGGGTGACGCCGACTTCCAGCTGCAACAGGTCGAGGACATCCTCACCGCCAAGCTGGCCAAGCGCAACGTCGACGTGCGCTTCCTCGATCGCGGCGACATCCAGAAGGCTGGTGGCGACAAGGTCAAGCAGGTGATCAAGGTGCGCAGCGGCATCGAGTCCGAAGCGGCCAAGAAGCTGCAGCGGGTGATCAAGGACAGCAAGCTGAAGGTGCAGGCCGCCATCCAGGGCGACGCGGTGCGCGTGACCGGCGCCAAGCGCGATGATCTGCAATCGGCCATGGCCCTGATTCGCAAGGACATGGCCGACCTGCCGCTGTCGTTCAACAACTTCCGCGACTGAGTCCCACCATCGGTGGTGCAGGCGTCCACGCCATCCACCTCCCCCTTCGGGAGCAGCGCATGGCATTTCACATCGGGAAGCAGCCACCGCCGGTGACGCGCTTCCTGATCGAGCACATCTAGAGCGGCTTCTTCGCTCCCAGCCGCGACTCGGTGCCCGCGACCAGCCGGTTGATGTTCTCGCGGTGCCGCCACACCAGCAGCAGCGCCATCACGCACAGGGCACCGACCACCGGCCGGTCGGCCGACCAGGCGATGCCGTCGCCCATGAGAAAGTACACCGGTACGAACACCGCCGACACCAGCGACGCCAGCGAGGAATACCGAAAAAAGTAGGCAATGATCAGCCACGTCGCCCCGGTTGCCACCCCGAGGAGCAGGTCGATCCCGAACACCGCCCCCAGGAAGGTCGCCACACCCTTGCCCCCCTGGAACCGGAAAAACACCGGATACAGGTGGCCGAGGAAGGCTGCCAGCGCCACCAGCCCGATCGTGCCCTCCGCCAGCCCGAAGGCAGGCCCCCAGGCCTTCACCAGCAGCACCGGCACCAGGCCCTTGGCGGCATCGAGCAGCAGGGTCACGATGGCAGCGGCCTTGCTGCCCGAGCGCAACACGTTGGTGGCGCCGGGGTTGCCGCTGCCGAAGGTGCGGGGATCGGACAGGCCCATGAGGCGGCTCACAATGACGGCAAAGGCCAGGGAGCCAAGCAGGTAGGCCGCCAAGGCGGCCAGGCCGGGAAGCAGAGTCAGCATGGGGCTGGATTCTGCCGTATGGCGCATCGGTCCCGGCTTGTCTTATCCGAGGCGCCCGCCCCCGCAACTAGGTCCCGGTCAAGCTGGACTTGCCGTTGTAGTCTCGTTGCAGTTCAGGGTCGTCCTCGGTGCCGTGCTGCGCTTGCAGCGCGGCCTGGCTCAGCTTCACACCAGACACGCCCGCCGTCTCGTCCTGGACGTCATGGGCCCCGCCGCCCATGCTCAGGTCAAACAGCACTTTCTGGCGTAGCGGCTCGAGATCGTCGGGATGCCATTCCACGCACTGCGGGTCGAGGGGGGGCACCTTGCCCGTGGTGGCAATCTCGAAGGCCAACCGGCGGGCCTGGGTCTCGGCCTCGGTGGTCCTGTCTTTTCCGCTGCGGCAGTTGACGGCTGGCGCCACGATCTCCGTGAGGTGGGACAGCACGAGCAGGCGCCTCACCAGGATGTAGGGGTCGTCGGCACGGCCCAAGTGTCGGCCCTCCACGACCAGCCTGGCCACCTGCCTGGACAACTCGAGGATCGGGCCACGGGCCGGATCGTCCTGGGCGAGGCGTGACAGAGCGGCACCGACCCAGCTGCTCGGGGCGGGCTGCCAGCGATGGAGAGACCCCACCGTCGGGAGTGGGCCCAGCAGCTTCTTCAGGGCCGCCTGGTTACTGGGTGCCGTCAGCTCATGCCCGCTCACGGCGTCGAGGCTGGAGCCCAGGCCGACCCCGCCCGCGTTCACTGGCAGGTCGAACGCCGCGACCTCGAGCTTGACGGGGCGCGGTGCAGTGCGGATCCGCCCCTGCGCATCCCGCATGACGCGGCCATCTTCGTCAAGACGTGGTACGTCCAGTACCAGGCTTGGGTCCTTCTCCAGGGCCTGCCAGGCGTCACGCTGGTCCAACCACATCAGGCGCTCGTCGCTCGTGTACTTCGCGAACCGCGTGTCGTGCCGGAAGGCGTCGGGCGTCAGCAAGGCCACCGACGTGAGCCGAACGGTCGGCGGCAGGCCGCCCGGCTGTGGCTCCCAGATGCGCGCCACTTCGGCGTCCGGCAGGCTGCACAGGGCAGCCTCGGCCACTTCCTTGGCACGCTGGCGGCTGGCCTCGCGACGCAGATCCGCCAGCAGGTAGGCCCCCTCCTCGGTCGAGGCCAGGCGACGCACATACGCACCTGCCGCGCGGGCGCGCATCGCAGGTGATTCGTGGCTCGGAATCGAGTCGGTGGGCTGTCTGGCGGCGTAAGCCTCCAAGGCCCTATCCCCGCATCGTGCCGCCAGATCCAGCGCGATCTGACCCAGCCGCTCGTCGGTCATCGTCTCGATGCCCCGCGGCGTCAACCCGAACGCCGAGATTCCGCCATGACGGGCCATCGTCAACAGCGAGCGATCGCCCTTGGCGTCCCGCATTTCAGAGCTGTAGAGAGATGTGGCATGCCAGTGCTGGGTGTCATCGTGGCAGGTGGCGCGAGCCAGCCCGTCGCGCTGGTAGCGGGCATGCATTTGATCACTCAGGTGCGTGGCCGCCGTCTGGCGGCACCGGATCTCCCACTCCGCCGAGGGAGAGGATTTGCCGTCACGCACAGCAGACGCCTGGGCCTCGGACACTGCCGGTACAGGCAGGAACAGGGTGGTCTCGATCCGGGGCCTCTCGACCTGACTCAGGATCTGGACGAGCGAGGTCTTGAACTGATGCTTCGGGGGCGGGTCGCCGCGCAGACCGGCCTCCTTGCGGGCCCCGGCCGTTTCCTTCAACGCGCGCTCGAGGCACTTCAGCGCAACAGCTTGCTCACTCCAGCGCAACTCGTCTACCTTGTCTGGCAGCGGATCAGATCCAGCCGTCGGCGTGTCTCTGGACAACCCTGGCCGCGAGGACAGGAGGGTGCCGACATAGTGCTTGAAGCCAGGGTCGACCCGGCCCCAGCGCTTGGGCTTGGCGGGCTTGGCGGCCCGCTTCGTGTCGTCCACGATCGCGAACGGATCCGCATCTTTCTGGACCTGAGCTTCCTGACGAAACCGCGCTGCGCGGCCTGCACACAAACGCTGATAGCCGTCCAGCTTAGCGATCGCGGCAGCGACCGACGCACCCCCCTTTGGGGACGCCTCAAGTGCTGCAATCTGCTGCTGAAGCACGCCTGCGGCAGCGTCCCACTGCAGGGCGCGCTCTTCCAGCGTGCGGCACACATTGAAACTGCTGGAACGCAGCAGGGTTTCGGTGTGGATGATGCGATTCCTGAGGCGCTCTAGGAGCGCGGCTGCGTCTGGTCTGGACGAGGACTCGAGTTCACGCTGGAGGGTGCAGAGCTCCGAGCGGAGCTTGTACAGGTCTTTCGAAGAGCGCAGGCGGTGGTCGTCGAGAAGCAACTTGGCCTGGGCCATCAGCTCGCTGGTGGAAGCGCGTGCAGGCGTGGCTTTTTCGACCGGCAGCTTGTCATGCCAGGCGACGGGCGATGGATCGACATCGGATCGGTCTGCCTTGCGGTCACGCCCCGCGCCGAAATCGGCCAGCGTAGGCGTCGCACTGCGCCTGCGGAGACCCTCCCCCGCTGCAGCGCGATCACCCCTAAAAATAACACTCGTACTATCCGACCGAATAACCTCCGAACCTCTACGACTCGGCGGTGTGTGAGCTGGTCTTTCCATTCGCATCTCCCTTGCTGGTCAAGTCAAACTGATCAGCCCTGGGTGCCTCGGATGAGGAAAGGGTTCCAGCGGTCCCAAGCTCGGGACAGCGAACGCTCAGCAACCGTTGGATCACGGCGCGTGGGGGGATACCCCGGCGGGGGCGGCAGCGATCAGGCGGCCAGGTCTCGCATTTCCCAGCGGATCTCGTCGATCTGCGCCAGCAGCTCGGGGGCGAGTGTCGTGCCCCAGGCAGCCAGGTCTTCATCGAGCTGCGCCATCGACGTCACTCCGATGATGGTGCTGGCCACCTGCCACTTGGTGTAGCAAAAGGCCAGTGCCAGGCGGGTAGGTGTGAGGCCATGGTCACGCGCGAGCTGGTTGTAGCGGCGCGCGGCGGCCAGTGCCTCGGCGCGGCCCCAGCGCTGTTCGCGCACGGATTCGTAGCGGGCAATACGTGCGTCTGTGGGGGCGCCTGAACCTGTGGTGCCGCTGGCGTCGTACTTGCCCGAAAGCAGCCCGAACCCCAGCGGGGAGTACGCCAGCAGCGACACGTCCAGCCGGTGCATGGTCTCGTCCAGGCCGTTTTCCACGTTGCGGTTGATCAGGCAGTACGCGTTCTGCACGCTGGCCACGCGCGGCAGGCCATGCTGGTCGGCCAGGCGTACGAACTCGTGCACGCCATACGGCGTCTCGTTGGACAGGCCGATGGCGCGTACCTTGCCCTCGCGTACCAGGCGGTCCATCGCCTTGAGCTGTTCTTCGATCGGTGTCTGCGAGCGTTCGTTGGCCGGGTTGTAGTAGATGTTGCCGAAGGCTGGCACATGACGCTCGGGCCAGTGGATCTGATAGAGATCGATCACGTCGGTCTGCAGGCGCCGCAGCGAACCTTCGCAGGACGCGATGATATCCGCCGCCGTCATGCCCTTGCCCTCGCGCACCCAGGGCATGGCACGCGAAGGGCCAGCCACCTTGGTGGCCAGCACCAGCTTGGCGCGCGCCGACGGGCGCTTGGCCAGCCAACGGCCGATGATGGTCTCGGTGGCGCCGCAGGTCTCGGCACGCGCCGGTACCGAGTACATCTCGGCGGTGTCCAGAAAATTGATGCCACGTTCGAGCGAGCGGTCCAGGATGTCGTGGGCCAGTGGCTCGGGCACCTGCTCGCCAAAGGTCATGGTGCCCAGGCAGATGGGGGTGACATGCAGGTCGCTGCGACCCAGGCGTACGAGGTTCATGGTCATGGGGTTCAGGCAATCAAAAGGGCACGGAAATCGTTGACGTTGGTGCGCGTGGGGCCGGTCACCACCAGGTCACCCAGCGCGTCGAACCAGCTGAAGGCGTCGTTGCGGGCGAGCATCTCGCGGGCCGACAGGCCCAGCGCCTGACCACGGGCCCAGCTGTCGGGGCCGAAGACCGCGCCGGCATTGGTCTCGGAGCCGTCGATGCCGTCCGTGTCGGCCGCCAGGCCCCACACGCGGGAAAGATCGGCCACGCCGATCTGCGCTCCCAAGAGGAATTCGGCGTTGCGCCCGCCCCGGCCCTGCCCGGTAACGGTGACCGTGGTTTCGCCCCCCGACAGCAGCACCAACGGCGCGGGCGCGGGCTGGCCATGCAGGGCCACCTGGCGTGCCAGGCCCGCATGCACCAGGCCCACATGACGGGCCTCGCCTTCCAGCGCGTTGCCCAGGACCAACGCGCGCAGGCCCTGCGCCTGGGCCGCAGCGGCCGCGGCCTCCAGTGCGCCCTGCGCGGTGGCGATCACACGGCAGTCGCGCGGGCCAGCCACAGCTTGCGCCTGGCGGGCCGGTGCAGCCTGCAACAGACGCAGCACCGCGTCGGGCGGCGTGATGCCGTGACGGCGCAGTACCGCAAGCGCATCAGCCGGCGTGGAATCGTCGGACAGCGTGGGGCCCGAGGCCACGGTGCGCGGGTCATCGCCCGGCACGTCGGACAGCACCAGGGTCCACACCGCCGCCGCGCCGCAGGCCTGGGCCAGCTTGCCGCCCTTGATGGACGACAGGTGGCGGCGCACGCAGTTCATCTCGCCGATCGGCGCCCCAGACCGCAGCAGGGCGCTGGTGACCGCGCGCTTGTCTTCCAGGGTGATGCCTTCGGCCGGCGCGGTGAGCAGGGCCGAACCGCCGCCCGAGACGAGTGCGATCACGAGGTCGTCGGCGCCCAGGCCCTGCACCAGGGCGCGTATGCGCTGCGCCGCTTCAAGACCGGCGCCATCGGGCATCGGGTGTCCCGCCTCGACCACCTCGATCTGCCGGCACGGCTCGCCATGGCCATACCGCGTGACCACCAGGCCGGACAAAGGAGCGTCCCACGCACGCTCCAGAGCGAGGGCCATGCGCGCGGCCGCCTTGCCAGCGCCCACCACCACGGTGCGCCCCCGCGGTCGCGGCGGCAGATGGCGCGGCACGCTCTCCAGCGGGTCCACGGCCTTCAAGGCGGCATCGAACAGGCCTCGCAGCAGCTGGCGGCCGGCTGCGGGGGTGAGGGAAGCGGGGTCGAAAGACGTCATGCACTGGTGCGCGCGCGGGCGCGTTCTTCTTCTTGCAGGCGCAGCACCCGGCGCTGCACCTTGCCGGTGGTGGTCATGGGCAGCTGCTCGATGAACTCGATCTCTTTGGGGTACTCGTAGGGTGCCAGCTGGCCTCGAACATGCGACTGTAACTGCGCGATGAGCGCCTCGTCCCAGCCTCGGGTATCCGCCACTCCTGCGCGCTCGGCCACGGCCTGGGGCGCGAGCACCACATAGGCCTTGACCAAAGCGCCGCGATCGGCATCCGGCTTGGGCACCACGGCGGCATTGGCCACCGCCGGGTGCTTGACCAGGCAGTTCTCGATCTCGCCGGGGCCGATGCGGTAGCCGGCGGCCTTGAACACGTCGTCGGCGCGGCCCTGGTACCAGAGGTAGCCGTCGGCGTCGCGCACCGCGAGGTCACCGGTGCGGCACCAGTCGCCGGTGAACTTGGCGGCGGTCGCATCGTCGCGTTTCCAGTAGCCGAGAAAGAAGATGGGGTCCGGGTCGCCGTGTACGTCGAAGCGGTGCAGCGCGACGTCGCCAGGCACGCCGGTCGGGCATTCGCGCCCCTCGTCATCGATCACCGCCACGCGATGCCCGGGATAGGGTCGCCCCATGCTGCCGGGTCGCGCGGGCCAGCCCACGCGCGAGGCGCGGTGGTTCATCGCGCAGTTGCCCACGATGTAGTTGATTTCGGTCTGACCGAACATCTCGTTGACGATGACACCCAGTTCGTCGCGGCAATAGGCGTACACCGCGTCGCCCACCGCCTCACCCGCGCTCATGATGGCCACCAGGCGCAGGCGGTACTGGGTACGCGGTTGCGGGTAGGCCTTCATCATGGCTTTCAGGGCCGTGGGGAACAGGAAGGTATGCGTCACCCGGTGCTGCTGCATCAGGCCAAAGGCCAGCTCGGGGCTGAAGCGGGCGTTGCAGGCCACGATGGGCCGTCCAAAGTACAGGGTGGGCAGCAGGGCGTCCATTAGTCCGCCGGTCCAGGCCCAGTCGGCCGGCGACCAAAACACTGCATCGCTCGGGCCCGTTTCGTCCCGGCTGGCGTTGGGTGCCCCCTCAGGGTCGAAGCCGAACCAGTTCTGGCTGCAGACGAAACCGGGCAGGTTGCCAATGAGGGCGCGGTGCGGCACCAGGGCGCCCTTGGGCGCGCCGGTGGTGCCGCTGGTGTAGATCAGGAGCGCGGGATCGTCGGCCTGGGTGCGCACGGGCTTGAACCGGGCCTCCTGCGCCGCCAACCCCACCTCGAAATCGAGGTCCGCGCGCAGGGCGGCGGCCCCCAGACCCACCAGCGAGCGCAGCGCAGGGCAGTGCGGGCGCACCGCCAGCAGCGAAGCGACCGCGCCCTCGTCGCAGATCGCGACCGCGGCCTCGCTGTCTTGGAGGCGGTACTGCAAGGCCTCGGGCCCGAACAGGATGGACAGGGGCATGGCCACCGCCCCCATCTGGAAGATCGCCATGTAGGCCACCGCCGTCTCCAGGCGCTGGGGCAGCACCAGGGCCACCCGATCGCCCCGCCGCACGCCCAGGGCCGCCAGCAGGTTGGACAGGCGGTGGGCACGCTGCTGCAGCTGCGCATAGGTCAGGGTGTCCTGGCCGGCAGGCAGTCCATGGGCGCGCACCGCCACGCGGTGGGCCGCATCGGGCGCCTGCGCCCAGCGCTCGCAGCAAGCCTGCGCGATGTTGAACGACGCCGGCACCTGCCAGCCAAAGGCCGCATGCAAGGCCGCATGGTTGTCCCTGGCTTGACTGTGGCGCATGGTCGCTCTCCTTATGATCGCCCGAATGTATCAACCCCGACGCCCTTCCCGCAGCGAGTTTGTCCCGATCCGCAACCTCTCCTACCACGTGCGTACGTGGGGCGAGCCGGCGACCGGACAGACGCCCCGGGTGATGGTGCATGGCTGGATGGACGTGGGCGCGTCCTGGCAGTTCGTGATCGACGCGCTCAAGGACGACGCCTTCATCATTGCGCCCGACTGGCGCGGCTACGGCCTGACCGAGGTGCCCGCCGTCGACACCTACTGGTTCCCCGACTACCTGGCCGATCTGGACGCCCTGCTCGATCACTACGCGTCAGGCCAGGCGGTGGACCTGGTCGGTCACAGCATGGGCGGCAACGTGGCCATGATGTACGCCGGTGCGCGCCCCGAGCGCATCCGCCGCCTGGTGAACCTCGAGGGCTTTGGCCTGCCCGAGACGCGGCCTTCGCAGGCGCCGGGCCGCTACGCCCGATGGATGGACGAGGTCAAGGCCTACCACCGGGGCGAGAAGGACCTCAAGGCCTACGACAGCGCCGACGGCGTGGCCGCACGCCTCATGAAGACCAATCCGCGCCTGGCCCCGGACAAGGCGCAATGGCTGGCACGCCACTGGGCCCGGCCCGGTGCCGACGGCCGGTGGCGCATCCTGGGCGACCCGGCCCACAAGATCACCAGCGCCACCCTCTGGCGGCTGGAAGAAACCCTGGAAATCTACCGGCGCATCACCGCGCCAGTGCTCTCGGTGGAGGCCAGCGACGACAGCCTGGCCCTGTGGTGGAAAGAGCAGTACACGCTGGCCCAGTTCCATGAGCGGCTGGCGCAGGTGCCTCAGTCCCGCCAGGTCCGCATCGACGATGCCGGTCACATGCTCCATCACGACCAGCCCGAGGCCGTGGCCCGACAGATTGAGACTTTCTTGGCAGATTCCCGCTAAGGTTGGCGTCGGCGGCCTCCCCCGCGGAAGGTAGGTGTTCTCCTACCCCTAAGCTGTGCCTCAGTGTTTGCTGAGGAAATGGCTTTGCACGACAACAGACCACGGAACTACCGCTTTCTTCTTTGCGCGCTGCTGCTGGCAGCCGCTGGCCTGCCGGGCCTGGCCCGGGCGGACGACCACGGCGGCCACGCGGGCGAAACGGCCCTGGACACCCTCTGGGAGTCGATGTGGCACCAAAGCGGCGTGCCGACCCGGGTGGTGCGCTGGGAGGGCGAGATCCGCATGCGCCTGTCCGGTCTGCACGCCGAGGCGCACCGCGAGACGGTGATGCAGGCCCTGCGGGCCGTCACCCGCGAGGCCGGCGTGTCCCTGGTGGATGTGACGGGCCAGCCGGGGCAGGCTGCCAACCTGAACGTGGAGATCACGTCCGACACGGCGATGGAGGACAACCAACCCTGCGCCACGACCCTGGAATTCCGCCACGAATCGCGCATCGATGCGGCGGTGGTGCGCATGCGCGCTCGCGACACCTGGCGCTGCGCCCACCATGAGGCCATGCACGTGATGGGTCTGCGCGGGCACCCGGCGGGCCAGACGGTCCTGAGCTACTTCCCGGTGCGGGTGGACACTCTGCTGCCCCTGGACCGGGTCATGCTGCGCGCCTGGTATTCGCCCCGCATGCGCGGAGGCATGGGCCCCTTCGAGGCCCTGCAGGTGATGGCCGACGAGTGGGTGGCCACCCAGGCGGACCGCGACGCCGCCGGCCAGGCCCGCGACCGATTCTTCGCGTCCACCATCGCGCAGATGCACGCCTATGCGAGCGGCCGCGGCGACATCCCGGCCATCGTCAAGCGTTCGGGCAAGGCCACTGCGCAGGGGATCCAGGCCGGGCGGGGGGAAATGAGCTACTTCCTGGGCGTCGCCTACCTGGAGGGGGTGGCAGTGCCTGCCAGCGACCGCGCCCAGGCCCGGCACTGGCTGGAGCAGGCGGCCAGCGCGGGCAACCGGCGGGCGCAGGCGCGGCTGGCAGGGTTCAGGTAGGCCGTTCGGGACGTTACGGGCGAGGGAGGGACGGGGGGCTCGACATGCGAAAATCGCGGTTTTGACGAAGAGACACCCGCCCCATGGACGCAGAACGCATCAACCTGATCGGCACGACGCTGGCAGACCTCCAGGCCCGCACCGCGGACCTTCGGGGGTATCTTTGACTACGATGCCAAAGCGGAACGACTGAGAACCGTCAACGCCTCGCTGGAAGACCCGGCGGTCTGGAACGACCCCAAGCGCGCCCAGGAACTGGGCAAGGAAAAAAAGCAGCTCGATGGCATCGTCCTGACGCTGCAATCGCTCGACCGCGAACTGGCCGACAACCTCGAGCTCTATGACATGAGCAAGGAGGAAGGCGACGAAGCCGGCCTCATCACCCTCGAGGACGATACGACGCGCCTGACCGCCACCGTCGAAGAACTCGAGTTCCGGCGGATGTTCAACCGCCCGGCCGACCCCATGAACGCCTTCCTGGACATCCAGGCCGGCGCCGGCGGCACCGAGGCCTGCGACTGGGCGGGCATGCTGCTGCGCCAGTACCTGAAGTACGCCGAGCGCAAGGGCTTCAAGGCCAACGTCGAGGACGAATCCGCGGGCGACATCGCCGGCATCAAGAGCGCCACCATCAAGATCGAAGGCGAATACGCCTACGGCCTCTTGCGCACCGAAACCGGCGTGCACCGCCTGGTGCGCAAGTCACCCTTCGACTCGGCGGGCGGGCGCCACACCAGCTTTGCCAGCGTCTTCGTCTATCCCGAGATCGACGACTCGGTCGAGATCAATATCAACCCCGCCGACGTGCGGGTGGACACCTTCCGCGCCTCGGGCGCCGGCGGACAGCACATCAACAAGACCGATTCGGCGGTCCGTCTGACCCACGTGCCCACTGGCATCGTGGTGCAATGCCAAGACAGCCGCAGCCAGCACTCCAACCGCGACGTCGCATGGCAGCGCCTGCGCTCGCGTCTGTACGACCACGAGATGCGCAAGCGGATGGAAGAACAGCAGAAACTGGAAGACACCAAGACTGACGTGGGCTGGGGCCACCAGATCCGCAGCTACGTCCTGGACCAAAGCCGTATCAAGGACCTGCGGACCAACCTGGAGATTTCCAACACCCAGAAAGTACTGGACGGCGACCTCGACCCGTTCATTCAAGCGTCCCTCAAGCAGGGCGTCTAGGAGCCAGACATGCGTGAAGGCCAGAGCCAGGTGATCCACCGCGCCGACTACCAGGCGCCCCCCTTCTGGATCGAGACGGTCGAACTGTGCTTCGACCTCGACCCCGCCAAGACCCGCGTGCTCAATCGCATGCGGATGCGCCGCAACCCCGACCAGCCGGCACAGGCCCTACGCCTGGACGGCGAGGAGCTCAATCTGGCGCGTGTGATGGTCAATGGCCAGGGCACTTCCTTCAAGCTCGAAGACAACCAGCTGGTGCTGGAGAACCTGCCCGAGGGACCTGAGCCCTTCGAGCTGGAGATCTTCACCACCTGCGCGCCGGCCAAGAACACCAAGCTCATGGGCCTTTACGTGAGCAACGACTCGTTCTTCACCCAGTGCGAGGCCGAGGGCTTCCGGCGCATCACCTATTTCCTGGACCGGCCCGACGTGATGGCCAGCTACACCGTGCTGCTGCGCGCCGACAAGGCCCGCTACCCGGTGCTGCTGTCCAACGGCAACCTGGTGGACCAGGGCGATCTCGACGAAGGCCGCCATTACGCCAAGTGGGTGGACCCGCACCGCAAGCCCTCCTACCTGTTCGCCCTGGTGGCGGGCAAGCTGGTAGCACGCGAGCAGCGCATCACCTCGCGCGGCGGCAAGGACCACCTGCTCCAGGTCTACGTGCGCCCTGGCGACCTGGACAAGACCGAGCACGCGATGAACTCCCTCATCGCCTCGGTGCTGTGGGACGAGGCGCGCTTTGGCCTGCCCCTGGATCTCGAGCGCTTCATGATCGTCGCGACCAGCGACTTCAACATGGGCGCGATGGAGAACAAGGGCCTGAACATCTTCAACACGAAGTACGTCCTGGCCAGCCAGGCCACCGCCACCGACACCGACTACGCCAACATCGAGAGCGTGGTGGGCCACGAGTACTTTCACAACTGGACGGGTAACCGCGTCACCTGCCGCGACTGGTTCCAGCTCTCGCTGAAAGAGGGCCTCACGGTATTCCGCGACCAGGAGTTCTCGCAGGACCTGGCGGGCGAAGACTCAGCCCGCGCCGTCAAGCGCATCGAGGACGTGCGCGTGCTGCGCAGCGCGCAGTTCCCCGAAGACGCGGGCCCCATGGCCCACCCGGTGCGGCCCGACCAGTACCTGGAGATCAACAACTTCTACACGGTCACCATCTACGAAAAGGGTGCCGAGGTCGTGCGCATGATGCAGACCCTGGTCGCCACCCCGGAAGATCCGATGGGACGCGCCGGCTTTGCGCGCGGCATGACGCTGTACTTCGAGCGTCATGACGGTCAGGCCGTCACGTGTGACGACTTCGCCCAGGCCATCGCCGACGCCAACCCGGACTCGGAGCTCGCGCAGCGCATCGATCAATTCAAGCGCTGGTACAGCCAGGCCGGTACGCCGCGCGTGCGCGCCACGAGCGAGTGGGACGAAGCCGCGGGCCGCTACACGCTCACCGTGACGCAGTCCTGCCCGCCCACGCCGGGCCAGACCGAGAAGGACAAGTTCGTCATTCCGGTGCGCTGGGGCCTGCTGGATGCCGAGGGCCGCGAGGTCGCCTCCGACCTGCACGTGCTCTCGAAATCCACGGCCACGCTCACCTGCGAGGGACTGACCGGCGAGCCGGTGCCCTCGCTGATGCGCGGTTTCAGTGCCCCGGTGATCCTGGACTATGACTACACCGATGCCCAGCTCCTGATCCTGCTGGCGCACGACACCGACCCCTTCAACCGCTGGGAAGCCGGGCAGCGCCTGGCCCTGCACCGCGCGCTGCGCTTCGTGCGCGAGGGGGGCCACGTGGCGCTGGACGCCCCCTTCCTGGAGGCCATGAGCGGTGTGCTGCGCCACCCGACGCTGGATGCCGCCTTCAAGGACCTGGTGCTCACCCTGCCCTCCGAGACCTACATCGCGGAGCAACTGGAGACGGTCGATCCCCAACGTATCCATGCGGTGCGCGAAGCCATGCGCCAGCAACTGGCCACCGCCCTGCGCCACGACTGGGAATGGGCCTACGAACACCACAAGGACAACGGCGCCTACCGGCCCGACCCGGTGTGCAGCGGGCGTCGCGCCCTGGCCGGCCTGGCGCTCACGCACCTGTGCCTGGCCGCCCGCCCGAGCGGTGACCCGGTCTGGCCTGGCAAGGCCCTGCAGCGGTTCAAGGAGGCGGGCAACATGACCGACCGCTTCAATGCCCTGTCGGCCCTGGTGGTCAGTGGCCACCCGCTGGCGGCGCAGGCGCTGGACCGATTCCACACCCTGTTCAAGGACGAGGCCCTGGTCCTGGACAAGTGGTTCGCCCTGCAGGCCGGTGCGCCCGACCACGGTGGCGACCGGCTGCCGGTGGTGCGCCAGTTGATGAACCACCCGGACTTCAACATCCGCAACCCGAACCGCGCGCGCAGCCTGATCTTCAGCTACTGCAGTGCCAACCCGGGCGCCTTCCACCGGCCCGATGCCGCGGGCTACGTGTTCTGGAGCGAGCGTGTGATGGAACTTGACGCTATCAACCCGCAGGTGGCCGCCCGCCTGGCACGTGCGCTCGATCGCTGGAAGCGGCTGGTCGAACCGTGCCGCAGTGCGGCGCGCGAGGCGATTGCGCGCGTGGCGGCGAAGCCGGATCTCTCGAATGATGTTCGCGAAGTGGTCACACGCGCGCTAGAGGAATAAACCCCCATGTCCACCAAGATCTCCCTCTCCCGCTACCTCGTCGAGCAGCAGCGCGTCGACGGGCTCATTCCCGCGCAATTGCGCCTGCTATTGGAAGTGGTGGCACGCGCCTGCAAAAGCATCAGCCATGCAGTGAACAAGGGCGCCCTGGGCGGCGTGCTCGGGTCTGCCGATACCGAAAACGTGCAGGGCGAGGTGCAAAAGAAGCTGGACATCATCGCCAATGAGGTGCTGATCGAGGCCAATGAATGGGGCGGCCACCTGGCAGCCATGGCCAGCGAGGAAATGGACGGCATCTACATGGTGCCCAATCGCTACCCGCAGGGCGAGTACCTGCTGCTGTTCGACCCGCTCGATGGTTCGTCCAACATCGATGTGAACGTTTCCATCGGCACCATCTTCAGCGTCCTGAAGAAACCCGAGGGCAGCGGCCATGGCGTGAGCGAGCAGGACTTCCTGCAACCGGGCAACCGGCAGGTGGCGGCCGGCTATTGCATCTACGGCCCGCAGACCACTCTGGTGCTGACGGTGGGCGACGGCGTGGCCATGTTCACGCTGGACCGCGAGCAGGGCTCTTTCGTGCTGGTGCAGGAGCACGTGCGCATTCCCGCCGACACCAAGGAATTCGCGATCAACATGTCCAATATGCGGCACTGGGCGCCGCCGGTGCGCCGCTATGTGGACGAATGCCTGGCGGGCAAGGACGGCGTTCGTGGCAAGGACTTCAACATGCGCTGGATTGCCTCCATGGTGGCCGACGTGCACCGTATCCTCACGCGCGGCGGCATCTTCATGTACCCCTGGGACCAGCGCGAACCGAACAAGCCCGGCAAGCTGCGCCTGATGTACGAGGCCAACCCCATGGGCTGGCTGGTCGAACAGGCGGGCGGCGCAGCCACCAACGGCACCCAGCGGATCCTGGACATCCAGCCCACGCAGCTGCACGAGCGCGTGAGCGTGATCCTGGGCAGCAAGAACGAAGTCGAGCGAGTCACGGGCTACCACGCGCAGGCCTGAGCGACTCGCGCAGGGCTCCCGTAGCGCCTGCTCAGGCCCCTGCCACGTTCACGGCTTCAGGGGGCGGTGTGCGGCCCTCGTCCCGCAGCACCCCCGCTGACGGGCGCGCGAGCGCCTCATCGATCACCGCCGCCACGACCGCACCCTGGGCACGCACCAGAGCCAGGTGGGCGCACGGCACCGTCACCACCCGCAAGCCAGCCCGCAGCACGCGCCGCCATACAGGCATGGGGTCGAAGTAACCGTCCAGCGGCACGCGGGCGCGAATGAACAGCACCGGGCCTGCGGTGTAGGGCGCTGGTCGATACCCCTGCAGGGCGCGTACCAGAGCCTGCATGACCCGCCAGTGCGCATCGCCCATGCCAGGCGGTCGCTCGAACCCAGACGCCGCAGCCCGGACGCGCCCCCGCACCGCATCCCGCAGCCGTGACCACAAAGCGGCCAGGTAGGCGCGTCGCTGGGCCGGTTCCAGGCATCGCAACTTGGCCACGGCATGACGGGCCCGGTGCCAGGGGCGCAGCGCCGGAAGTACTTCGCGGCGCAGGTAGGGATCCAGCAGGCACAGCAGGTCCACCCATTCACCTTCCCCAGCCAGCAGGCGAGCCATCTCCAGGGCAACGAGCCCACCGAAGGAAAAGCCGCACAGCGCATAGCGTTCGCCGGGCCGCTCGCGCCGCAGGGCCTGGACGTAGTGGGCGGCCATGGCCTCCACGCGCTCGTGCGGCGCGGCCTCCCCATCCAGACCCTGCGCGTGCAGCCCCAGCACCGGACGCCGCGTACGCAGAGCCTCGACCAGCGCGCCGCACTCCATCACCGTACCGCTCAGGCCATGAACCAGGATCAGGGGCGGGCCGCTGCCCTCGCGCAACGTCACCAGCGGCGAAAGGGGGGCGGCAGGCTCCAGACCCCTGGCGACGGCCGCGAGGGCCCGCACGGTCGGCGCCTGCAGCAAGGTCGCCAGCGGCAGGTTGCGGCCTGTTATCTGCTCCAGGCGCACTACGATCACGGCGGCTTGTAGCGAATTGCCGCCGATCTCGAGGAAATGATCATCGAGGTCCACATGGTCCAGGCCCAGTTCCTCGCACCACAGGGCCTGCAGGCGCGCTTCGAGCGGCGCGTCGGTCAGGTCGACACGCGTGCCGGCCTCGCGGGCACGGGTGCCACCGTGCTGGAGGGCCTGGGCACGCAGAGCGTCCAGACACTGCGGATTGCGCAGCGCGGATCGGTTCGCCACAGGCAGGCCGTTGACCGCACAACGAGCAGCCGCTTCGGACAGCTTGCCGCTATGGGTCAGGGGCAGTTCAGGCACACACACGATGCGGTCTGGCACGTGGGCAGGTGAGATCCGCCGCGCGATTTCGCGCCGCAGGCGCGCCGCCCGAGCCGCTTGAGGCTCCTGGGCGTCCTCGTGCAATTCGAGCAAGGCCATCATCCCGGGCGGATCGCCAGCCCACTCCACCACCATGCACGCACGAACCGCCGGATCGTCCTGCAGCACGCGGCAGATCTCGGCGGGCATCACCTTGATGCCGCGCACATTCATGACGCCATCGCAGCGGCCGTGCAGACGCGCGCCGCCTGAAGGCGTGAACTCGATCAGGTCGCCGTGCGTCCACACACCGGGGTTGGCGGTGAAATACGCGGCGTGAAAGGCCGTCCCCTCGGGATCGCCAAAGAACCCCAGCGGGCGCGATGGAAAAGGGTTCACGCACATCAGCTGCCCGACCCCCGAAGTCTGCGCACCGCCCTGCCAGGCCTGCACGTCCATCCCCAGACTGCGGCAGGTGGATTCGCCGCGCCGCACTGGCAGTTGAGGGTGACCCAGGACGAAGCAGCCCAGGATGTCGGTGCCGCCCGAGATGGATTGCAAGGGCAAGGGCCCCACATGCTCGCGCACCCAGTCAAACTGCGTGTCGTGCAGGATCGCGCCAGTCGACAAGATGGCGCGCAGCGCCCCCAGATCGAACGCACATGCGGGCGACAGGCCGGCCTCCTGCGACAGGCGCAGGTAGGCGGGGCTGGTGCCGAAGACGGTCACCCGCTCGCGGGCTACCAGCGACCACAAGGTCGACGCACTGGCCACCGGCGCGTCGCAGGTGACGATCTCCACGCCGCTGGCGAGTGCCGACAGCTGCCAGTGCCACATCATCCAGCCGCAGGTGGTGTGAAAGTACATCCGGTCGCCAGGGTGCAGCCCCGTGTGCAGGCGGTGCTCCTTCAGGTGCTCGATCAGGCTGCCGCCGGCCCCGTGCACGATGCACTTGGGTCGCCCGGTCGTCCCCGAGGAGAACAAGATGAACAGCGGGTGGTTGAAGCCGAAGTCGCGCCAGACCCAGCGCGCGGGGTCACCGCGCCTCGCCAGTTCGTCCAGCGTGAGCTGGAGGCAGGACACGACCAGGGGTTCGCCATCCAGCCGCACGAGCGCGCGCAGATCGGGCAGCCTGTGCACCAGGGCCGCCAGCTTGTCGGGCAGGGGCTCACCCGCCTCACAGGTGCGTAAGGCGGCGTGCGCCAGCAGCAGGTGCGGCCTGAGCGGCGCGAAGCGCTCGGCAAGCGCGTCCACGCCCATGTCCGGGGATGCCGTGGACAGGGTGGCCCCCACAGAGAGCGTGGCCAGCGCCACGATCACCGCGCGGGCGTCATTGCGAACCAGAGCCACCACCCGATCGCCCTCCCCGATGCCCAGGTCAGAGAGGGCATCGGCCACGCGCACGACCTCGGCGCGCAGCGCGCCCCGGGTCCAGCGGGCCCGCGTGCCGTCCGCACGACAGTCGGTGAGTGCGTACGCCTCATCCGGCGCGATACCGGGGCTGAGCAAGCTGGCCGCGTAGTTCAGGCGCAGCGCCGGGAAAAACTGCGCGTGTTCGCAGTCCTGGCCTTCACACACCGGATCCAGGGCGCCCGACCACCCCAGGTCCGGCCCCGCCCAGGCGGCCAGGCAGCGCCAGAAGGTGCGCCAGTGAGCCACGCTGGCGGCCTGCAGGTCGGCCGGCGAGTCCAGCGCGAGGCCCGTGGCCTGGGCAAACATCTGGGCGAACGCGGTCAGGTGGGCCCAGGTGGCCGGCGCGGGCACTTGGATGGCGTCACCCCGGTAGCAACGGTCTTCGGGCAATCGTCGCGGCATGCCATTCCCCCTCGCGAATGACCTTAGCACCGGGGTGCCCCCGATCCAGGCTGCCTGAGCCGTTCGGGCATGGCCCGAACGGGCGGTACGGGGGCGCCGCTATAATCCCGGGCTTCGGTTGCCGGTGTAGCTCAGTCGGTAGAGCAGCTCATTCGTAATGAGAAGGTCGGGTGTTCGATTCATCTCTCCGGCACCAATCAAATCAAAGACTTAGCCCCGCTCGCAAGGCGGGGCTTTTTCGTTTCCTGTCTGTGTGGGGCTGGATCTACCTCTGCGCGCTCACCGCAAGGCCGACCGTGCCTGGCGGATCAAGTCGTCGGTGGTAGCCACACCGTCCGAATTCGGAGGATCGGACTCCCGGAACATCGCCAGCGCTTGCTGTAGATATTCCAGCGCCTTGGCGGGTACATCAGCCGCCAGTTCGAGGCGAGCCTGGGACACCTGCAGCCAGGCAATGTCTGGATCATCCAATGCCTTCAGGGCGCGTAACGCGCCTTGGAAATGGTCACGCCCTTCGTCGTAGCGCTCGGCATCCCGACACAGGTCACCCAGGCGCCAATGCGAGCGCGCAGCGCCATCGGACAGAGCACCATCGGATTTCACTGTGAGTTCAAGCTCCCGCTCCAGTACCGTGATCGCCTCCGGCGTCTTCGCGTCGGCTGCCAGGTGCGTGGACAGATCCCACAAGACTTCGGCGACCATCGACTGCTCCGGGCCTTCGGATGCCTGGGCGATTCGCAGGGCCTGGCGGAGCAAGTTCACGGCCTCATCGTGCCGCCCGAGTTCCGCGGCTTCGCCCCCCAGGTCCTTTAAGACGCCGACGTTGTGCGGGTGATCCAGACCATTGGCCTGCACCGTCAGGCGGTACGCCTGCGCCTGGAGGTCATACGCGTACGCATGGTCTCCCAGGTCAGCCGCGGTCCATGCCAGTGGCCTGAGCGTGCGAATCCGCCACGGATCGTCCGGCGACAGGATCCCCTGCTGGATGTCCAGTGACCGCTGGAGCATCGCCCGCGCGGCTTCGTTGTCGTCCTGACGGTACAAGAGGTCGCCAAGCGAGCACAGGCAGTCCGCATGGAGCCGGCTGGTTTCGCCGCCTACGGTCCGTGCCATGGTCACGGCTTCTTCCAGGCAAGCGCGGGCGCTGTCCCAGTCCTCCTCACGCTCGTGAACTGCAGCCAAGTGGTTCAGCGAGGCGACCGTGAACCGATGCAGCCCCAGCCGCGTCTTGCAGATGGCGACGGCACGCAGCACCAGCAGTTTTTTTGTTTCCTCGTCCGGTTCCGCCATGGAGAGGTTGATCAGGATCCGGGCAATTTCAGGATGATCGGCCGGCAGCAGGCGTTCGGCCGTGGACAGGGCCCGCCTTTGCAGCGCCAGTCCCTCGGGGCCACTCTGGAAGTTCGTGAGCAGCAAGCCCAGGTTGCTCACCGGCTTAAGTATGTCGGCACTCTGGGGGCCGAGCGCGTCTTCATAGGCCTGGATCGAGTCGCGGTAGCAGCGCTCGGCCTCCTGGAGTTGGCCGCTGTCGCCCAGCGCCCGCGCGAGGTTGTTCAGGGTCTGGGCGTATTCGGGTCCGGCGGATCCGCTGGTCGATTTGCGCAGGCGCAGGACCTCCCGGTGCATGTCGATCGCCTGCTGGAACTGCCCTAGCTCGATACGGATGTTCGCGAGGTTGTTGATGGCATTGAGAGTCTGCAGGTGGCTAGGGCCGAGCGATGCCCGAAACGCCTCAATGACTCGTGGCGCCAGCTCCAGGGCCTGCGTGTGCTGTCCCTGTTCATAAAAGGTGGCCACCATGAATTGCATGGTTTCAGCGGTGAGGCGGTGCTTCGGACCGAGCCGCTTCGTACGGGTCGCCAGCACGCTCCGATGGATGGCCTCAGCCTCCGCGTAGCGTGACATGGCGGTGTGCAGCGCAGCTTGTTCCATCAGGAATTCCTCATGCCACGCGGGATCCATGCGGGTGCCACGGATCCGTGCTGCGACGATGGGAAACACACGGTCCGCCGCTCGGTACCGGCTGCCATAGGCCAGGAACTTGCCCCATCGCGCGAGCAGGCGGGTGCGGGTCGCACTGGAGTCGACCCGATGCCAGGCCTGGGCGACGCGGATGCCCGTGTCGTTCAGTTCGATGCCCAGCGCTCCTTCGACCGCATTCCAGTAGCCGAGGATTTCGGGCTTAGGACGCTGGGCTTGCAGGACGTCGAAAAGGTGCGGGTCGGCCAGGCAAAGGCGCAGCCTCCGCCAGTCGCCCGCCGCCCGCCATTGCCACGGCTCTTCCTCCGCACGTCGCGCGTCGGCGGGCTGGTGGCTGAACCAGCGAGCCAGGGCCCGGTGCACCGCATGTACCTGACCGTCACCCGCGAGGTAGCGGTCCCCCACGGCGATGCGCAGGTAGTCGTGGGCGAAGGTGATGCGCCCGCCGGCGTCCAGCAGCGAATCATCCAGCGCATGGCGTATCGGGGCCCAGTGCGCGGGCTTGAGTCGGGCGAAGTCCAGGATCTCTTTCTCGGTCAGGCCGGCGCGGCTGGCCCACAGCGCCGTCATGACGGTGCGCACAGCGCGCGTGCCGCAGTCGCCCTCCACCCGCGCCAGCACGCGCTCGAAGAGGTCGTCGACGGTCTGGCTTTCCAGATAGTGCGACAGCCGCTCTGTCAGTTGCTCGTGCACCCCAAACAGGCGCAATTCCTCGGCCAGCGTACGCAGGAACAGCGGATTGCCCGCCAGCGGGTGGGCCAGTACCCTCGCCGCCAGGTCACGCTGCAGGACCTTGTTGTAGCGGGCCAGATAGGCCGTGAGCAGGGTACGGCGATCACCGGCCCCGAGGGGCTTGACGGTGATCCGTCGCCACCGAGTGCCGGAGATATCCCGCGCTTGCAGCGCCTGCAGCACCACCCCGGGCAGGCACGAGACGACGATCGTCACGCCTTGCGGCAAGAAGTCCGGCCACCAGCGCAGGTCCTGCTGCTCGCGCAGGTTATTCAGGGCGTCGAGCACGATGATCACGCGCGTGCGGCGCTTGCGCGCCCAGGCACTGGCCACTCCCAGCCACAGCGGCAGGCTCTCCATCAGGGCCTGCGGATCGTCGGCGACCAGCTCCTGGCTGCCGGTGGTGCGCTGGATCCGTTCGATCAGCCGGCGCACCATCGCGTGGGGCGCGGCCGCGTCGGCGCTGGCGCCTAAGTAGTGCTCGTGCACCAGGTGGCGCGGGTAGCGCTTGCGCCAACCCTCGAAGAAATTTGCGAGCAGCGCGCTCTTGCCACCACCGGAGGCGCCTTCGACCAGGATGCGGGCTTCGCTGGCCACCAGTGCCTGGTCCAGTGCCGCCTGGTAACGCTCGCCACCCAGGTAAAGCCGACGGCGGGGTGTCGCATAGGCTTCGTGGCGCATCGCTTCGCGCTCGAAGGCGTCGGGCACTGAGGACACCGGAAACTCGGCATCGAGCAGGGTCCACAGGTCGTGTTCGAGCCGACGAGCCAGTGCCTGCGGGTCGCGGTAGCCCGTGACGGGGAGACCGCTCGCACGGATGCGGCGCTTGAGGTCCGATTGCCGCTGACGGTCCTCGCGCGAGACGGGCATATAGTCGCCGCCCTTGGCCTGCGAGTACGAGGGTGCGCGGAAGTAGAAGAAGGCGCGGCCCTTCATCCGCCGGTTGTTCAGGACCCCGTGGAGGATCTCCAGTTCGGTCACACTCTTGCCACCCTGGTGCTTCTTCAACCAGGGCTGGCGCTCGACGAGGTCGAGGGCATAGCCCTCGGGTGGCGGGATCCAGCCATAGCGCTCGCCCAGCATGCCTATGAAATAGGGCCGTGCCCTGTCTATCTCGGACAGACAAATCGGCAGCACCTCGCCGCGCTCGGCCTGTTGTACGGTGATGCCCCAGCGCAGGTCCACGTCCACCAGTTCGACGAAGCGCTCACGCAGCTTCGCGCGCAGCGCGGGGAAGACCCGTCGCACCAGCAGGTCGCGCTCTTCACCAAAGTCGCGGAAGGTACTGGAGAGGAAGATGCGGATACTGCGTTGGGACGACACGCAGGGGTGACCTTAGCAACGGTTGATGGGGATGGAAGCGATCTAGACCG
>JBEEIS010000042.1:0-6764 GCA_041169755.1 Pseudomonadota bacterium | reverse complement strand
CAAGGGCCTGGACGCAGCGCTCGTCACCGAGGCCCTGCAGCGCCTCAAGGGCACAGAGCTCGAGCGCGCACGTGAGGTCTGGCGACGCAAGTTCGACGCCCTCCCTCACGACGCGGCCACTTGCGCCAAGCAGTCACGTTTCCTGGCCGCGCGCGGGTTTGGTGGTGAGGTGATCCGCCGTGTGCTGGCGGGTGGCTTCGACGACGAGGGCTGAGGCCGGCTCAGACGCCCAGCATCAATTTCAGGTTCTGCACTGCTGCCCCGCTGGCGCCCTTGCCCAGGTTGTCCAGACGCGCCACCACCACCGCGTGGTGGTAGTCGGTGTTGTGGAACACGCGCAGTTCCATCTGGTTCGTATCGGCCAGAGCCAGCGCGTCGAGCTTGCCGCTGTCGGTGGCCGGCTCCACCGTCACCCACTCGCTGCCGGCGTAGCGCCGGGCCAGCGCCGCGTGCAGGTCCTGCGCCGAAGGCTGTCCCGGCAGCAGGTCCAGGTGCAGCGGCAACTGCACCAGCATGCCCTGGCGGAAGTTGCCCACCGAAGGCGTGAAGATCGGCCGGCGCGTGAGGCCGGTGTATTTCATGATCTCCGGCAAGTGCTTGTGCGCCAGGCCCAGACCATAGAGTTCGAAGGCAGGTGCGCGGCCCGCCTCGTAGTCCTCGATCATGGAGCGGCCACCCCCCGAATAGCCCGACACCGAAGGCAGGGCCAGCGGAAAGTCGCGCGGCACCAGACCCGCATCGACCAGCGGCCGCAGGATCGCGATGGCGCCGGTGGCATAGCAGCCGGGGTTGCTCACGCGCCGCGCGGCGCGCACCGCCTCGGCCTGGCCGGCCGCCAGTTCCGGAAAGCCATACACCCAGCCCTCGGCGGTGCGATGCGCGGTGGAGGCGTCGATGATCCGCGGCCCGCGTCCCTGTGCGCGCTCGATCGCGTCGACCATGGCCGCCGACTCGCGCGCCGCGTCGTCATGCAGGCACAGGATCACCAGATCGACACCCGCCATCAGCTCGTGCTTGGCCTGTGGGTCCTTGCGGCGGGCCGGGTCGATGCTCACCACCTCGATCGCGGGCATGTGCGCGAGGCGTTCCCGGATCTGCAGGCCGGTGGTCCCGGCTTCGCCGTCGATGAATACTTTGGGCATGACTAGGCTCGTGAAAGGGCGACGCCGTGTAAGCGCCACGGAAGATCGGCCGCGCAAGATTGGTGCTGTGCAGCATGATACAGTCGTCGGCTGCTATCCGGCACCCGATGCCCGGCGTTCAGACCCTGCCGGGTACCCCTGACAAGTTTCTCAAGAGAGACCCCCTCATGAAGATCCACGAGTACCAAGGCAAGGAGATCTTGCGCAGCTTTGGCGTGCCCGTCCCGCGCGGCATTCCCGCTTTCACGGTCCAGGAAGCGGTGGAAGCCGCACAGAAGCTTGGCGGTCCGGTGTGGGTGGTCAAGGCCCAGATCCACGCAGGTGGCCGGGGCAAGGGCGGCGGGGTGAAGGTGGCCAAGAGCATCGACCAGGTCAAGGACCTGGCCGGCCAGATCCTGGGCATGCAGCTCAAGACTCACCAGACCGGCCCCGAGGGCCAGAAGGTGCGCCGCCTGTACATCGAAGATGGCGCCGACATCCAGAAGGAGTACTACCTGTCTGTGGTCACCGACCGTGCCACGCAGAAGGTCGCCTTCATCGCCTCTAGTGAAGGCGGCATGGACATCGAGGAAGTGGCCCATTCCACGCCCGAGAAGATCATCACCGTGTTCGTCGATCCCCTGGCGGGCCTCACACAGGCCCAGGGCGAGCAGATCGCCAAGGGCGTGGGCATGCCGGCGGACTCCGTCGCCCAGTTCATCGATGTCTGCCAGAAGCTCTACACCTGCTACATGGAGACCGACGCGTCACTGGTTGAGATCAACCCCCTGAATCGCGATTCCAAGGGCAACATCATCGCCCTGGACGCCAAGTTCAACTTCGACGCCAACGCCCTGTTCCGCCACCCCGACATCGTCGCGCTGCGCGATCTGGACGAAGAGGATCCCGCCGAGATCGAGGCCTCCAAGTTCGACCTGGCCTACATCAGCCTGGACGGCAACATCGGCTGCCTGGTCAACGGCGCGGGCCTGGCCATGGCCACCATGGACACCATCAAGCTGTTCGGCGCCGAGCCGGCCAACTTCCTGGACGTGGGCGGCGGCGCTACCCCCGAGAAGGTGACGGAGGCCTTCAAGATCATGCTGAAGAACAAGAAGGTCAAGGCCATTCTGGTCAACATCTTCGGCGGCATCATGAAGTGCGACACCATCGCCACCGGCGTCATCACCGCCTGCAAGGCGGTGAACCTGTCTGTGCCGCTGGTCGTGCGCATGAAGGGCACCAACGAGGAGTTGGGCAAGAAGATGCTGGCCGAATCGGGTCTGCCGATCATCAGCGCCGACACCATGGCCGAAGCCGCGCAAAAAGTCGTGGCCGCCGTCAAGTAAGCCCTGAAGGAATCCACATGTCGATCTACATCAACAAAGACACCAAGGTCATCACCCAGGGCATCACCGGCAAGACCGGCCAGTTCCACACCGAGAAGTGCCAGGAATACGCCAACGGCAAGAACTGCTTCGTCGCCGGCGTGAACCCCAAGAAGGCCGGCGAGAAGATCTTCAACATCCCGATCTACGCCTCGGTCAAGGAAGCCGCCTCGCAGACCGGCGCCACCGTCTCCGTGATCTACGTGCCGCCCGCAGGCGCGGCTGCCGCGATCTGGGAAGCCGTCGAGGCCGACCTGGACCTGGCGATCTGCATCACCGAAGGCATTCCGGTCAAGGACATGCTCGAAGTGCGCAACAAGATGAAGGCCAAGGAAGCTGCCGGCGGCAAGCGCACTCTGCTGCTGGGCCCCAACTGCCCGGGCCTGATCACCCCCGACGAAATCAAGATCGGCATCATGCCGGGCCATATCCACAAGAAGGGCCGCATCGGCGTGGTGTCCCGCTCGGGCACGCTGACCTATGAGGCTGTGGCGCAGCTCACCGAGCTGGGCATCGGCCAGTCCAGTGCCGTGGGCATCGGCGGCGACCCGATCAACGGCTTGAAGCACATCGACGTGATGCAGGCCTTCAACAACGACCCCGATACCGACGCTGTCATCATGATCGGCGAGATCGGCGGCCCCGATGAGGCGGACGCCGCCCGCTGGTGCAAGGCGAACATGAAAAAGCCGGTGGTCGGCTTCATCGCGGGCGTCACCGCGCCCCCCGGCAAGCGCATGGGCCATGCCGGCGCGCTGATCTCCGGCGGCGCCGACACGGCGGATGCCAAGCTCGCGGTCATGGAAGAGTGCGGCTTTAAGGTGACGCGCAATCCCTCGGAGATGGGCCGCCTGCTCAAGGCGCTCCTGTAAACCCTGTTCTCCGGGTTTGCCCGGGCCCACAGGCCCGCGCAATGAAGGGCCGCTTGTCTTCGTGGACAATCGGCCCTTTCGTTTCTTTACAGCCCAGACCTTCGGGCCCGTGCCCCCGCCCCACCATGGAAGCATTGACCACCGCCTCGTTCTGGATCGCCGTCGGCCAGATTATCCTTATCGACATCTTGCTGGGCGGCGACAACGCCGTCGTCATCGCGCTGGCCTGCCGTGGCCTGCCGCCCAAGCAGCGGCGCCTGGGCATCATCTACGGCACCGCCGGTGCCATCGGCCTGCGCGTCATCCTCATCGCCTTCGCCCTGGCCCTGCTGACCGTGCCCTACCTGAAGCTGGTCGGCGCCCTGCTGCTGCTCTGGATCGGCGTGAAGCTGCTCGCCCCCCAGGAGGAGGAAGAGCACGGCAACATCAACGCCTCGGACAAGCTCTGGGGTGCAGTCAAGACCGTGATCGTGGCCGACCTGGTCATGAGCGTGGACAACGTGCTGGCCATTGCCGGCGCCGCCGAGAGCGCGGGCAGCCACCAGCTGCCCCTGGTGATCTTCGGCCTGCTGGTGAGCATTCCCATCATCGTGGCGGGCAGCCAGATCGTGCTGAAGCTGATGGACCGCTTCCCCTGGATCATCACCGCCGGCGGCATGCTGCTGGGCTGGATCGCCGGCCAGATGGCCTACACCGACCCGGCGGCCAAGCCCTACCTGCCCGACGTCAAGGCCTGGGAGTACAGCGCGGCTGCAGCCGGTGCCTTGGTCGTGCTGTTCATCGGCAAGGTGATCTACCGCCGCAGCGCCCCGCCCGAAGCCGCCTGACGCGGTCCGCACCGCGCCCTGCGGGACGGGCGCGGGCTTGGCGGTCATCCCGCCGGGACGCATTGCTTGTCCCCGCCGGCGGGCCCTGCTAGCTTGGGGCGCTCGATGCCCGCCCTGCTTGTTCCCGGCGCCCGTCGCCTGCCTCGCATCCTCCTGGCCCTGCTGCCCCTGGCCTGGGTGCTGCTCCACGCGAGCGTGGGCGGGGGCTGGCAGGGGCTTGAGCGGCTCGACGCCTTGTTGCAGGACACCCGAACCCGCCTGACGCTGCCGCGCACGCTGGATACCCGGATCGTCATCGTCGACATCGACGACCGCAGCCTGGCCGAGGTCGGGCGCTGGCCCTGGCCGCGCGATCAGCTGGCGCGCCTGGTGGACGAACTGTTCGACCGCCAGGAGGTGGCCCTGCTCGGCTTTGGGCGGGTGTTCGACGCGCCCGACGACAGCTCGGGCCTGGCCCGCCTGCGCCAACTGGCCGACCAAGAGCTGCGCGGCGTCCCGGCCTACGCGCAGCAGCTGCGCGCCTTGGCCCCCCGCCTGGACCATGACGGCCGGTTCGCCGAGTCCTTGCGTGACCGCCCGGTGGTCTTGTCTTACCACCTCACCCGTGAAGCGCCCGGCCACACCGCGGGCGTGCTGCCCGCGCCCGTGCTGACTGCAGACAGCCTGCGCGGCCATGCCGTGAAGGTGACCCCATGGTCCGGCTACAGCGCGAACATTGGCCGCCTCGCGCAGGCGGCGCCCGCCGCCGGTTTCCTGGAGCCCCATACCGACCCCGACGGCCTGGTGCGCGCGGTGCCCTTGCTGGCGCAGTTCGAGGGGCACTACCACGAGGCCCTGGCCCTGGCCATGTACCGAGTGCTGCTGGGGCTCCCGCCGATCGAGCCCGGGTTTGCGCAAGCGGGGTTCCCGGCGCGGTTCCATGGCCTGGAGCGACTGGTCCTCTCATCGGGCGCCAGCACCGTATCGATCCCGGTGTCCGAGGGGGTGACTGCGCGCCTGCCGTTTCGCGGGCCCGGCGGTGCTGCGGGGGGCTCGTTCCGCTATGTGTCGGCGGCTGACCTGCTGGCGGGTCGGCTGCCCGCCAGCAGTCTGCAGGGGCAGCTGGTGCTGGTGGGCGCGACCGCAGCGGGTCTGGACGCGCGCTTGGCCACACCGGTGGGCGCCCACTACCCTGCCATTGAGGTGCATGCGACCTTGTTGTCCGGCCTGATCGACGGCCGCCTGCCGGTGCGGCCCGATTACGCCTCGGGCTACGGACTGCTGGTGCTGATCGGTGCGGGGTTCTTGCTGGCCCTTGGCCTGCCAGCGCTGTCCGTGGTCCGGGGTATCGTGCTGTTCGTGGTTGTGATGGTCGCCATCGTGGGGCTGAACGTCTGGTTGGCGGTGATGGCGGACCTGACTCTGCCCCTGGCGCCCGCGCTGTTGATGGCGACGGCTAGCTTCGTGTTAAGCCTGGGCTACGGGGTGGTGCAGGAGCGCCGCCGGCGTCAGGCGCTGGCCCGCGTGTTTGGCGCGGAGGTCTCTCCCGAGTTGGCGCAGGAGATGCTGGCCGACGGCCCTGAACCCGATGTGCAGGCCGTGCGCCGCGAGCTCACGGTGATGTTCTGCGACATCCGGGGCTTCACGCGGCTTTCGGAAGTGCTGGATCCGCCGGCGCTACAGGCGCTGCTGCAGGGCGTCCTGGGCGAGCTCTCGCAGGTGATCGGCCGGCATGGCGGTACCGTCGACAAGTACATCGGCGACTGCGTGATGGCCTTCTGGGGCGCGCCCGTGGACCAGCCCGATCATGCCCATCGGGCGGTGGTGGCGGCCCTGGAGGTGTCGCAGGCGGTGCGCGCAATCAATGCCCGTCACCTGCAGCAAGGGCTGCCCGCGATCGAGGTAGGGATCGGCCTGAACACGGGGGCCGTGTGCGTGGGGGACATGGGGCCGCCCGCGCGCCGCGCCTACACCGTGGTGGGCGAGGCGGTGAACTTCGCGGCGCGGCTGGAGCGGTGGTCGGTGCGGTACGGCGTGACCGTGGTTGCGGGTGAGGCGACGCAGCGCGCGGTGCCGCAGGTGACCTGGCAGGAGCTGGACCGAATTCGTCCGAGGGGGCGGGCGCATGCCGTATCGGTGTACACGGTCCCACCCTGGGACCTGCAGCGGGAACAGGTCGACACCGAGGCACTTCGGACCTGGTCAGCTTTCCTCAAGGCGTACCGGGCGCAGGACATGGCTTCGTGCGAGCGGCTGCTGGCCAGCCTTGCGCAGGCACCGGTCGTGCCGTCGACGCTGTGGGCGCTGTACGCGCAGCGCATGACCGCCCTGCAAGGCCGGCCCCTGGACCCTCGGTGGGATGGCGTGACGCCAGCTGACGCAACATGACGGACGGCGTGCGCGAGGGTGGCGCTTGATGTAAATCAAAAGAACGATTTGATATTCTTCGGCAGTTGGCGGAGCAGTTGTGGATGTCAACCGAATTCATCAAACAGGGAAAAACGGAGGATTTATGAAACGACGTCTGCAACAAGGCTTCACCTTGATCGAACTGATGATCGTGGTGGCGATCATTGG
>JBEEIS010000041.1:0-25413 GCA_041169755.1 Pseudomonadota bacterium | reverse complement strand
AGGTCGCGCTCTTCACCAAAGTCGCGGAAGGTACTGGAGAGGAAGATGCGGATACTGCGTTGGGACGACACGCAGGGGTGACCTTAGCAACGGTTGATGGGGATGGAAGCGATCTAGACCGAATTGTTACCCTGCCCCCGGCTTGCCGCGCCTAGAGATGGGCCCGAAAGAACGACAGCAGGGTCGCGCCCACATCGTCCTGGGGAGAGCCCGGATGTGAGGGCGATAGATGTCGCGTGTCGCCAGCAGGACGGCCGAATTGAATTGCGCCCCGAGTGCCGCAACCGCAGCCCGGATGGCGGCCACGGAATCCGCAGCAGCGCTGGAAGATGTGTTCATGGTCGGTACGTAGAGAGCCGGGGCGAGGGCGCCCGGTCAATGCCCCAGGTACGCCGCCTTCATGTGCGGGTTCTCCAGCACCTCGCGCGCCGGACCTTCCAGGCCGATGCGGCCGTTTTCCAGCACATAGGCGCGATCGGCAATCTCCAGCGTCTGCACCACGTTCTGTTCGACCAGCAGGATGGTCATGCCCTCGTGGTGAATGCGCTGGAGCAGCTCGAACACCTCGTTCACCACGATAGGCGCCAGGCCCAATGAGGGTTCGTCCAGCATCAACAGGCGCGGCTTGGCCATGAGGGCGCGGCCAATGGCGACCATCTGCTGCTGCCCGCCCGACATGGTGCTGGCGATCTGCTGGCGCCGCTCGCGCAGGATGGGGAACTGCAGGAACATGGCCTCCAGGTCGCGGGCCACTGCGTCGCGGTCGGACCGCGCGTAGGCGCCGATCATCAGGTTCTCTTCGACCGTCATCTCGGGAAAGAGCTTGCGCCCCTCGGGGCACTGGATGATGCCGGCCCGCACGCGCGCCTCGGCGCTGGCTGGAATCACCTGGCCATCAAAGCGCACCTCGCCCTCGGGCACATCGACCAGGCCCGAGATCGCGTTGATCAGGGTGGATTTGCCCGCGCCGTTGGGGCCGACCACGGCCACGAACTCGCCCTGGGCGATGTGCAGGTCCACGCCCCACAGGGCGGTCATCTCGCCGTAGCGGGCCTGCAAATTACGGATTTCAAGCATCGTCTCGTGTCCTCAGGCCGCAGCCTTGGCGCTCTCGCCGAAATAGGCGCGCACCACCTCAGGCAGGTCGCAGACGGCACGCGGTTCGCCACGAGCGATCAGCTTGCCTTGCTGCAGCACCATCAATTCCTCGCACAGGGCCATCACGGCCCGCATCAGGTGTTCGACCAGGATCACGGTGATGCCGCTGTCGCGGATCGCAAACACCAGTTCGACGGCCTGATCCACCTCGGTCGGGCGCAGGCCGGCCATCACTTCATCGAGCAGCAGCAGCTTGGGCTGGGTGGCCAGGGCACGCGCTACCTCCAGGCGCTTGCGACCGGCGATGGGCAAGGCGCCCGCCAACTGGCTGGACACGGGGGTCAGACCGCACAGCGCGATCACCTGCGCGGCGCGCTCCTTGGCTTCATCCAGCTGCGTGCGGCCGCCGCGCAAGGCGCCGGTGACCACGTTGTCG
Organism: Pseudomonadota bacterium; assembly: GCA_041169755.1. Classification (GTDB taxonomy): domain Bacteria; phylum Pseudomonadota; class Gammaproteobacteria; order Burkholderiales; family Burkholderiaceae_C; genus Ramlibacter. The sequence continues at coordinate 23,879 of JBEEIS010000041.1, read as the reverse complement.
AAGACGCTCAGGCCCGCAAACGGCTGCACGATCTGGAAGGTGCGGGCGATGCCGCGCGAGCAGATCTCGGAAGGGCGCAGGCCGGTGATCGGCTGCCCGTTAAAGATCACCTCGCCCTCCTCCGGGGTCTGAAAGCCCGAGACGTTGGCAAAGAGCGTGGTCTTGCCCGAGCCGTTGGGCCCGATCACGCCCAGGATGCGCCCGGGCGCCACCTCGAAGCTCACATGGTCCACCGCGGTCAGGCCGCCAAATCGCTTGACCAGGTTCTTGACGACCAGCAGGTCCTGGCTCATTTTGCGTCTCCTGCGCCACCCGACGCATAGCGCCGGCGATGCCACATCTGCACATAGTGGGCGACGCCCTTGGGCAGCAGCAGGATGCCGATGGCCAGCACGCCGCCATAAAGAATCAGATACAGGGCGTCGGCATCTCCCCCCATCCAGCCTCGCAGAAAATCCTGCGTCGGCTTGAGAAACGATGCACCGAACACCGGCCCGATGATGGACAGGCGCCCACCGAGCACCGGCCCCAGCAGCATCTCGAAGTTGGTGGCCAGGCTGAACACCTGCTTGGGGTCGATGAAGGTGGCGAACTGCGTGTAGAACGCGCCGATGCTGCCCGCCAGGCCACCGCTGATGATCATGGCCTGCGTCTTGACCTTGCGGATATTGATGCCCAGGGCCTCGGCCGCCTGGTCGTTCTCGCGCACCGCGGCCAGGTAGTAGCCCAGGCGCGATTTCTGCACCGCGTAATTGACCAGGATCACCACCGCCAGCATCACCAAGGCGATATAGAGGTAAGGCTTGCGATCAATGAAGCTGAGGGTCCAGAAGTTGTCTTCCACCACCGTGAGGTAGATGCCGGTGGCCCCGCCCGCGTAGTCCCAATTGAGCAGGATGTATTTCAGCACCTGCGACAGGGCCACGGTGAACATCGCGAAGTAGTCTTCGGCGAGGCCAAAGCGCAGCGTCACCAGCGAGATCAGCCAGGCCAGAAGTGCCGCCGAGAAAAAGGACAGCACGATGCAGAGCCAGGGATTGACGCCCGCCTTGGTAAACAGCAGTCCGTCCAGGTAAGCGCCCGCGCCAAAGAAGCTGATGTACCCCAGAAGCAGCAGCCCCGACAGACCCCCCGCGATCGACCAGGCAGTGCCGATGGCGGCATAGATTGCGGCCAGCACCATCACCTGCAGGAAGTAATCGGACTGCACGAAGCTGCCGCCCACGCCGCAGGCCATGACGAAGGCCAGGGCCACGACGACCTGCCAGTTGGTCCATTCGGAAAGGAATTTCTTCATGACACCTTGCCCTTGAAGAGGCCCTTGGGCAGGAACAGCAGCACGACGACGAACAGCAGCAGGCTGACCAGCTGGCGCAGTGCCGGCCCGAGCAACAAGCCGCCCAGGCCTTCGGCCACGCCGATGATCAGGCCGCCGATCAGCGCGCCCGCGAAATTGCCCATGGTGCCCAGCACCACGATCACGAAGGCAGGCAGGATGAAGTAGTCAGTGCCGAAGGTGGGATTGGCAAAGAAGGCCGGAGCGATCAGCACGCCCGCCAAGGCGGCCAGGCCGGTGCCCACACCGAAGGTGATCATGTTCACCTTCATCACGTCGATCCCCATGAGACGCGCGGCCTGCGGATTCTGCGACGCAGCGCGCATGGCCATGCCGGTGCGGGTGTGCTTGAGGAACCACCAGGCCGCAGCCGCCATGGCGGCCGCCGCGACGAAGGAGATCACGCGCACATAGGTCAGGCGCACGCCCCAGACCTCAAGGGCTTCGCCGCTCCATTCGAGCTTGAGCACCTGGTTGTTCGGCCCCCAGATCAACTGCATCGCGCCGATCATCATGGTGGACAGACCGATGGTGATCAGCATCTGGTTGATCTGCGGATGCACCAGCGCCGGGCGAATCAACAGGCTTTGCAGGCCTGCGCCCAGGATCGCCACCAGCGCGAAGATCAGGACCGCCACCGCATAGGGCGAGGCGCCCAGGTGGAAGGCAGTCATCGCCAGGTACATGCCCAGCGTGAGGAATTCGGCGTGGGCGAAGTTGACGATCTTCATCACACCGTAGATCAGGGTCAGGCCGCACGCGACGAGCGCGTACACGCCCCCCTGCAGCAGCCCGAGCAGGACGGCCTGGAGAACAACATCAAGGGACAAGTGGAACCTTCAGTGAAAGCGGCACGGGTGCGCCCGCAGCACCTTCCTGGTGCCGGGGCACGACGGCGGTGCGCGGTGCACGCGCGCCGCCGCGCGGGGACCTGTCAGCGGGTGACGGGCCAGACCGGCTTGGTGGTCTGATAGGCCGAGGGCCAGATCACCTTGGAACCCCCGGAGGTGACCTGCGCCGCGACCATGGTGGTGCGGGGCATGAAGCCGGTGTTGTCGAACTTCACGCGCTCGTACATGAAGGTCTGCGGGCCCAGGACCAGGTCCAGGCCGGCCAGTGCGTCGCGGATGGCGGTGCCGTCGGTGGACGCGGCCTTTTCCAGCGCGGCGCGCAGGATGTGGACGCCGGCGTAGGTGGTGTTGGCGTTACCCAGCATGTCCTTGCCGCCCGAACGCTTCTTGAAGCGGTCGTTGGTCTCCTTGGAGCCAGGCAGCTTCATGTCGGGGAACCAGTCGTTGATCACGATCACGCCGTCACCGAGCTTGCCCAGGTTGGACCAGGTGGTGGGGTTGGTGTAGCCGCCGCCCAGGCCCACCCATCCCATCTTGGGCCAGTACTTCAGTTCGGCCAGCTGCTTGAACAGGAGGGTGATGGAGGACGGCTCGCCGGCGGCGAAGACCACATCGGGGTTGTCACGCTTGAGGGACAGGATCACGTCCTCGAAGGTGGTGGGGTTGGTCGGGAAGACGTTGTCCTTCGTCATCTTCAGGTCGAAGGTCGGCATGTGCTTGGTGAACTCGCGGGACACCACGTTGCCGAAGAAGTTGTTCTCGCGCACCAGGGCGAAGGTCTTGGCCTGGCCACCACTGAGCTGGCGCACCAGCTCGCCGGAGTTGATCGCGTACTGCGAGAAGTGCGGCACGGTCTTGAACACGAACTTCAGGCCGCGCGAGGTGATCTCGTCGGCCAGGGCGTTGGGCACCAGGTACGGCACCTTGTTGCGCTCGGCGATCACGGTACTGGAGATGGTGGCGCCCGAGGAATACGCACCGACGATGGCCGAGACCTTGTCGCGCGAGATCATGCGGTTGGTTTCGGTGTTGGCTTCGTCCACGCTGGTGGAGTTGCCGAACACGCCTACCAGCTTGGCGCCCTTTAGAGACTTGATGCCGCCGCTGGCGTTGATCTCTTCGATGGCCATCTCGACGGCCATCTTGATCAACTGGCCGGACTCGGCGAAGGAACCGGTCAGGGGCAGCAGAAAGCCGACCTTGACTTCGTTGGTCTGCGCCAGGGCGGGCAGGCTGCCGGCGCCCGCGAGGGCCAGGCCCAGACCCTGCACAAAGGTGCGGCGGGACGAAGCCGAGGCGGTGGTTGCGGTGGTGATGGGGGTGTCTGGCGCGGTCATTTTGGGCTCCTGAAAATGTGTATACAAAGTTTTGCCAAATCGTATACAGGCACGAGCTTAACCCCTAGCCGGGACAAACCCGCACCAACTTCCGATTGGTCACGGGTTGATTCGCAAAAACCGCGCCATAACGCAGGCCTTGTCTGGCGTGTTCATGCAAATAAAAACAATAAGAAACAATTGTTGATGTGGAATTTAATTAAACTTTAATATCCATTCATCACAGGCTTCGCCCGCCGATCGGCATGGAAAAGAACGCACCACTGCTCTCGCAGGAAGAACTGGACACACTGTCCACCTGGCACGCGCCCGGCGCGGAGCAGGTCGACCGCGGGTTCAAGTACCGGATGCTGTTCCTGTTGGCCGTGGTGCTGGCCTATGCGGTGAAGCTGCTGCTCTTTCCGGACATCGCCGCCAGCAACTACAACCTCGCCGCACGCGGCGAGGGCGAGATGGCCCGCTACTTCCACCAGCGGGGCTGGTTTCTGCTGTTTGCCGCCTGCGTGTACCTGTACGCCTACCTGCGTGACTGGCACTTCGAGAAGGTCGCCATCGGCTTTTTCTCGGCTGCCCTCATCACCCTGGTCATGGACTACCTGAACGTCTACCAGTTTCTGAACGAAGCGCCCACACAGGCCATGACGGCCCTGATCGGGCTGCGCCTGGCGAGCATTTATTGTCTGTTCCTCAACGCGGCGCGCGCCCGCCGGGCGCCACCCATGCCGCGCCGGCTCTGGCACTGACACGAGCCCTGAGGAAACCGTCCCGGGCTCAGACGCCCTCGACGATCCGGATGTCGCGCACCACCGCGTTTGGCCCCAGGGCGGCCAGCGCCGCCTGATAACCCTCGCTCTGGTAGGCCGCCTGCGCCGCCGCCACGCTCTCGAACTCGACGACCACAACGCGCATCGGCTTGCCGGCTTCCTTCACCAGCTGCGGGATGCCGCGCACGATGAATTTGCCGCCCCCGTCGGTGAGCGCAGGCCCGGCTAGCTTGACGTAGGCCGCGAGGGCCGCTTCATCGTGGACGGCGTGGTATTGGGTAATCCAGTAGGCCTTGGGCATGGGAGTTCTTCTCGTGAATGGTCAAGGGGTTTCGGAACCTTCATAGCGGCGGCCCTGAGCAATCAGTTCAGGCGTTCCGATCAAGGCGTTGAGCCGCTCGAAATCCAGCATCTCGCCAGCCATGGCCGTCGTCGTGCCATCGGCATGCAGGCGGGCGTAATAGCGCTGCAGGGTGTGCGCCACCGCCCGCGCCGTACCGCCAGGATAAATCACGATGCGGTAGCCACGCCGCCCGAGTTCGGCGGCCGACTGAACCGGCGTCTTGCCGCCCTCCACCATATTGGCCAGCATCGGGATACGATGGGCAAAACGCGCGCAGGCAGCGTCCATCTGCTGCGGCGTACGCACCGCCTCGATGAAGAGCGCATCGACGCCGGTTTCCAGGTAACGCTCGGCGCGCTCCATCGCGGCGTCAAAGCCCTCCACCGCCACCGCGTCGGTGCGGGCCAGGACCAGCGTGCCCTCTCTGCGTCGCGCATCCAGCGCCGCGCGCAATTTGCCGCACATCTCGTCCACCGGCACCACACCCTTGCCATCGAGATGGCCGCAGCGCTTGGGAAAGGTCTGGTCCTCCAGCTGGATCATGGCGGCGCCCGCACGCTCGAATTCGCGCACGGTGCGCTGCGTGTTCAGCGCGTTGCCAAAGCCGGTGTCGCCGTCCACGATCACAGGCAGGCGCACCCGCTCGGTGATGCGTGCCAACGTGTCGGCCACCTCGGTCTGCGTGGTCAGGCCGATGTCGGAGCGGCCCAGACGGGTGTACGCGATGGACGCCCCCGAGAGGTACAAGGCCTCGAAGCCGCTTTGCTCGGCGACCAGGGCGCTCAGGGCGTCGTACACGCCCGGCGCCAGGAGCACGCGGGGTTCTGAAATTCGTTGCTTGAGGTTCATGGGATGTTCGAGGGGCTCAGCGCGCCTGGCCGGCGCAGGCTGCTGCAGTCGCCGCCGCATGGGCCGCTGTGTGGGCCGCTGTGTGGGCCGCGATCCAGCCGCCAGCCAGCGCACTGAGCAGGCCATTACCGGAGAGGTAGCCCCAGACCGCGTCGCCCGAGACGCCGCGCGCGGCGCCGCCGGCAGCCAGCAGATTAGGAAGGGGCCGTCCCTCGCCATCGAGGACACGGCACTGCGCGTCGATGTCCAGGCCACCCTGGGTGTGGAACAAGGCGCCCGTCACCTTGACCGCGTGGTAGGGCGGATCGAAGCGGTCCAGGGCGGAATCGAGGGCGCGCACCTCGCACCCGATCAGGCGGGCCAGCGCGGGCTTGTCGGCTGCGGTGCGCAGCGCACCGGCGCCTTCGGCCTGCTGAAAGTCCGGGAAGGTCCGGGCCAGCGCGAGCAAGCGGTCGTCAAACACATTCCAGGCGACCTGCCCGGGCTGCTGCAACACGCGCACCGAGGCCTCGGAGTAGCCCTCGGTCTCGTCATGGAAACGCTGGCCCTGCGCGTTGAGCTGGATACCGCCCTCGGCCATCACCGCCCAGGTCATGAGGATGCCCTGCGGCACCACCCAGGAGCCATGGCCCTGGTAGCCCGTGAGGTCGGCGAGGCGCGCGCCAAGCTGGCGGCCCCACTGGATGGCACTGCCATCGTTGCCCACATGGCCACCGAAGGTGGCGCCACGCATCTCAGGCAGGAGTTCGCTGACCATCTCCGCGTTGCCGCCAAAGCCGTTGCAGGCCAGCACCAGGAAGTCACAGGCCAGTTGCTCGCGCTGCCCGTCGGGCCGACGAAAGCCCAGGCCAGCCACCCGCCCTGCTCCGTCGACATAGAGCTCGCGCACTGTGGCCTGCGTGAGCAGCATCGCACCCGCCGCCAGCGCCGCGCGTTCCAGCTGCGCGACGAGGGAAGCGCCGGTCTTTTCCGGAGTGGCGTGCATGCGGTGGGCGCTGTGACCGGGGTAGAGGAAGCCGTCCAGCACCTGCAACGTGATGCCATGGCGCTGCGCGAGGCGATCCAGCGCCGCAGCGATGGCCTCGGTGTAGGCGGTCACGAGATGGGGGGCGGCACGACCCTTGGCCTTGTCCTGGATGTCCTGCGCGAAGCCCTGCGGGCTGTCCGTGATGCCCGCCGCGCGCTGCACCTGGGTGCCCGCCGCCGGGATGAAACCCGAGGACAGCGCGGTGGAGCCGGCCGGTCGCTCGTCGCGCTCGAGCAGCACGCAGTCAATGCCCGCGTCGCGCAGCGCAATGGCGGCCATGAGCCCGCAAGCCCCCGCGCCCACGATGGCCACGGGTACGTGCGGTGCGTCGGCGTCCCGCTGCGACGCAGGCAGAACGCTTGGCGCGTCGGCCGCACTGTCAGGCGGGTCGGCGTGAACGGTCATCTCGGAGCGGACGGTCGTCGTTCGAATCAGGCCGTCGGGCGATGCAGGTACTGGCCACCCGGCTTGCCCAGGACCTGCCCGTTTTCGCTGATCAGGTTGCCACGCAGGAAGGTGGCGTCCACATGCGCCGACAGCTCCAGGCCCTCGAAGGGGGTGTAGCCCTGGGTGGACGGCGAGTCCTTGGCGTGGATGGTCCAGGTACGGTTCGGATCGACCAGCACCACGTCGGCATCAAAGCCCTCGGCGATATCGCCCTTGTGGTTCAGGCCATAGCGCTGCGCCGGGTTCCAGGACAGCACGCGGGCCATGTGGTTGTAGCCCATGCCGCGGCGCGTGCCCTCGGACACGAGCGCAGGCAGCAGGTACTCGGAGCCACCAAAGCCGCTCTTGGCCATCCAGATATTGCCGAAATAGCGCTTGGGAACCTTCATCTCCTGGCGGCAGCAGGCATGGTCAGAAACCACCCAATCGAGTTCGCCTTCGAGCAGGGCCTGCCAGAGGAATTCGACGTCCTCGCGCGGGCGAATCGGCGGGTTCACCTTGGCCAGTTCGGCCGCCTTGGAGGTGATGTCCAACATGAGGTGGCCGATGGTGACCTCGCGCTTGAAGTCGATATGCGGGAAGACGTCGGCCATCATCATCGCGGCCTGCACCGCCTTGCGCGAGCTCAGATGCAGCAGGTTGATGTTGGGCAGCGCGGTCTCGTTGGCCAGATAGCTGGCGATGAACACCGCCAGGCCCTCGGAGTGCTGTGGGCGCGAGGCGCTGTAGGCGGCCAGGCCCTTGAGCGACTTGTCCTTTTCCACCAGCTTGGTGTAGGCCGTCATGATTTCAGCGGTCTCGCAGTGCAAGGACAGCGAGATCTGGCGGGCCTTGTCCGGCATCTGTTCGCGTGCGGCCTGGATGCCGCGCATGATGAACTCGAAATGGGCCAGGTCGTAGCGCTCGTCCTCGCCGATCATCAGGAACTCCTTTTGCGAGTTCGAGGCGCCATGCAGGCCGTGCGATCCGTAGAACATGAAGATCTTGAAGCTGGACACGCCATGCTTTTCAATCAGCATCGGAATTTCCTCGATGTGCTTGCGGTCCATGGGCGCCAGGTGGAAGCCGTAGTCCACATGGAAGCGGCCTTTGGAAATCTTGAGCACCTCGGGGTAGAACTTGGCGTAGGGACCGCCCTTGTTCAGGTAGTACTGGCCGGTGCGAAAGTAGTTCAGGCTGGAGGTCACACCACCGATGGCTGCGGCCTTGCTCTCGGTCACCGCGTCTTCGTCCAAGGGCGAGTAGATGCCGCTGTGCATGTGGGCGTCGACCACTCCCGGGAAAGCCAGACGACCCTTGCCGTCGTAGACCTTCTTGGCCTGGGTCACATCGATGCCGGGTGCGACCTTGACCACGCGCTCGTTGGCGATGGCGATGTCGCCTGCGTGCACCACGTTGCCATGCGGGCGGACCACGCGCACGTTCTTGATCAACAGGTCGTACAGGGGTTTGCTCATGATGTCTCCAGAGTCTTGGAAGGAATGCGTTGGCGCAAGAGGTTGAACAGTCCGCCGGCGTTCACCATCGCCAGCAAGAATTCAGGGACGGGCTCGCACGCCAGGCGGTGGCCATCGGCGGCCACCACGGCGGGCGCGCCGGCAGTGTGCAGGTCCAGCCGCACGGCGTCGCCTTCGACCAAGGTCTCGGCCTGGGGGCAGGTCAGGAGCAGCAGGCCCAAGTTGTAGGCATTTCGGAAAAACAGGCCGCTGTAGGACGGCGCAATCACCGCCGACACACCCAGATGGCGCAGCGCACCCGCTGCCTGCTCGCGAGACGACCCGATGCCAAAGCCCGGGCCGGCGGCGATCACATCGCCCGCGCGTACCTCGCGTGCGAATTCGGGGCGCAACGCCTCCAAGCAGTGCGGGGCAATGCCCTCGATACCCAGTTTCATGTAGGCCCCAGGTGCGAGGACGTCGGTGTCGATGTCGGCGCCCAGGCGCCAGACGCGATGCGTATCGACGGTAGCCGAGCGGGTCATGCTGCTACCCCCGCCACCATCTCGCGCGGATCGCAGATGCGTCCGGCCACCGCTGACGCCGCCACGGTGTAGGGCGAGGCCAGGTACACGCCGGTGTCGGGCGAGCCCATGCGGCCACGGAAATTGCGGGCGGTGCTGGAAATGACGTTGCGCGCCTGCGAGAGCGAGTCGCCGTAGCCCGCACAGGCGCCACAGGATGTGGCACCGACTTCGGCACCGGCATCGCGCAGCACCTGCATCAGCCCTTCGCTTTCGGCCTGGGCCTGGTCCTGCTGCGTGGCGGGCGCCACGATCAGGCGCACGCCCGTGGCGGCTCGGCGCCCGCGCAAAAGGGATGCCGCTGCGCGCAGGTCATCGATCTTGGCACCCGTGCAGGCGCCCAGGTAGGCCACGTCGATGGCCGTGCCTTCATGGCGTGTCACATCGCCCGCGTTGGCCGGGCTGTGCGGCGCCGCCACCTGCGGCACCAGCGCGGACGCGTCAAAGGTGTGGCGCTCTTGAGGGGCGCCGTCGTCAGTGCGCCAGTAGGTCAGATCACCCAGCGACGTCGGATCGACGCCCGCTGCGCGCAGCCAGTCCAGCGTGGTCGCGTCGGGTGCGACCAGCCCCGCCTGCGCGCCCAGCTCGGCGCTCATATTGGACAGGGTCATGCGCTCGTTCATGGACAGCGCGCGTACCGCCTCGCCGCAAAATTCCACCGCCTGGTAGGCGCCGCCATTCATGCCGAAGCGGGCGATCAGGTGCAGCATCATGTCCTTGGCGGTCACCCCCGGCGCCAGGCGGCCCGACCAGTCCATCGCCAGGGTGCGCGGCACCTGCAGCCAGATCTCGCCCGTCACCACCACGCCCAGCATCTCGGTGCTTCCGATGCCGAACATGTAGGCCCCGAAAGCGCCGCCGGTGGGTGAGTGCGAATCGCCGCCCACGCAGAACATGCCGGGACGGATGTGACCGTGCTGCGGCACGACCACATGGCAGATGCCCTGGCTGTCGTACACATGGGGCAGGCGTTCATCGCGCGCCCACTCACGGGCAATGCGCACGATGCGCCGCGACTCGTCGTCGCGTTCGGGCACGTAGTGGTCCATCACCAGCACCACCCGCGAAGGGTCCCAGATCTTGGCGCCCAGGTCGTCGAGCATGGGCTTGAGGCGCCGCGGGCCCGAGGAGTCATGGAACATGGCCAGGTCGACCCCGCAGGTGACCACCTCGCCCGGCGTGACATGCGCGCGCCCGGCGGCGCGGGCCACCAGCTTCTGGGCCAGGGTCATGGGCACAGTCGTCATGGGTCGGTGGGCCAAGGCGCGGGGCTCGCTCAGATGCCCAGGTAGGCCCGGCGCAGGCGATCGCTCGCCAGCAGCTCGGCGGGAACGCCCGAAAACTCGATGGCGCCGTTTTCCATCACGTAAGCGCGCTGCGCGATCTCCAGCGACTGACCCACGTTTTGTTCGACCAGCAAAATGGACAGGCCTTGTTGGTGCAGCTGCGAGATCAGGCCGAACATCTCCTCGACCAGCAGCGGCGACAGACCGAGCGAGGGCTCGTCCAGGATCAACAGGCGCGGTTCGGCCATCAGGCCGCGGCCGATCGCCAGCATCTGCTGCTCGCCACCGCTCATGGTGCCGGCCAGCTGCGTGAGACGTTCCTTCAGGCGCGGGAAGATGCCGAACACGCGCTCGAGATTCTGTGCACGACGCTCGCGGGCCCGCGCGAAGCTGCCCAGCTCCAGGTTCTCCAGCACCGACAGATTGGGAAAGACCCGGCGACCTTCGGGCACCTGGATCAGGCCGGCCTGCACGATCGCGCGGTAGTGGGTACCGGCCAGCGGCTGGCCGTCGAAGGCGATGGTGCCTGCGCGCGCGGGCACGATGCCGGACAGGGTGTTGTTGAAGGTGGACTTGCCTGCGCCGTTGCTTCCAAGCAGGGCCACGATCTCGCCGGCATTCACCACCAGGTTGACGCCACGCAGGATCTCGACGCTGCCATAGCCGCTACGCAGGTCTTTCACCTCCAGCAGGGGACGTGCTGCCGTCATGCGCCCGCCCCTGACGAACCCGTGGCGCCCGCCAGACGCTTGGCCGTGCCGTGGCCCAGGTAGGCTTCGATCACGCGCGCATCGCGGGTGACCTCGTGCGGCGCACCCTCAGCGATCAGCTGACCCTGGGCCAGCACCCAGACATGCGCGGCCAGGTTCATGACCGCCTGCATCACGTGCTCGATCATCAGCACCGTCACACCCTCGTCGGCGATGCCGCGCACGACGGGCAGCATCTCGCTCACTTCCTGCGGGTTCAGGCCGGCCAGGACTTCGTCCAGCAGCAGCAGCCGGGGCCGGGTGGCCAGGGCACGCGCCAGTTCCAGGCGCTTGCGGCCCGCCACCGTGAGGTCGCCAGCCGGTTTGTCCAACTGCGGGGCCAGGCCCACCCGGCGCGCGACGCCCTCGGCCTGGGCCAGTGCCTCGGACCGGTCGGCGCAGTGCAGGTGGGCGCCTGCCGCAATGTTCTCGCGCACGGTCTGCGCGGCGAAGGGCTGCACGATCTGGAAGGTGCGGGTCATGCCGCGTCGCGCGTTGCGGTGCGGCGCTTGACCCGTGATGTCCACACCCTCCAATTGCACGCGCCCGGCATCCGGCGTCAAGAAGCCGGACATCAGCGCGAACAGCGTGGTCTTGCCCGCGCCGTTGGGACCGATGAGGGCGCACAGCTGCCCCTGGGGCAGGGTGAGACTGACGTCCTGCACCGCGCGCAGGCCGCCAAAGGACTTGGAGACGCCGGTCAGGCGCAGCATGTCGGTCATGCGCCCTCCCCCTTGCGCTTGTCGGGGCCGGTGTCCTGGCCTGTTTGAGCGCGCCAGACCGCCACCACAGAGCGGCCGACGCCGCTCACGCCACGCGGCGCGAACATCACGATCAGCACCAGCACGCAGCCATAGATGATCATGTTGATTCCGGGCAGGTTGCCAAAGAGGTTGCGCGTGAGGTCCGCCAGCAGGTGCAGCGTGGCCGCCCCCAGCAGCGGCCCCCACAACGAGCCCATGCCGCCGACGATGGCTGCCACCAGCGCCTCGACCGAAGCATGCGAGCCGTAGGCGATAGCGGGGTCGATGTACTGGAACACCTGCACATAGAAGGCGCCCGCCGCGCCCATGAGGCCGCCAGACAGGCCAATGGCGCCCAGCTTCACCCGGAAGGGATCAACACCGAGGGCACGGGCCGCGTCCTCGTTGTCACGCACCGCCTGCAACCAGGCGCCAAAGCGCGAATGCCGGATCCAGGCGGTGAGCACCAGGGCCAGCACCAGCAGGCCCAGCGCCAGCCAGATGAAGCCGGCGCGCCCGCCGAACTGCATATTGCCGGCGCCTTCTTGCAGCGGCAGCATCAGGCCCACCCCGGCGCCGGTGAAGGGCACCGACAGGGCCACCACGCGGAACACCTCGGCAAAGGCCAGGGTGACGAGCGCGAAGTACGAGCCCTTGAGGCCGTAGCGGAACGTAAGCGCGCCCACGAAGAGGCCCACACCCGCCGACAGCGCCATGGCCAGGGCCAGCGCCGGCCAGGGATTCAGGCCCCACTGCATCTGTGCGATGGCCTGCGCGTAGGCGCCCGTGCCGAAAAAGAGCGCATGGCCGAAGGAAAACTGGCCGCCGTAGCCGCCCAGGAGGTTCCAGGCCTGGGCCATGAGGGCGCCATAGAGCACCATCATCACGAAATTGAGGACCACGCCAGAAGACGTGGCCAGGGGCACGCAGGCCACCAGGAGCGCGAAAAGCGCAATCGCCAAGAGATCACGCTTCATACCTTGGCCCCGAACAACCCCTGCGGGCGCAGCAGCAACACCGCGATGAAGATCAGGAAGATGCCGATCTGCCCCAGCGATTCACCGAACCACAGGCCGCCGAGCGACTCAACCACGCCAATCAGGAAGCCCCCGAGCAACGCGCCCGCGAAGCTGCCCATGCCCCCCAGTACCACGATGGTGAAGGCCACCAGCACGAAGCCGTTGCCCACCTGCGGGTTGACGTAATAGGCCGGCAGCAGGAAGCACGCCGCCGCGCCCAGGCAGGCCAGGCCGATGCCGAAGCTCATGGCGTAGACATGTTCCACGTTGATCCCCATGAGGCGCGCGCCCTGTTTCTCCTTGGCCACCGCACGGATCGCGCGGCCCAGGTCGGTGCGACCCATGATCCACAGCAGCACCAGCGACGCCAGAACCGCACCGCCAAAGGCCACCACCTTGGGCAGGGCGATCATGGCGCCGGCAATCGGCACCGTGCTCAGGGTGTAGGCGGTGTCGATGGTGCGCGTGTCGGAGCGAAACGCCAGCAGCGCCACGTTCTCCAGCACGATGGAAATGCCCAGGGTGACCAGAAGAATGTTTTCGTCCTTCCCGTGACTGGCCCGCTCGATCACGCCCCGCTGCAGCAGGTAGCCGGCCACGAACATGGCCGCCACCATCAAAGGCAAGGCGAGGTAGGGATCGATCCCCAGGGCCTGACGCAGGAAGTACACGCCGTACAACGCCATCATCAACGCCGCGCCATGCGCGAAGTTGATGATGTGCAGCACGCCGTAAATCAGCGTCAGCCCCAGGGCCACCAGCGCGTACACCGCGCCGGTGGTCAGTCCGTTGAGGACCGCGGGGAACAGGATGGACAGTTCGAACATCAGGCCTTGAGCGGGAAGATCGGCTCGGCTTCGCGGAAATCACGCGGGATGATCACCTTGATGTCGTTCTTCTGGACCTGCGTCATGAGCGGCTGCGCGCCGGTGTTCTGACCGTTGACGAACTTGGTCGCACCGTACGGCATGATGTGATCGGCAAAGGTGCTGGACTCCAGCGCCGCGATGATGGCGGCACGGTCGGTGGACTTGGCACGCTCGATCGCATCCCCCAGCAGGCGCATGGCCGTATAGGTCATGAACACCTCATAGCTGAAGAACTGGCCCTTGGCCTCGACACGCTTTTTCAGTTCGGCGCTGCGCTTGTCGCGCGGGTTGAACCAGTGGTTGCAGTCGATGATGCCGTTGGATTCTTCCGGGAACTCCTTGACGAACTTGTACTGCGAAGCGGCACCACCGAGCACCGAGTAGATGGCCTTGGGCGTGACCTTCTGCTGGCGCATGGTGCGCACCAGGAGCGCGTACTCGTTGTAGTAGTTGGCCGGAATCACGATGTCCGGGTTCACGGCCTTCATCCGCAGCACGATGTTGTTGAAATCGCGCGTGGGGTTGGCGTGCTTGATCACTTCCTTGACTTCGTAGCCGTAGCCCGGGAGCTCGCGCGAAAGCAGGTTGGCGGTGCCGGTACCGAACAGCGACTCCTCGTGAATGATCATGACCGTTCGGGCGGGTTTGCCGGCGGCGGTGTTGAGCACGTGCAGGTTGGCCACGGCCACCTCGGCGCACTTGCGATAGCCGGGGCCGAAGCGGAAGGTGTTCTTCAGGCCCCGCTCCACGATCTGGTCGGCCACGCCCACGTCCACCACATGCGGCAGGTTGTATTTGGCAGCGGCCTGGGTGGTGGCCAGACAGATGGCGGAGGCGAAAGCACCGACCACGGCGCTGGCGCCGGCTTCGTTGATCTTCTCGATCTCGGCGACACCGGCCTGCGGCGTAGATTGCGCGTCGGCCAGCAGGGCTTCGATCTTGGCGCCGCCCAGCGACTTGATACCGGTCTTGTTGATGTCTTCGATGGCCAGCTGCGCGCCCAGGCGGCACTGCTGCCCCGAGTAGGCGAGCGCGCCGGTGACCGGGTGCAGCACGCCGACCTTGATCGGCTTGGCCTGCGCCCCGCCCACCAGGGGGAAAGCCAGCGCGGAAGCGCCGGCAGCGGTTTGCGTGATGAAGTGGCGACGAGTGCTCATGGTGTTCTCCTTTATTTAGTGAAACTGAGCTGACAACTCTTTACTGACCCAAACCTTGGCATCGATGCCGCCCACGCGTGAGAGCTGCATCTGGTATTCGTAGCGATCGGGCCGGTACAGGCCATGCAGCCATTGCACCGGACGTTCCTTGTCGTCGTAGATCACGCGGCGCACCGCCAGCAGCGGACCGCCGATCGGCACGTCCAGTTGGTGGGCCACTTCCGCGTCCGCCAGAACGGCGGTGAGGGTCTGCGTGGCGCGGCCGACGGTGACTCCCGCTTCCTCGAGCAGCATCAAGATCGGTTTCTTGGCCAGCTCGCGGCGCGTGAAGGGGCGCGCCACCGACCGGGGCACCCAGGTCGTGATGCGAGACAGCGGCCCCTCGCGCGTGCTGCGCACGCGCACTGCCTTTTGCACCAGGTCGCCCACCGACACATCCAGGGCCTGGGCCACCGACTCCGGTGCGGCCAGCGTCTCCAGGGACATGACATCGACCGTGGTGCGTAATCCCATGCTGACCAGGTTCTCGAGCAGGCCGGACAGGCGGGTGTGCGAAGGGGCCTCACCACCGGCCGGGCCCGGCGTTGCGCGGGCGCGCGTGGGCAGCGTGGCACGACCCGGGTGGCGGGTGATCAGCCCCTCGGCCGCCAGCTGCTCGAGCGCCCGACGCACCGTGACGCGCGAGACGGCAAAGGACTCCATCAGCACGAGTTCGCCCGGCAGGCCGTCGGCAAAGCGGCCTTCGTCCAATTGCTGGCGCAGCACCAGGTAGACCCGGTGGTACTTGGGCAGAGGCAGATTGGCGCGAGGCGAGTTCACGCCGCGGATCCTGATCTGCTCCTAATGTCCTGTCAATAAGACATTTGAGAGGGCAGGCGCTGCGCTCGGGTATTGCCGCTCACCGTGGGCGGGCGGCCGGGGGTTGACCTACTTGTAGCTTCGCTGGTCGTCGATCACCTTGCCGTCCGCCGCCAGCGTGCCGGGCGCGGCCAGCTGCACCTCGCCGCGCAGCTTGGTGACATCCCGCACGCTGGCCACCATCTGTTCGGCCAGCTGCGTCGAGGGCGAGGCGGTCTCGGCATGCAGCACCATGCGCTCGTCGCCGATGGTGCCTTCCACCACCAGGCGCACGCGCCCCACGCCAGGGTGCCGGCGCGCGACCTCAGCCACCTGGCCCGGGTGCACGAACATGCCTCGGATCTTGGTGGTCTGGTCGGCGCGCCCCAGCCAGCCGCGGATGCGGGTCTGCGTGCGGCCGGTGGGACACGGCCCGGGCAGGACCGCGCTCAGGTCGCCGGTACCGAAGCGGATCAGGGGGTAGTCCGCATCGAGCGCGGTGACAACCACCTCGCCGATCTCGCCCTCGGGCACCAGCTCGCCGGTGCCGGGACGCACGATCTCGACGATCACGTCTTCATCCAGCACCAGGCCTTCGCGCGCAGCGGTTTCATAGGCGATCAGGCCGACGTCGGCGGTGGCATAGCACTGGTAGCCCTCGACACCGCGCTCTCGCATCCAGTCACGCAAGGAGGGCGGGAAGGCCTCACCGCTAAATAGCGCCTTGGTCACCGACAGCGTCATGCCCTTGGCCTGCGCCGCCTCCAGCAGAATCTTCAGGAAGCTGGGCGTACCCGCAAAGCCGTGCGGCCGCAGGTCGGCCATCGCCGCCAGCTGCAGCTCGGTGTTGCCCACGCCGCCCGGGAACACGGTACAACCCAGGGTGAAGGCGCCGCCTTCCATCATCATTCCGGCGGGGGTGAGGTGGTAACTGAAGCCGTTGTGGATCAAGTCGCCTTCGACAAAGCCCGCCGCATGCATGGCGCGCGCCATGCGAAAGAAATCCGGGTCGTGGCCCTGCGGCTCGTACAGGGGTCCGGGCGACTGAAAGACGCGGCGCGCACGGCGCGCGGTCGTGAGGCCGCGCCAGCCGCTGGCGGAAAAACCGGCAAAGGGCTCCACGCCGCGCTGCGCCTGTTGCGCCTCGAGCAATTCGCCCTTGCGCAGCACAGGCAGCTGGGCCAGGGCCTGGCGGCTGGTGATGGCACGCGCGTCCACACCGCGCAGGCGCTCGGCCTGGGCCGGGGTGCTGGCCTGGGCGTAGGCCACCTGCCGGGACAGTGCAGCCATCAAGGCCGCTTCGCGTTGCGCGGGATCGCGACGCTCCTGGGCGTCGAAGTTCGGTGCAGTCATGACTGCCAATCTACGGGGAGCACGCTTGCGATACTGTCCTCACCTCACCAATTGGCGCAGCAGCCCCTTCAGGGTTAACCCGAATCAGAGAGGCTGCATGCAGAATTGCGACGCACACCCGGGCCCGCCGTGAACTCCGAACCGCTTCGCAAATTTCTCGAGACCTCGCCGTGGATGGCGGGTCTGACGCCGGCGCAAGCCGAACGCGTGCAGCGCGAGACGATCGCCCGTAGCTTCGAGACCGGGGCCACCGTCTGCGCCCGCGGTGCGCCCTCGGCCCACTGGATCGGCGTGGTCCAGGGCATGCTGAAAGTCGAGACCATCACCGCCGGCGGCAAGAGCGCGAGTTTCATCGGTGTGCCATCGGGCGCATGGGTGGGCGAAGGCGCGGTGATCAAGGGCGAGTTGCGTCCCTATGACATCGTGGCCATTCGTGACAGCGTGGTGGCCTTCATGCCGCGCGCCACCTTCCAGTGGCTGATGCAAGAGAGCCACCCTTTCTCCGCCTGGCTGATCGATCAGCTCAATGCGCGGCTGGGGCATTTCATCGCGATGGTGCAGAGCTTGCGCCTGAACGACACCAAGGCGCAGGTGGCCTACTGCCTGGCCAGCCTGTTCAATCCCGCGCTGTACCCGGGCATGACGCGCCAGCTGGAAATTTCGCAGGAAGAAATCGGACGCCTGTCCGGTGTGTCACGCCAGATCGCGAACCGCGCGCTGCACGAGATGCAGGATGCGGGGATCTTGCGGATCGGGTACGGCTCGATCGAGGTGCTGGATCTGGCGGCCCTGCAGGAGATTGCGGGCGGGGCCTAGGCCAGCCAGCGCTTGCGTCGCTTGTAGCTCTTGACGTCGCGAAAGCTCTTGCGCTCGCCGCCGCCTACGCCCAAATAGAACTCTTTCACGTCCTCGTTGTTCGCGAGATCGGCCGCCGGTCCGTCCATCACCACGCGTCCGCTTTCCATGATGTAGCCGTAGTTGGCGTAACGCAACGCCATGTTGGTGTTCTGCTCGGCGAGCAGGAAGGTGACCTTCTCCTTGGCGTTCAGGTCCTTCACGATCTCGAACACTTCTTCCACGATCTGCGGCGCCAGGCCCATCGACGGCTCGTCCAGCAGCACCAGTGAGGGGTTGGCCATGAGCGCGCGCCCGATGGCACACATCTGCTGCTCGCCGCCCGAGGTGTAGGCAGCCTGCGAGGTGCGGCGTGTCTTCAGACGCGGAAAGTAGGTGTAAACCTTCTCGAGGTTGGCGGCGATCTCGCCCTTGTCCTTGCGGGTGTAGGAACCTGTGAGCAGGTTTTCCTCGATGGTGAGGTGGGCGAAGCAGTGCCGGCCCTCCATCACCTGCACCACCCCGCGCTGCACCAGGTCGGCGGGCGTGAGGTTCTCGATGCGCTCGCCACGCAGCTCGATGCTGCCCTTGGTCACCTCGCCGCGCTCGCCTTTGAGCAGGTTGGAGACCGCGCGCAGCGTGGTGGTCTTGCCCGCGCCGTTGCCGCCCAGGATGGCGACGATGCCGCCTTGGGGCACCTGGAGGGACACGCCCTTGAGCACGAGGATCACGTGGTTGTAGATCACCTCGATGCCGTTGACGTTCAGGACGATGTTGGGAGTGGACATGTTTTCCTCGGGACCAATCGCAAGGCCGCAGCGCGCTGGCCTTGCGATTGGTGGCTCGATCGAGCCACCAATCACGCCTTCAGGCGATCAGGACTGGCAGTCCTGCGGCGTGCGGCGATTGAGCTTCTTCTCGCCTGCGTATTTCTCAGCGGAGGAACGGACCAGCGGACGAATGATCTGGTCGTCGGCCTGCAGCCAGTCAGAAGCCCAAGTGAACTTGGCGCCGTCCCAGGTGTGGACCCGGGCCCAGGCCGAACCCATGTGGTCGGCACAGCTGGTGGACACCGGCCGCATCACCCCCTTGAAGCCGAGTGCGTCCAGCTTGGCCTGTGTCAGGTTCAGGTTCTCGTAGCCCCAGCGCGCCTGCTCACCGAGCATCACCTTGCCCTTGCCGAAACGCTCCTGCGCCGCGCGCACACCCTCGACAGCAAGCATCGCGCCGACAACGCCGCGCATGTACAGCGTCTGGCCGACTTCGTCGCGCGGGCCAGTGCCCTGGCCCTTGTCATGTACCTTGGCCAGGATCTCCTTGACCACGTCTGCGTTGGGCTCGGCACCGTGTTGCATCATCACCGCGCTGTAGCCCTTGGCCGCTGCACCAATGTCACGCAGGTCTGGCTCGGCGCCGCTCCACCAGGTGCCGTACATCTTCTCGCGCGGATAGCCGGTGGCGATCGCCTCCTTGATCGCGGTGGGGGTCATCACACCCCAGGTCTGCATGACCACAAAGTCCGGGCGCTGCTGGCGCACCTGCAGCCAGACCGCCTTCTGCTCGACGCCCGGGGCGGGCACCGGCAGCAGCTGCAGCGTGAACCCGTGCATCTTGGAGCGCTCTTCCACGATGGGCAACAGTTCCTTGCCGAACGGGCTGTCGTGATAAACGACCGCAATCTTCTTGCCGCGCAACTTGTCCCAACCACCTTCCTTCTTGGCGATGTGCTGCAGCAAGGTATCGCCGGCCACCCAGTAGTGGCCGATCAGGGGGAAATTCCACTTGAAGACGCCGCCGTCCGCACTGTCGCTGCGGCCATAGCCGGACGTGATCATCGGAATCTTGTCGCCAGGGATCTTTTCCGTCAGCGCGAAGGTAATGCCGGTGGACAGCGGCTGGAACACCGTCGCGCCACCGTGCTTGCCCTTAAGGCGCTCATAGCATTCGACCCCGCGATCAGCCGCATAGGCGGTCTCGCACTCCTCGACCAGGGTCTTGACGCCGTTGATGCCGCCGCGCGCGTTCACCAGCTTCATGTAGTCGGCGTAGCCGTTGGCGAAAGGTGTTGCGTTGGGGGCGACCGGGCCGGTACGACCGGTCAGGCTTGGGAAGAACTGCACCTTGTCCTGGGCCGATGCCGGCGCGCCGATCAGGCTGCCTGCTACGGCCGCGACAAGCAGCGCCGCGCTCGCGATGGTCTTGAGTTTCATGCTTTGTCTCCGTGGGTAGGGAGGCGCTCGTCAGCGCCAGGGGAACAAGGGGCCCGTCGGCCTGTGGAATCGATGTGCATCACGTCAATGAGGGAAAGGCCACAGGCGAAGCTTCTGCTTGCCGACGGACCACAGCTTGGCCAAGCCATGCGGCTCGACGATCAGGAACCAGACAATCAGCCCGCCGAACACGATCAGCTCGACGTGAGCGACAGTGGCCGTACTGACAACGATGCCAAACAACCCGCCGACAGCCGGCAAAGCCTGATTGAGGAAGATCGGCATGATCACGATGAAGGCCGCGCCAAAGAAGCTGCCCATGATCGAGCCCAGGCCTCCGATGATCACCATGAACAGAAGCTGGAAGCTGCGATCGATCGAGAATGCCGCGGGCTCCCAGGAGCCCAGGTAGACGAAGGCCCACAGGGCGCCAGCGACGCCGACGATGAAGCTGCTGACAGCGAATGCAGTGAGCTTGGCGTACATCGGCCGGATACCGATCACTGCCGCCGCCACGTCCATGTCGCGGATCGCCATCCACTCGCGACCTATCGCGCTGCGCACGAGGTTCTTGGCCAGCAAGGCGAAGACGGTGACCACGGACAGGCACAACAGATAACGCTGCATCGGGGAGTCGACCGGCATCCCGAACACCTGCAAGTTGCTCACAGAGACCGAGCCCGAAGATGAATTGTTCGTAAACCACGACACCCGCAGGAAGGTCCAGTCCACGAAAAACTGGGCGGCCAGGGTGGCCACCGCCAGGTACAAGCCCTTGATGCGCAAGCTGGGGATGCCGAACATCACGCCAACCGCCGTGGCACATAGCCCTCCCAGCAGAATGGCAACCAGCAGGGGCATCCCTTCGACGCGCACCAGGAAGTTGTAGGCGGCATAGGCGCCCACCGCCATGAAGGCGCCGGTGCCCAGCGAGACCTGACCACAGTAGCCCACCAGAATGTTCAGCCCGAGCGCTGCCAACGACAGGATCAGGAAGGGAATCAGGATCGCGCGAAAGATGTACTCGTCGCCCAACACCGGCACCACCAGGAAGGCAAAAGCCAGCAGCAGAAAAATACCGATCCGGTCCTGCGCAATTGGGAAGATCTGCAGGTCGCTGCGGTAATTGGTCTTGAACTGGCCGTTTTCGCGGTAGAACATGCGTGAACTCTTTCAACAATCTCGTGGCTTCGCCGTCGTGTGCCAGGTGAGTCGGAGCCGAAAAACCATGGCGTGCGTACTTCAGACGCGATCGATGATTTTTTCTCCGAACAGACCCTGAGGGCGAACCAGCAGCACCAGCAACACCAGCACATAGCCGAACCAGATCTCGATACCGCCGCCCAAGGCAGGTCCCAGAAACACCTCCGAGAGCTTCTCGCCCACACCGATGATCAATCCGCCGATGATGGCGCCCGGCACGCTGGTCAAGCCACCCAGGATCACCACGGGCAGCGCTTTCAGGGCGACCAGGCTCAAGGAGAACTGCACACCGAGCTTGGAGCCCCAGATCATCCCGGCCACCAAGGCGACGAACCCGGCTACGCTCCAGACAATCACCCAGATCCGCGAGAGCGGAATGCCGATGCTCTGGGCAGCCTGGTGGTCATCGGCCACAGCGCGCAACGCGCGGCCGGTGCTCGTGTACTGAAAGAAGAGGCTCAGGGAGACGACCAGGGCAGCCGCGATGACGGCGGCGTACAGATCTTCCTTGTTCACGAGCACGCCGCCCTCGAACAGGTTTTCCAGAAGGAAGATTGGATCCTTGGGCAGGCCGATGTCAATCTTGTAGATCTCGCTGCCAAACAGGGTCTGACCCACGCCGTCCAGGACGTAGGCAATGCCCAGAGTGGCCATGAGCAAGGTGATGCCTTCCTGGTTCACCAACTTGCCCAGGACCCACCGTTCAATCAGCCAGGCCACCGCCATCATCATCGCCATGGCCGCAGCCATGGCCAGCAGATTGGCAAGCACCTTGCTATCCAGACCCAGTAGGCTCGGGAACCACTCGGCAAATCGGGCCATGGCCAGCGCCGCGAAGAGCACCATTGCACCCTGCGCGAAATTGAACACGCCCGAGGCCTTGTAGATCAGTACGAAGCCCAGCGCCACGAGCGAATACAGCATGCCAGTCATCAACCCGCCCAGCGTCGCTTCGATGAAGAATCCCATATCGTCTCGCCCCTTCAGTGCGAAGTGCCCAGGTACGCCCGGATCACTTCCGGGTTGCTGCGCACCTCGTCAGGTGTTCCGTCCCCGATCTTCTTGCCGTAATCGAGCACTACCACCCGGTCGGAAATGTCCATCACCACACCCATGTCGTGCTCGATCAGGACCACGGTGGTGCCAAATTCGTCGTTCACGTCCAGGATGAAGCGGCACATGTCCTGCTTTTCTTCCATGTTCATGCCCGCCATGGGTTCGTCCAGCAGCAGCACCTGCGGCTCCATGGCGAGGGCACGCCCCAGGTCCACACGCTTTTGCAGGCCATAGGGCATCTGGCCCACCGGTGTCTTGCGAAAGGCCTGGATCTCCAGAAAGTCGATGATGCGCTCGACATGCTCGCGGTGTCGGATCTCCTCGCGCTCGGCGGGGCCGATGCGCAGCGCCTGCAACAACAGGTTGCTTTTGATCTTGAGGTTGCGCCCGGACATGATGTTGTCCAGAACGCTCATGCCCTTGAACAGCGCCAGGTTCTGAAAGGTGCGAGCGATGCCCATCTCGGCCACCTGGCGCGAGTTCATGTGACGGAAATGCTCGCCCCGGAAGGTGATCTCGCCCTGCTGCGGCTGGTACACGCCGTTGATGCAATTGAGCATGGAGCTCTTGCCAGCGCCGTTGGGGCCGATGATGGCGCGGATCTCGTGTTCGCGCACATCAAACGAGATGTCGGTGAGGGCCTTCACACCGCCAAAGGACAGCGAGATGTTCTTCACGTCCAGAATGACCTCGCCGGTCTTGCGGCCGCCGGTGGCGGCGCTGGCGCCCGCGCCGTCGCGGGCGGTGTCGGTCTCGATCGTCATGCGGCGGCCTTCACGGGGGGATAGGTGCGGGAGTCAATGATCTTGAGCGTGGCGCTCACGCTGCCGGTACGGCCGTCCTCGAACTTCACCTGGGTCTCGATGAACTGCTCGGTCTTGCCGCCGTACAGGGCGTCGAGCAACACGCCGTACTTGTCAGCGATGAAGCCGCGGCGGACCTTGTTGGTGCGCGTGAGCTCGCCGTCGTCGGCGTCGAGCTCCTTGTGCAGCACCAGAAAGCGGTGGATCTGCGAGCCGGCCAGCAGGGTGTCGGCGGCCAGGTCGGCATTGACCTTTTCCACGCACTCCTTGATCAACTCATACACCTGCGGCTTGCCGGCCAGGTCGGGGTAACCGGCATAGGGCAGGTTGCGGCGCTCGGCCCAGTTGCCCACGGCCTCGAAGTCGATGTTGATCATCGCGGTGACCATGTTGCGCTTGTCGCCCAGGGCCACCGCCTCCTTGATGTGGGGGAAGAACTTGAGCTTGTTCTCGATGTACTTGGGCGCGAACATGGCGCCATTGGCCAGCGCGCCCACATCCTTGGCGCGGTCGATGATCTTCAGGTGGCCCTGCTTGTCCAGGAAGCCGGCGTCACCGGTGTGGTACCAGCCGTCGGCGGTCTTGACTTCGGCGGTGGCCTCGGGGTTCTTGTAGTACTCGCGCAGGAGGCCCGGCGAACGCACCAGGATCTCGCCGTTGTCAGCGACCTTGATCTCCACATCGCGGCAAGGCACGCCCACGGTATCGGCCTTGACCGCGTTGTCCGGCTGCATGCAGACAAACACCGCAGTCTCGGTGGAGCCGTACAGCTGTTTGAGGTTGATG
>JBEEIS010000040.1:0-7998 GCA_041169755.1 Pseudomonadota bacterium | reverse complement strand
TCTCACCGCTCATAGGCACCAGGTAGTCGGCCATGCTGGCGTTGATCATGAGACCCCGCTCGTCGTAGAGGCACTCCTCGAGCATCGCGCCGCCAATGCCCTGCACGATCGCGCCGCGAATTTGTTCATCGACCAGCTGGGGGTTGATTACGCGGCCGCAGTCTTCCACCGCCCAGTGTTTGAGCAGCTTGACGAAGCCCGTGTCCGGGTCGACCTCGACATACGAGGCCTGGACGCCGTTGGTGAAGATGAAAGGATAGTCACGCTGCGCGTAGTGGCGCGTGACCATGAGCTCGGGCGTAAAGTCCTTGGGCAGCATGTCGGAGCGGAAGTAAGCCACGCGTCCAAGCTCAGGGAAGTCCAGCACAGGCGCCAGGGTGGCCGCATCGACCACCTGGCCACGGCGCACGGCCAGGCCGGCGGCGTCACGTTGGAGGATCACCGCCGCCACCTGGAGGATGTTGGCGCGCAGCGCCTGACCCGCCAGCAGCACCGCTTCGCCGCCCACACCGGCCCCACGCGAGGCCCAGGTGCCGCCGCCGTAGGGCGTGACGTCGGTGTCGCCGGTGACGATGCGCACCTTGTGGATGTCCACCCCCACGGCGTCGGCCGCGATCTGGCGGTAGATGCCCTCGGTGCCCTGGCCCTGTTCGCCCACGCCCACCATCACCGTGATGTCGCCCTCGGGGTCGAGCCGCGCGGTGGCGCCGTCCTGGGAGGCGATGCGCGCACCGCCCACGCCATAGAACGCGGCGCTGGGGTTGGTCAACTCGATCAGTGCCGCAAAGCCGATACCCCGGTAGATGCCTTGCTCACGCAGCTGCGCGATTTCGGCCTTGAGCTTGGGGTAGTCCATCAACTGCTCGATCTTGCGCAAGCAGGCTTCGTGCGACAGAACCTCCAACTTGATGCCGCTGGCGCCAGTGGCCGGGTAGGCATCGTCGGGGATGACGTTCTTCTTGCGAAACTCCAGCGGGTCCATGCCGATGGCGCGGGCGGCCTGATCGACCAGGCCCTCGGTCACCGCGCAGGCGATGGGGTGCCCCACGCCACGGTACTGGCAGGTGGGTGTCTTGTTCTGGAAGACGACCTGCAAACGCGCGCGGTAATGCTGGTGCTTGTAGGGGCCGCCCACCAGATTGACCACCTGGTTGCCCTCGATTGCACTGGTACGCGGGAACATCGAATACGGGCCGATGCCGGTGAGGTCGTCCATGTCAAACGCCAGAATCTCGCCGCTCTTGCTGGCGGCGATACGGGCCTTGACGCGGTGATGACGCGCATGGATGTCGCTGGTGAAGCTCTCGATGCGATCGGCCACGAACTTGACCGGGCGCTTGCACAGCATCGACAGGGCCACGGTGGCGAAATCGTCGGGGTAGGCGTGCACCTTGATGCCGAAAGAGCCACCCACCTCTTTGCAGATCACGCGCACCGCATGTTCGGGCAGGTCGAACTGGCGCGCATACAGGTCCTGCATCATGTGCGGGGCCTGGAAGGAGTGGTAGACGGTGAGCTTTTGCTCGCCGGGGTTCCAGTCGGCGATCTGGCAGCGCGGCTCCAGGGTCACGCCGGTGTGGCGACCGAAATCAAAGGTGGTCTCGACCACTGCGTCGGCGCGGGCAAAGGCCTCGTCGACCGAACCCACATCAAGGCTGCGAGAAAAACACAGGTTGTCACCGAGCTCCGGATGAATCAGCGGCGTGGCGGCATCCAGCGCGGTTTCCATGTCGACCACGGGCTCGAGTTCCTCGAGGTCCACTTGCACCAGCTGCAGCGCGTCTTCCGCCTGCTCGCGCGTGTCCGCGACGATGGCCACCACCGGCTCGCCCTGCCAGCAGGCGCGGTCGACCGCCAAGGGATATTGCGGTGCCGACTTCATGCCGGCCAGGTGGCCCAGCACGGCCACCCAGGGCTTGCAGATCTGGGCCAGGTCCTGTCCGTCAGCCACCATCACCACGCCTGGCATGGCGCGCGCGGCGGCGACGTCGATACGGCGAATGCGCGCATGCGCCACCGGGCTGCGCCAGTACACCACGTGGGCCATCCGGGGCAGCTCAATGTCGTCGATGTAAGTGCCTTGACCTTGCACCAGCTTGCGCGCGCTCGGGCGTTCAACGCTCTTGCCGATGTAGCGCGGGTCTTCGGTGATCGCGTGCAGGGGCTTGTCGGTCGGATCGGTCACGGGTCGTTCTTCGACCTCGGTGCCCGCCTCGATGGCCGCCGAGCGCGTGGGATGGAGCGTGCCGGTGTTCATGCGGACACCTTCGCAGCACCGCCCGCTTTGGCAGCGCGTTCAGCCAGCGTGTCGCAGATGGCGTCGACGATGGCGTGGTAGCCCGTGCAGCGGCAGTAGTTGCCACTCATCCACTCACGCACCTCGGCGCGCGAGGCGTCGGGGCGGGCTTGCAGCAATTCCTTGGCCGCCATCACCATGCCGGGGGTGCAAAAGCCACACTGCAAGGCGTTGTGGCGCACGAACGCGTCCTGCAGATCGCGCATATCGCCGTCCTCGGACAGGCCCTCGATGGTGCGGACCTTGCAGCCCTGGGTCTGAACCGCCAGCGTGAGGCAGCCGCGCACGATGCGGCCATCAACCTCGACGGTGCAGGCACCGCAGACGCCGTGTTCGCAGCCCAGGTGCGAGCCCTTGAGCCCGAGTTCGTTGCGCACGAAGTCCACCAGGTGCTGGCGCGGCTGCACGCTGCGCTGCTGCGGTCGGCCATTGACTTCGACGTGAAGGGTATGGAGTTCTGGCATGAAAGTACCTCGTGGGTTCAGGCGGTGATCGCGCTGCGGCTGGCGTGCGCGGCCTCCAGCAGGCGGCGCGCCAGGACGGTCGCCAGGTGGCGCTTGGTCTCGGCGCTGTGGGTCAAATCGGCGATGGGGTCGAGTTCGGCCTTGAGCGAGGCCATCGCGATCCCGATGGTGGCGGCGTCCAGGGTCTTGCCGGCCAGCAGGGCCTCGGTGCGGCGGGCGCGCACCGGAATCGCGCCGATGCCCAGGAAGCTCAGAGTGACCCGCTGCGCCAGGGTGCCCTGAAAGCGCGCGGCGACGGCCAGGCCGGCCACGGCGTAGTCGCCATGACGGCGGGCCAGCTCGTCGAACGCGAACCAGTCGGAGGCACTCACCACAGGCACATCGGCCCCGATGACGATCTCGTCAGGCGCGCGGGCGGTGGTGTAGAGATCTTGGAAGAAATCGGTGGCGGCCACACGGCGGGTGCCGCCCGGGCCTTGCAGGTGAACGACGCCGTCCAGCGCGCACAGGCAGCAAGGCCACTCGGCTGCCGGGTCGCCGTAGGCGATGGAGCCGCCCCAGGTGCCGGCGTTGCGGATCGCGCGGTGGGCAATGTGCGGCACGGCCTGCAGCAGCATCGGCGCATGCTGGGCCACCAAGGCGCTGTCCTCGATCTCGGTGTGCGTGACCAGGGCGCCGATGTACAGGCGATCGCCGTCGACACGGATGCCGCGCAGCGCGTCCAGGCCGGTGATGTCGATCACCAGGCGCGGCTCGGACAGCCGCATGTTCAGCGTGGCCATGAGCGTCTGGCCGCCGGCGAGGATGCAGGCATCGTCGCCGTGCGTCTGCATCAGGTCAAAGACCTGAGCCAGTGTGGTGGGCTTGGCGTAGTCAAAAGGGGGAGATTTCAAGTCAGGCTCCGCATCCGGTGAGAAAAAACAAAGAGGGGCAGCCCGTCACAGCCGGCTGCCGATCCAGACGCCCACGCCGGTGGCAAGGACGCCCAAGAGGAACCACTTCACGCGCAGCCACTCCGTCGACGGTGCCGTCTCGGGCAGGGGGGCGGCCCCTTGCGTGGCGGGGCGCGGAGCCGGCGCAACGACCGGCGCGTTGGACACAGCGGGCGCGCCGCTCTCGACAGCGGCCGCCGGGGCCGCTTGCGCAGCCGGCGCCACCTGCGCCTGGAAAGCGGTGAAAAACTGGTCGGCCATCTGCTTGGCGGCCGCGTCGATCATCCGACCGCCCACCTGACCGAGCTTGCCCGCCACCGAGGCCTTGACCGTATAGGACAGCCGAGTGTCCGGGCCCTCGTCGGCCAGCGTCACCTGCGACTCGCCACGGGCCATGCCGGCCGCGCCGCCCGAGCCTTCGAAGCCCATCGCGCAACGTTCGTTCTCGACGATGTCAGACAGCAGGATGCGCCCCGCAAAGCGCGCCCGCACCGGGCCCACCTTGACCATCACGCGGGCGGTTTTCTCCACCGGGCTGACCACCTCGACGCCCTCGCAGCCCGGGATGCAGGCGGCCAGCACCACGGGATCGTTCAGGGCCGACCACACGCGGGCGCGCGGGGCACCGATCAGGACGTCGCCATGGAGTTGCATCGGAAGGTCTTTCGGGTTTTCACGGGTGAATTTTGTTTACCAGTCGTTCAACAATGTACGGCAGAGTTGACCATTCGGTAAATAGCGTGCCCCTCCAGAAAAACCCTGATCGCCCCCGCAAGCGCGCCGGCCCCGCCGCGGCGGCCAGCGTGATCGCGCCGCCCCGGCGGCGTTTGGGTGTGGCCGAACGCGAGCGGCAGATCCTGGACGGGGCCATCCGCTTTTTCTCGGAAAAAGGCCTGGACGGTCAGTTGCGCGACCTGGCGAGCAGCATCGGCGTCACCCACGCGCTGCTCTATCACTACTTCCCGACCAAGCAAGCCCTGATTGACCGGGTCTACATCGAGGTGTTCGAAGGCCGCTGGCAACCCGAGTGGGAGACGCTGCTGGACGACCGCGATCGCTCGCCCGAGGACAAGCTCACCGCCTTCTACGACGAGTACATCAATGCGACGCTCTCGCGCGACTTTGTTCGCATCCTGGTGTTCTCCGGCCTGACCGACCACACCATCACCGACCGCTTCTTCTCCCTGCTGCGCCAGCGTCTGTTCCCGCGGCTGGTACGCGAGACGCGGCGCTTTCGCGACTGCAGCAGCCGCGCGCGGCCCAGCGAGCGCGAGCTCGAGCTGCTCATGGGCCTGCATGGTGGCTTCTTCTACATCCCCATGCGCCGCTGGATCTATGCGCAGGGCGTGGTCAGCGACGCGGCGCCGGCGCGCATCAGCCAGTCCCTGGTGCGTGACCGTGTGCGTGGCTACCTGGTCGCCAGCCGGGCCCTGTTTGGCGACGCGGCACAAGCCACGCCGAGGATGCGTCGCGCATGAACGCACCTGCCTACCCTGTTCCCGTTTGCTGCGGCCTGCCGGCCGTGGTTTCACCCCCACGCGGCTGCAGTCAGTCGCCCTTTACCCGCAAGGAGATCGCATGAAGCTCACCCAGTTGGCCCGCTCCGGGCTCTTCGCGCTTGGTTGCGCCATGGCCGCCAGCGGCGCCCTGGCCCAGCAGGCCATCACGGTCAATATCGGATCGAGCCACCCGGTGGCCAACATCTGGGCCAACGCCATGAAAGAGGTGTTCCAGCCCGAGGTGGACCGCCTCCTGAGAGAAGGCGGCAACAAGTACCAGATTCGCTGGCGCGAGAACTACGGCGGCACGCTGTACAAATTCTCCGAGACCCGCACCGCCGTGAAAGACGGCATCGTGGACGTGGGCATGGTCGGCACGGTGTGGGAAAACTCCGCCATGCCCCTGCAGAACGTGACGTACTTCACCCCGTTCGCCACGACCAACCATGAAATGCTGATCGAGATCTTCGACAAGCTCAACGCGAACCACCCGGCACTCAAGGCCAGCTGGACCGCTCAGAACATGGTGCCCTTGTCGTCGCTGATCACCGACAGCTACGACATCTATGCGAACTTCCCCGTGACCAGCATGGCCTCCTTGCAAAACAAGAAGATCCATGCACCGGGCACCTCGGCCAACTGGATGCGCGACACCGGCGCCACGCCCGTGGAAGGCGCGCTGACCGTGTACTACACCAATATCCAGACCGGCGTGACCCAGGGCGCACTGAGCTTTGCCAGCGGCATCGCACCGGCCCGCGTGCACGAAGTGGCCAAGTACCTCACGCGCGTGAACCTCGGCGCGATGTATTTCGGCAGCGTCGCCAGCAACAAGAGCTTCTTCGACAAGCTGCCCAAAGAAGTGCAGGACGCCTTCGTGAAAGCCGGTCAGGCCACCTCCGTGGCGCACGGCAAGCACGTCACCCGGATGTCGACTGCGGCGATGGACACCATGCGCGCCGCCGGACTGCAAGTGAGCGATCTGCCCGCCGCCGAGCGCGCCAAGTGGATCAACGGCCTGCCCGACATCGTGACGCCTTGGCTGCAGACCACCGGCGACGCCGGCAAGTCGGTGCTGCGCGCCTACTTTGACGAACTGCGCGCACGCGGCGTGAAGCCGCTGCGTGACTGGGACAAAGCCGCACGCTAAGGGATCACCATGGCCACCGACACCGACCTCGACGCCCCGCCCTCGGCGATCCGGCATCCCCTGGACCTTCCGGCCAACCTGATGGCGTCGGTCGGTACAGTCTGGATCTTCGTGATCATGGCCCTGGTGGTGGCCGACGTGATCGGCCGGGACTTTCTGGACCGGCCGATCACCGGCGTCTCTGAGTTCTCGGCGCGCTCGGTGGCCTCGATCGTGTTTCTGCAACTGGCGGCCGCTGTGTGCAGCGGCCGCATGACGCGCAGCGACTTCCTGCTCAATCTGATTGGCAAGCGCTCGGCGGGTGCGGTCACTGCCCTGAACCTGCTCAACGCCCTGGTGGGTGCGGCGCTGTTCGCAGCGTTGGCGGCCATCGCTTGGCCCGAGCTGCGCCAATCGTGGGCCAACAATGAGTTTTATGGCGTGCAAGGGGTCTACAGCGTCCCTGCCTGGCCCTTTCGCGGGCTGATCGTGGCCGGCTCCGTGGCCGCCGCCGTCTGCTACCTGCTGTCTGTCCCCGGCATCCTGCGCCAGCATGGGCAGCAAACCGTGGCAGAAGATCCACTGGCCGCAGGCACAGGAGACGGACGATGAGCGATCTCGGATTGGGCGGTCTGCTCATCGGCGGACTGGTGATACTGGTGCTGCTGGGTGTGCACATCGGTGTGGCGCTGCTGGCTGTGGGCTTCTTCGGGGTCTGGCTGGTGCGCGACAACCTCGATATGGCCATGCGCCTGATGTACATGGCCGCCTACAACGGCATCGCCGATTACATCTACGCCACCATCCCGCTGTTCGTGCTCATGGGGTTACTGGTCAGTATCTCCAACGTGGGCAAAGACACTTTCACGGTCGCCGAAGTGCTGCTGCGCAAGCTCAAGGGCGGCCTGGGCGTGGCCACTGTGGCGGCCAACACTGTGTTCGCCGCCGTGACCGGCGTGTCGATCGCCTCGGCGGCGGTGTTCACCCGAGTGGCTGTCCCCGAGATGGTCAGCCATGGCTACAAGACCACCTTTGCCACCGGCACGGTGGCCGGCAGCTCGGTGCTGGGCATGATGATTCCGCCGAGCCTGCTGATGATCATCTACGGCGTGCTGGCCGAGCAGTCGATCGGCAAGCTTTTCATCGCCGGCGTGATCCCCGGCTTCATGCTGGCCATCGTGTTCGCGGCGATGATCATGCTGATGGCGCGCTTCACGCCAGGCAAGGTGTTCGACCTGCAAAAGCAGGCCGAGCTGGCGCAGCAGCAGCGCATCGACATCACGCTCACCGGCGGGCAGATGGCCGCCAAGCTGGTGCCGATTGCGGCGCTGGTGGCGCTGGTGCTGGGTGGCCTGTACAGCGGCTTTTTCACGCCTACCGAAGCCGGCGGCGTCGGTGCCTTCGGCGCCTTCGTGATCGCGCTGCTGCGCCGCTCGCTCGGCAAGGGCAACCTGTGGCGCGTGCTGCACGAAACCGGCAGCGTGTCGTGCACCATCCTCATCCTGCTGGTGGCGGCGGCCTTCTACAGCCGCATGCTCAGCGTGGCGGGTGTGCCGGTGGCCATTGCCGAAGTGGTGCGCGATGCCGGCCTCGGGCCCTACGGCTTTCTGGCGCTGTACATCGCGATCGTGCTGCTGCTGGGCATGATCCTCGACTCCAGTTCCATCCTGCTGATCAT
>JBEEIS010000039.1:0-6647 GCA_041169755.1 Pseudomonadota bacterium | reverse complement strand
CGTAAGCGTGCTCCAGAGCGACGACACCATCGACGTTCGGGTACTGCGGGAGCAACTCCTCGCGAATGCGGCGCACGGCGATATCCACCACGCCGGCCACGCACTGCACGGTTTGCGTGATCGCCAGCAAGTTACGCGTGCCCACGCTGCCATCGGGATTGCGGTAGCCCTCAAAGGTGTAGCCCTCCAGTGCGGGCTGCGGTTGCAGGCGCGCCGTCGCCACTGGCAATCCGTCGAGGGCGCGAGCCTGCGGCATCTCTAGCAGACGCTCATGCACCCAGCTGCCAGCGGGCACGTCGCGCGTGGTGCGGCCAATGACGACGTTGTAGCGGCGCACCTCGCAGCCCGCAGGCAAATCGGTCAGGGCCACCTTGTGCCCCTGGGGCACCGCTTCACGGAGGGTCAGACCATCCTCGAACACGGCACCGGCGGACATGACGCCGTCATTGACCACGATGGCCACGTTGTCCGCGGCGTGCATGCGGATGTAGAGGGGACGCTTAGCAGCGGTCATGGGCTCACTTCAGGAGGTTCGGCAGCCACAGCGAAAACGCTGGCACATAGGTCACCGCCAGTAGCGTCATCCCGAGCGCCCCATAAAACGGCGCGATGGTGCGCATCACCTGACCCACCGAAATCCCACCGATCGCACAGCCCACGAATTGCACCGTGCCCACAGGCGGCGTATTCAGTCCGAGCGCGCAGTTGATCAACATCAGGATGCCAAACTGCAGCGGGTCCATCCCGTACTGCATGGCAATGGGCATGAAGATGGGCGTGCAAATCAGGATCGTGGCCGCCATGTCCAAGAAGGTGCCGAGGATGAACAGCAGCACGTTGATCATCAGAAAGATGACCCAGGGGCTGTCGCTCACATATTTCATCAGCTCGCCGGTTTTTTGCGGCACCTCGTAGAGGGCCAGGAAGTAACCGAACGCCGACGAGATGCCGATCAGCAGCAGCACCACACCGGTGGTCTTGCAGGCCTTGGCGCAGGCTTTGAGGAAGTTTTTCCAGGTCAGGGTGCGATAGACCAGGGCGGTGATCAAAAGCGCCCAGGCCACCGCGATCGAGGCGGACTCCGTGGCGGTGAACACACCCGACAGGATCCCGCCCAGGATGATCACGACCACCAACAGCCCGGGCAGCGCCGCCAGGAAGGCGGACAGCACCATGGCCCAGCCCGGGAAGTTTCCGTGCACCGGATAGCCGCGTTTGACGGCCACCCAATATGCCGCCGCCATATTGCACACGGTCAGGATGATGGCCGGCACCAGACCGGCCAGGATTAGGCCCACCACGCTGACTGAGGCGATACCCGCGGTGGCCAGCGTGAAGATGATCATGTTGTGGGAGGTGGGCATGATGGCTCCGACCAGCGACGCGTGGGTGGTCACGTTCACCGCGTAGTCGGTGTCGTAGCCCTCTTTCTTCATGAGAGGAATCATCACCGACCCGATCGCAGACACGTCGGCCATCGGCGAGCCCGCCACACCACCAAAGATGGTGCATCCCAACACATTGCTCATGCCCAGACCGCCACGCACATGGCCCACCAAGCTGTTGGCAAAACGGATGATGCGTTCAGCGATACCGCCATACAGCATCAGCTCGCCGGCGAAGATGAAAAACGGAATCGCCAGAAAGGAAAATACCTGCATGCCGCCCACCATCTTCTGGAAGACGACCGCGACGGGAAGGCCGGCCGCCACGATGGTGGCCACTGACGACAGGCCGATGGCGAAAGCCACCGGCACCCCCAGAATCAACAGCGCGGTGAAGGACACCGCCAGGACGGTCAGTTCCACGCCGGCTCCACTTCCTGGCCACGCGCCAGAGCAACTACATGTTCAATCGAGAACAGCACAATCAGACCGCCTGCGATGATGATCGGCACATAGTCAATGCCATCGGGTACGGGCAGCATAGGCTTTTTCTCGCCCCACTTGGCAGACGCCCAGAGCCATCCACCCTTGACCATAAGCGCGCCAAACAAACCCACGAGGGTGTGCACCACGAAGGCAATACGCCGCTGCCAACGGGCGGGCAACAACACCACCAACGACTCCAGGCCGATGTGGCCCGCATCGCGCACGCCCACCGCCACGCCAAACGCCGTCACGAACAAGACCAGCAGCAAGGCAAAGTTCTCGGCCCAGGTCGGGGTGTCATTGAGCACATAGCGCCCAAAGACCTGCCACTGCACGCACAAGATCAGGACGATCAGCAATGACACGGCCACCATCAGGCAGAGCCTGGCCAGTGTGGCGCAAAAGCGGGTCAACATACGCGAGATCCAGGTTCAACCGGGCGCAGCGCGTAGCGCGGCGCCCGGGTTGCAGGCAGGTTTACTTGATGTCCTGAATGGCTTTAACGAGGCGCTTCATATCGGGCGTGGTCATGAACTTATCGTAGACCGGACCCATCACAGACTGGAACGAGCGCTTGTCCACCTCGACGATCTGTACGCCCGCGGCCTTCACACGTGCCAAGGACTTGCCTTCTTGATCATCCCAGGCGGCGCGCTGAACCTTCACCGAGTCCTTGGCCGCAGCGCGGATCATGTCCTGTTCGGCCTTGGGCAGCTTGTCCCACGCCACCTTAGAGAACAGCAGGATCTCGGGGGCCATCGAGTGCTCGGTACGCGAGTACACGGTGGCCGCCTCAAAGTGCTTGGCTGTGTCGTAGGAGGGGAAGTTGTTCTCGGCGGCGTCAATCAGGCCGGTCTTGAGGCCCGTGTAGACCTCGCCGTAGGGCATGGGAGTGGCATTGGCGCCCATTGCACCCACCAGGGCCACCCACAGGTCAGACTGCTGCACGCGAATCTTCATGCCCTTGGTGTCGGCCACGGTCTTCACCGGCTTCTTGGCGTAGATCGAGCGCGCACCGGAGTCATAGAACGCCAGGCCGATATAGCCCGCCGACTCGCAGGACTTTAAGATCTCTTCACCGACGGGGCCATCCAACGCTTTGCGCATGTGGTCCACCGAGCGAAACAGGAAGGGCATAGTCGGCACCATGGTCATGGGGCAAACGCCATTCATTGGCGCCACGTTCACGCGGACCATATCAAGCGCACCGATCTTGACCTGGTCGATCGTCTCCTTCTCGGAGCCCAGCGCGCCCTTGTTGAAAACCTTGATCTTGTGCTTGCCACCCGAGGCCTTCTCGAGCACGGTACTCATGTGCTTGACTGCCACGACCGTGGGGTAGTCGTCGGCGTTGTGGATGTCGGCCGAACGAAATTCAGCGGCACGCGTAGGGGAAGCGGCGAAGGCCATCAGGGTGGCTGCGACGAGTGCCAGGGGCTTGAGTGAACGCATGGTGTCTCCTTGGTTGAAAAAATCAGGCAAACGCAAATTCCGGCTCGGCCACGCCCTGCGCGCCAGGGCGCAGCACGATGACCGCGCCATCCAACGCAGGATCAAAACCCGGTGCGGGTTTAGCCGGCGGAATCGAGGTGACAAACAGCCAGGACAGATCCGGGCCGCCGAAGCTGCACATGGCTGGCTTGCTAAAGGGCACCGCAATCGAGCGGTCCAGCGTTCCATCGGGCCTGAAGCGGTGAATCTGCCCCGCGTCGTTGCCGCAAATCCAATAGCAGCCTTCGGTGTCGATCGCCGCGCCGTCGGGGCGACCGGGAAACTGCCGCATATCCACGAAGTCGCGGCGGTTGCGCGGCACACCGTCTTCGCCGAGGTCGAATTGCCAGACACGTTGCACCGTGGGGTGCGAATCCGACAGGTACATACGGCCTCCGTCGGGGCTAAAGGCCAGGCCGTTTCCCGTCACCAGACCACCGACCAACGGCGCCGACAGACCCTGCGCATCGAAGCGAAACAGCGCGCCCTCCGCGGCAGCGAGCGAGCCGTCCATCACCATGGTGCTGGCCCACAAACGCCCCCGTCGGTCCAGGCGTCCGTCGTTAAAGCGCATGCCTGCGCGCGGGTGCTGGACCGCCTGCAAGAGGCGCGCGCGGGCTGTGCCGCCACCGGGCGGCAGGTCGATGGCGAACACACCCGACTCCATGCCACCAACGAAGCCGCCGCCCGCGCCCAGCGCGATACAGCCAACGCGCTCGGGCGTCTGCCACGAAGTGACGACCCGGGTGACCCAGTCGAAGCGTCGAATGGCATAGCCATCGATGTCTACCCAATACAGCGCCTGCTCGCGCACCGACCACAGCGGGCTTTCGCCCACACGGTCGCGCGTGGGTGAGATCACTTCGAAGTCGATGACGGCCGGCGTGCTCATTCGAAATGCCCTGTGCGCACAAAAACACCGCCCTGGTACACGTTGGCGGGATCGGACAGGTCGATCACCGACTGCGCCGCCTCCACGCGGGCGCGATGGCCATCGGAGCTGTCCTGCGGCCGGTAACCAATATGACGCGCCAAGGTGTTGTCGTAGAAGGCCGTGCGGTTATCCGAGATGCCGTAGATCACGCTCCAACCCACCACCGGCGCGGTTAGACCGGCCACCATCAGGCGCTCGAGGTCGTCATAGGACAGCCAGGTGGCCAGCATGCGGCGGTTCTGGGGCTCGGGATAAGACGAGCCGATACGCACCACCAGGGTCTCGATGCCAAAGCGGTCCCAGTACAGACGCGCGATGTCTTCGCCAAAGGCCTTGGACAAGCCATACAGCCCGTCGGGACGGGGCATCGACTGGGCATCGACGACCTGGTCCTGACGCCAGAACCCCATCACATGGTTGGAGCTGGCAAAGATGACGCGCTTGACGCCCTGCTTGCGCGCCGCCTCGTAAAGGTTGTAAAGGCCCACGATATTGGCGGCCAGGATCGGCTCCCAGGGCTGCTCGGTCGACACACCGCCGAGATGCACCACGGCATCCACACCCGCCAGCAGGTCATGGACTGCAGCCTGGTCCGCCAGGTCCACGCGCACGCACTCCTCGCCGGGGCTCGCAGCGCCCAGGTCGGAAATATCGGACAGACGCAGGACGTCGCAATAGCGGCGCAAACGTCCGCGCAATTCGCGGCCGAGACCGCCAGCAGCCCCCGTCATGAGCAGGCGCTTGAATCGCAGGGGGGAGGCAGGTTGATCGAGCATGATTGGAAAAATAGGGGCTGGCGACACTGGTCGCACAGTCATCAGTTATCGTAGAACATACACCTCGAACGCTGGCGCAAATGACCGCCCCTATTGACCCCCTTCAGGACTCTGCCCACTGGGCCGGCAAGTTCAATGGCCATGAGGTGGCCCTGTATCGATTGGGGACGAACGGGAGCCTGCAGGCTGCCATCTGCAACCACGGCGCACGCCTGTTGCAACTGAAGGTGCAGGGTCGTCACGGGCTCTGGCATGACGTCGTGCTGGGCTACGACCACCTTCACCAAATGCTGCAAGGCATGCCGTCCATGGGCGCCTTCATCGGTCGCTTTGCCAATCGCATCGCCCACGCGCGCTTCACACTGGACGAACGGGTGTGGCAGTTGCCGGCCAATGACGGCCCCCATTGCCTGCACGGCGGGCCTGCGGGCAGCCGTCGCCAAGTGTTCGTGGTGCAGGAACACGCCCCAGATCGGCTCGTATTGGCCTGGACCTTTCGCAGCGCGCAGGACGGTTTTCCCGGCGACGTGGCGCTGCGCGTGACCTACACCCTGCCCACACCCACCACGCTGGCGATCGATTGGGAAGCCCAGGCTCTGGACCAGGCCAGTGTCGTGAACGTCACGGCGCACCCCTTCTTCAACCTCGAAGGCGTGGACGCACCGCATGCGCGTGACCATCACCTCACGATCCACGCTTCGCACTACCTGCCGGTCGATGCGCACAAAATCCCCACGGGCGAGATCGCACCGGTGAACGGCACGCCCCTGGACTTGCGCGCGGGCGCCATGCTGGGACAAGCGCTCGCGCGCCTGCCCGCAGGCAAGGGCTTCGACCATTGCTATGTGGCGGGTGACAGTGGCACGCTGCGTCCGATGGCACGCGCTCAGGCACCGGGCAGCGGCGTGGTGATGCAGGTGTATAGCGACGCACCGGGCCTGCAGTTCTTCTCGGCCAGCGCTTTCGATGGGAGCCTGCCGCGTCACGCGGGCAAGGGCGCTCGCGCCTACGGAGCCGAGGCCGGCTTCTGCCTGGAGCCCCAGGGCCTGCCCGATGCGCCGAACCATCCGAACTTCCCCAGTGCCGTGCTGCGTCCGGGCCAGCCGCGACGCGGTCGCATCGAGTACCGATTCAGTGTTGCGGATTAAAGTGGGTTTCATCGCACCAGACAGGGCCGCTTAGGGTCGAACTTCCAACCGGGCATGAGGAACTGCATGGCCAGGGCGTCATCGCGCGCGCCCAGACCATGCTCAAGGTACAAGGCATGGGCCTTTTCCACTTCCGCCATGTCCAGGCTCACCCCCAGACCGGGTGCTTGAGGCACTTGCACATAGCCGCCCTCGATCTTCAGGGGCTCTTGGGTCAAGCGCTGGCCGTCCTGCCAAATCCAGTGCGTGTCGATGGCCGTCACTTTGCCGGGCGCGGCCGCGCCTACCTGCGTGAACATGGCCAGGGACACATCGAAGTGATTGTTGGAGTGTGAGCCCCAGGTCAACCCCCAGTCCCGACAGGTCTGCGCCACACGCACCGAGCCCGCCATCGTCCAGAAATGCGGGTCCGCCAGCGGAATGTCCA
>JBEEIS010000038.1:0-15818 GCA_041169755.1 Pseudomonadota bacterium | reverse complement strand
TTTCCTCCTCGGGCTGGGCGTGCTCGTCCAGCTGGCGTGCCAGCCCCTTGAAGCCATAACGCTCATAGAAGGCCTTGAGCGCCTCGCTGTCCTGCCCCCCCAGCACGATGTCGTCCAGGGCCGGCAGTCGCGGCAGGTACTCGCGCAGGTCGCAGTCGGTGCGGATGGTGACCAGCGTGCGGCCGGTGGGCAGCCACTGCAGCGCCTTTCGCAGGTGCTCGCCCACCGCGCCCTTGACCTCGCCCACGCGTGCGATCAGCGCATCGAGCGAGCCGTATTCAGTCAGCAGCTTCACTGCGGTCTTGGGCCCGACCTTGTCCACGCCGGGCACGTTGTCCACGGTGTCGCCCACCAGGGTCTGGTAGTCGATCATCAGCTGCGGCGGCACGCCGAATTCGGCGGTGACGCCGGCCACGTCGCGGCGGCGATCGTTCATGGTGTCGATCACCATCACGTGCTCGTTCACCAGCTGGCTCAGGTCCTTGTCGCCGGAGGAGATCACGGTGGACAGCCCCTGTTGCGTGGCCAGCCGCGAGAGGGTTCCGATCACGTCGTCGGCCTCGACGCCGGGTACGCCCATCACCTTCCACCCGAGCAGGCGCACCACCTCGTGGATCGGCGCGACCTGCGCCCGCAGGTCGTCGGGCATGGACGATCGGTTCGCCTTGTATTGCGGGTACAGCTCGTCGCGGAAGGTCTTGCCCGGCGCATCGAACACGCACACCGCATAGTCGGCGCGCACGTCCTTGCGCAGCTTCTGCATCATGTTGATCATTCCCCGGATCGCGCCGGTCGCGGCGCTGGTGGGGTCGCCAGGCACGGCCCGCAGGTCGGGCATGGCGTGGAAAGCTCGGTACAGGTAGCTGGAGCCGTCCACCAGCAACAGGGTGGGGCGGGGTGACTCGGCAGGCTGCGGGGGCTGGGGCTCACTCATGCCACGATTGTGCCTGCCGGGCCCTGCCGGGCCGCCCCTCCTACAATGCGGGGATGCGCTCCATCGTGATGCTTTCCGTCCTTCTGGGCCTGGCCAACACGGCCCTGGCCCAGGCGCCCGTCGTGGCCCCCGGCCCCGCCGAGCCTCTGGACGGCCGCCAGAACCAGAGGATCGAACGCCTGCGCCACGAAGACGCCGGCAGCCGTATCGACGAGGTACGCGTGGGCGGCCAGACCCAAAGCATCACCGTCCAGCCCAAGGTGGAGGGCGTGCCCGCCTACGAGATCCAGCCCAGTTCCCTGATCCGCGGCCGCCCCCGCGACGCGCGCGAGGGCCTGGACAACCCCGGCGGCCAACGCTCCTGGAACGTGCTTCGCTTCTGATTTCACGCCATGGCCGTCTTTACCGAAGTTTCCGCCGACGCGGCGAGCGAACTCCTGCGCGAGCTGCACCTGGGTGACCTGACCGAGCTTCAAGGCATCCAGGGCGGCATCGAGAACACCAACTACTTCGTCACCAGCGAACAGGACGGCCAGGCCCACCCGTGGGTGCTGACGCTTTTTGAGCGGCTCACTTCCGAGCAGCTGCCGTTTTACCTGTACCTGATGAAGCACCTGGCCCAGCGCGGTATCCCGGTGCCCGATCCCCAGGGCAATGCCAATGGCGACTTGCTGCACACCGTGTGCGGCAAGCCCGCCGCGCTGGTCGACCGCCTGCGCGGGCGCAGCGAACTCGCGCCCACTGCGGCCCATTGCGCCGGTGTGGGCGACGCGCTGGCCCGTATGCACCTGGCGGCCCGTGACTACGACCGCACGCAGCCGAACCTGCGGGGCCTGGCCTGGTGGAACGAAACCGTGCCGGTGGTCCTGCCCTTTCTCGACCCGGGCCAGGCGGCCCTGCTGCAAGGTGAACTGGCCTACCAGAACCATGTGGCCGCCAGCGCGGCCTACGCCTCGCTGCCACGCGGGCTGGTGCATGCCGACCTGTTTCGCGACAACGTCATGTTCGACCAAGGGCCCGACGGCCCCGAGCTCACGGGCATCTTCGATTTCTACTTCGCCGGTGTCGACACCTGGCTGTTCGATCTCGCGGTCTGCCTGAACGACTGGTGCATCGACCTGGCCACGGGGGCCCACGACACCGCCCGGGCGGACGCCTTGCTGCGGGCCTATGCGGCCCGCCGTCCCCTCACCGCCGCTGAGCGCGGTCTGCTGCCCGCCATGCTGCGCGCCGGGGCCCTGCGTTTCTGGATCTCCCGTCTGTGGGATTTCCACCTTCCGCGCGAAGCCAGCATGCTCAAGCCGCACGACCCGGCCCACTTCGAGCGGGTGCTGCGCCAGCGCCTGGCCCATCCCCTTCGGGCCTGAGGCTGCGGGCCGGGTCCCGCCGATGGCCAAACCACGTTAAATTGCGCTCATGAAACTCAACGTCGTTCCTGCGCGCGATGGCATCGCCTGGGTGCGTGCCGGCATGCGCACCTTCTTCAAGCAGCCGCTGGCGTTGGCGGGCTTGTTCTTCATGTACATGGCGCTGGTGATGGTGGCGGCGCTCCTGCCCCTGATCGGCCCGGTGCTTGCTGGCATGCTGGTGCCCGCTGCCACCTTGGGTCTCATGGCCGCGACGGCCGAAGCCCAGCGCGGACGGTTTCCCATGCCCTCCGTTTTGTTCAGCGCCTTCCGCGCCGGTCGCCAGCGTTTGCAGGCCATGCTGGTGCTGGGCGCCGCCTATACCGTGGGTTCGATGCTGGCCACAGGCCTGGCCACCTTGATCGCCGGCACGCCACTACCCAACGCGGATGGCCCGCAGGTCAACGTCGCCACCGTGCTTGCCCTGGCGCTGCACCTGCCCTTGTTCCTCATGTTCTGGCACGCCCCGGCGCTGGTGCATTGGCATGGCGTCACACCGGCCAAGAGCCTTTTCTTCAGCGTGGTGGCGGTCATGCGCAACTTCGGCGCCCACCTGGTGTACAGCCTGGCCTGGGTGGCGGTGTTCATGGTGGTGGGTTCGGTGCTGGGTCTGGCGGCCGGCCTGGTGGGTGGGCCATCGGTGGCCCAGGCGGTCATGATGCCTACCGCCCTCTTGCTGGCGGCGATGTTCTCCACCTCGATCTACTTCAGCTTCCAGGCCTGCTTCTCCGAAGAGGCGCCGTCCCCGCAGGCAGACCCGGTCGCGTCCTCGGAGTGATCAACCCACGGGTGTGAGCTTGGCCACCGACAAGGCCAGCCACTTCACGCCGTGCCGCCCGAACTTCACCTGCGCCCGGGCGTCGTCACCGGTGCCTTCGAGCATCAGCACCGTGCCCTCACCGAACTTGTTGTGAAACACCTGCATGCCCGAACGCAGGCCGTGGGCGGGTGCGGCCTTCTGTGGCGGCACCGGCGGGCTGGCGAAGACGCCGGGTGACAGGTCGCGCGGGTACTGGCTGCGCCCGTAGCCCGACCCGAAGCCGAAGGCCGAGGGCGCCGGCATCGGCGCCTGCTTGGGCGTGAGCCACTTGAGCGCGTGTTCGGGCAGCTCGTCGAAGAAGCGGCTGCGGATGTTGTAGCGGGTCTGGCCATGCAACATCCGGGTTTGAGAGTAGCTCAGGTACAGCCGCTGGCGCGCCCGTGTGATCGCCACATACATCAGGCGCCGCTCCTCCTCCAGGCCTTCGTGTTCGGCCATCGAGCGCTCGCTGGGGAACAGGCCTTCTTCCAGCCCGGTCACGAAGACGCAGTCGAACTCCAGCCCCTTGGCCGAATGCACCGTCATGAGTTGCACCGCGTCCTGGCCGGCCTGGGCCTGGTTGTCGCCGGACTCCAGGGCCGCATGGGTCAGGAAGGCCGCCAGGGGTGACAAGGTCTCGCCGGTATCGGGCGCCACATCGCCTGTGAGGGGCGCGTTGATTGGTTCATCCAGTACGGGCTGGCTCGGGTCCAGGCCCTGGCTCACCGGCGACTGCGCCAGTTCGTCCACCGGCAAGGCCACCGCGTCGCGCCCGAAGCCTTCCTGCGTCACGAAACTCTCGGCGGCGTTGACCAGTTCCTCCAGGTTCTCCACCCGGTCCGCCCCTTCGCGCTCCGCCTGGTAATGCTCGATCAGCCCCGAATGCTGCAGCACCAGCTCGATGATCTCCCGCAGCGTGAGCCCCTGGGTCTGTTCGCGCAGCACGTCGATCTTGGCGACAAAGGCGCCCAGGTTGGCGCCGGCCTTGCCTGTCGTCGCGCTCACCGCGTCATGCAGCGAGCACCCCGCGCTGCGCGCCGCATCCTGCAGCTGCTCGATGCTGCGCGCGCCGATGCCTCGGGGCGGGAAATTCACCACCCGCAGGAACGAGGTGTCGTCGTGCGGGTTCTCCAAGAGGCGCAGGTAGGCCAGCGCGTTCTTGATCTCGGCCCGCTCGAAGAAGCGCAGGCCGCCATACACCCGGTACGGCACGCCCGCGTTGAATAACGCGGTCTCGATCACCCGGCTCTGTGCGTTGCTTCGATACAGCACCGCAATCTCCTGGCGCGCGATACCGCCCGAGAGCGGGTCGTGGTCGCCACGCACCAGATGCCGCGCCTCGTCCACCATCCACTGCGCTTCGGCCAGATCGGTGGGCGCCTCGTACACCCGCACCGGCTCGCCGGGACCTTGCGTGGTGCGCAGGTTCTTTCCCAGGCGCCCCTTG
The DNA here is from genome assembly GCA_041169755.1 of Pseudomonadota bacterium. Lineage (GTDB taxonomy): Bacteria > Pseudomonadota > Gammaproteobacteria > Burkholderiales > Burkholderiaceae_C > Ramlibacter. Next base: position 11,232 of record JBEEIS010000038.1, on the reverse strand, counting down.
TTGTGGCTGATCAACTCGTTGGCCGAATCCAGAATGTTGCTGAAGCTGCGGTAGTTCTGTTCCAGCTTGATCTGATGGCGCACCGCGAACTCGCGCACGAAATCGGCCATATTGCCCACGCGCGCGCCGCGAAAGGCGTAGATGCTCTGGTCGTCATCGCCCACCGCGAAGACGGCATTGCCGCTGCCCGAGGGGCCACCCGTGCCGCCGCTGAACACCTTGATCCACGCGTACTGCAGCCGGTTGGTGTCCTGGAACTCGTCGATCAGGATGTGGCGAAAGCGCCGCTGGTAGTGCTCGCGCACCGGCGCGTGATCGCGCATCAGCTCGTAGCTTCGCAGCATCAGCTCGCCGAAATCCACCACGCCTTCGCGCTGGCACTGGTCCTCGTAAAGCTGGTAGATCTCCACGCGGCGGCGGTCCTCGTCATGCCGGATCGTCACGTCGCCGGGGCGCTGGCCGTCCTCTTTGCATCCATTGATGAACCACTGGGTTTCCTTGGGCGGAAAGCGCTCGTCGTCGATGTTGTACTGCTTCATCAGCCGCTTGATCGCCGACAACTGGTCCTGGGTGTCCAGGATCTGGAAGCTCTGGGGCAGGTTCGCCAGCTTGTAGTGGGCGCGCAGGAAGCGGTTGCACAGGCCGTGGAAGGTCCCGATCCACATGCCCCGCACGTTGACCGGCAGCAGGGTGCCCAGGCGGGTCATCATCTCTTTGGCCGCCTTGTTGGTGAAGGTCACTGCCATCACGCCGCCAGGCGAGATCTGGCCGGTGGACAGCAGCCAGGCGATGCGCGTGGTCAGCACCCGCGTCTTGCCTGAGCCGGCGCCGGCCAGGATCAGGGCGTGTTCAGAGGGCAGGACGACCGCGGCACGTTGTTCCTCATTGAGCTGCCGCAGCAGGGGCGCGTCGGGGGCGGCGGAAGAAAACGGCGAGACATCAAGGGACATGCCGCATTGTAGAAAGCGCGCTGCGCCCGCCGGGGGCCCGGTACCCGAAATCCCTGGCGCGCGAGGCGTCGGCCACGGGGTTTAGAATCAGCCACCGGGCCCAAGCATTGCGGCCCGGTCTCTTTCGGCCCGGCGATCTGCGCGATCCCCCGGCGCCGTGGGCTCCGGGCCAACATCCAAGCGCTCTCCCTGTTCTTCAAACAGTTCCCTGGAGCCTGGTATGGAAATCTTCGATTACGACAACGTCCTGCTGCTGCCACGCAAGTGCCGTGTGGAAAGCCGCTCCGAGTGCAACGCCGGCGTCGAGCTCGGCGGCCGCACCTTCCGTATCCCGGTCGTTCCCGCCAACATGAAGACGGTGGTGGACGAGTCCATCTGCCTGTGGATGGCGCAAAACGGTTATTTCTACGTGATGCACCGCTTCGACCTGGACAACGTGGCCTTCGTGCGCCAGATGCATGCGCAGGGCGCCTACGCCTCTATCTCGCTGGGCGTGAAGGCCGCCGACTACGCCACCGTCGACACCCTGGCCGCCCAGGGTCTGGTGCCGGAATACATCACCATCGACATCGCCCACGGCCACGCCGACACCGTGCAGCGCATGATCGCGCACCTGAAGAAAAAACTGCCGGCCAGCTTCGTGATCGCTGGCAACGTGGGCACGCCCGAGGCCGTCATCGACCTCGAGAACTGGGGTGCCGACGCCACCAAGGTCGGCATCGGCCCGGGCAAGGTCTGCATCACCCGTCTGAAGACTGGCTTCGGCACCGGCGGCTGGCAGCTATCGGCGCTCAAGTGGTGCGCCCGTGTGGCCACCAAACCCATCATCGCCGACGGCGGCATCCGCGAGCATGGCGACATCGCCAAGAGCATTCGCTTTGGCGCCACCTTCGTCATGATCGGCTCCCTGCTCGCCGGTCATGAAGAATCGCCGGGCCAGACCGTGGAAGTCGACGGCAAACTGTACAAGGAGTACTACGGCTCCGCCTCCGACTTCAACAAGGGCGAGTACAAGCACGTCGAAGGCAAGCGCATCCTCGAGCCGGTCAAGGGCAAGCTTGCCCACACCCTGCGGGAGATGGAAGAAGACGTCCAGAGCTCCATCAGCTACGCGGGCGGCCGCACGCTCATGGACATCCGCAAGGTCAACTACGTGATCCTGGGCGGTGACAACGCGGGCGAACACCTGTTGATGTAGGCGCCCCTGCGCCTGCAGGCCCGCGCCTCAATCCGCCACGAGGTCCAGGGCCAGCCGGTTCAGGCGGTGCCCTGGCACCGTCAGTGCTTCCACCACGCTGAAGTGATTCAGCCCCGGCAGCGCCTCGCACACCGGTACGCGTTTCGGTCCCCAGGCGCGGCGAATCATTTCGTTGTGCCGGAGGAACTCCATGCTCTCGCTGCCGCCCACCACCGACACCAGCTGCCCGCGCGCCGGCGCAGGCAGCAGCGCCGGGCTCGCCTGGCGCACCTGTTCGGCCGTCAGTCGCAGCGACTCCTGCATGGACGGCGTGCGCCGTATCGGCTCCAGGTCGAACAGCCCCGAGATCGACAACGCCCGCGTCACCAGATCGGGGGGCAGGGCGGGGTCGTAGCGGTCCCAGAGGCACGACAGCAGCATGGCCGCCAGGTGTCCGCCCGCCGAATGCCCCGCCACGCTGATGCGGCTGGGGTCGCCGCCGTGGCGAGCGATGTGGCGCCAGGTCCAGGCCAGCGCCCGCACCATCTGCATCACGATTTCCGTCAGCGGGACCTTCGGGCACAGGTCGTAATTGGGCACCACCACGCAGGCTCCGGCCTCGGTCCAGGGCGGCACCACGAAGGCGTGATCCTTCTTGTCCATGGATCGCCAATAACCGCCATGAATGAAGACCACCACCGGCGCACTGGCCTGGGCGGCCGGGAAGACGTCCAGCCTTTGGCCGGAGGAGGGGCCGTAGGCGATGTCCAGGGTGCAGGGCTGGCGCTCCCGCACACGCTGCGAATCGCGCGCCCAGCGCTCGAAGTGCTCGGCATGATCAGGCACTCGCGCACGGTTGTTGTACATGGCTTCGAGCCAATCGGGGTCATCGTGCTTCATCGGGTCTCCTGGACGGGTTGACGGGGCGGGACGCCGCCGGTGCGGTGCCCGCTATCCTAAGCCGGGAGGCCCCCCCGCCCGGAGCCTAAAATCTCCCTTTCAGTCCGTCCGCACCATGCCCAAGGCCACGTCCGCCACCCCCGCCACCTACGAGGCTGCCCTCGAGGAGCTCGAGCAACTCATCGCGCAGATCGAGTCGGGACAGCTGCCCCTGGAGCAGATGCTGGCTGGCTACGAGCGCGGCGCCCAGTTGCTGGCGTTCTGCCGCAGCAAGCTGGAGGCGGTAGACCAGCAGATCAAGGTCCTGGACGAAGGCACGCTCAAGCCGTGGACGCAGGAATGACCCCCTTCGATTTCCCTCGCTGGAGCGCCGCCCACCTGGCCAGCGTCGAGTCGGCCCTGGACCGCTGGGTCGTAGCCCAAGCCCCGGCCGGCCTGGGCCAGGCCATGCGTTACGCCGTGCTCGATGGGGGCAAGCGCCTGCGGCCCCTGCTGGTACTGGCCGCTGCCGAAGCCGTGGCGGGCAACCCCCAGGCGGCCTTGCGCGCGGCCTGCGCGGTCGAATTGATCCACGCCTACTCGCTGGTCCACGACGACATGCCTTGCATGGACAACGATGTCCTGCGCCGTGGCAAACCCACGGTCCATGTGCAGTTCGGCGAGGCGCAGGCCCTGCTGGCTGGCGACGCGCTGCAGGCCCTGGCCTTCGAGCTGCTCACCCCGTCCCCCACCGAGATGCCCGAGCACACCCAAGCCGCCTTGTGCGGCCTGCTGGCCCGCGCCGCCGGCCACGAGGGCATGGCAGGCGGCCAGGCCATCGACCTGGCCAGCGTGGGCCATGCCCTCCAGGAAGACGAGCTTCGCCAGATGCATCGCCTGAAGACCGGTGCCCTCCTGCGAGGCAGCGTCATGATGGGCGCTGCCTGCGGTGCGCCTCCTGCGCCGGCCCGTGACGCGCTGGCCCGCTACGGCGACGCCGTCGGCCTGGCCTTCCAGGTGGTCGACGACATCCTGGATGTCACCGCCGACTCCGCCACCCTGGGCAAGACCGCCGGCAAGGATGCCGCCCAGGACAAGCCCACCTATGTTTCGCTGCTCGGGCTGGAGCGTTCGCGCGCCTATGCCGCGAGCCTGTTCGACGAAGCCGCCAGCGCCCTGACCGCCAGCGGGCTGACCGACACGCGGGCCCTGCTGGCGCTGGCCCACATGGTGATCCGGCGAGACAGCTGAACGCGCCCCCGCAAGCACTACACACGACAGACGACACGACAGACGACAGGACGGACGACCCGCATGGCTTCCCTGCTTGAATCAATCGCGACCCCCACGGAACTGCGCCGCCTGACGCGCCCCCAGCTGCCCCAGCTCGCCGACGAACTGCGCGCCTACGTTCTGGACAGCGTCTCGCGCACCGGCGGTCACCTCAGCTCCAACCTGGGCACGGTCGAACTCACCATCGCCCTGCACTACGTCTTCAACACCCCGCATGACCGGCTGGTGTGGGACGTGGGTCACCAGACCTACCCGCACAAGATCCTCACCGGTCGTCGCGACCGCATGGACTCCCTGCGCCAGCTCGGGGGCCTGTCCGGCTTCCCGCTGCGGTCCGAAAGCCCCTACGACGCTTTCGGCACCGCGCATTCCTCCACCAGCATCTCGGCGGCTCTGGGCATGGCCCTGGCCGCGCGCCGCAAGGGCGAGGACCGCAAGGCCGTGGCCATCATCGGCGATGGCGCCATGACCGCCGGCATGGCCTTCGAGGCCCTGAACAACGCCGGTGTGGCCGACTGCGACCTGCTGGTTGTCCTCAACGACAACGACATGTCCATCAGCCCGCCGGTGGGCGCGCTCAATCGCTACCTCGCGCAGCTGATGTCCGGCCAGTTCTACGCCGCTGCCAAGAGCGTCGGCAAGAACATGCTCAAGGTGGCACCGCCCCTCTTCGAGCTGGCCAAGCGCTTCGAGGAACATGCCAAAGGCATGGTGGTACCGGCCACCCTCTTCGAGAAGTTCGGCTTCAACTACATCGGCCCCATCGACGGCCACGACCTGGACTCCCTGATTCCCACGCTGGAGAACATCCGCCACCTCAAGGGCCCCCAGTTCCTGCACGTGGTCACGCGCAAGGGCCAGGGCTACAAGCTGGCCGAGGCCGATCCTGTCACCTACCACGGCCCTGGCAAGTTCGATCCCAAGGTCGGCATCACGCCGCCGGCCACGCCGCCCAAGACCACCTTCACCCAGGTCTTCGGCCAGTGGCTGTGCGACATGGCCGCCCAGGACGCGCGCCTGGTGGGCATCACGCCGGCCATGCGCGAGGGCTCCGGGATGGTCGAATTCGAAAAGCGCTTCCCCGAGCGCTACTACGACGTCGGCATCGCCGAACAGCATGCCGTCACCTTCGCCGCCGGCATGGCCTGCGAGGGCGCCAAGCCGGTGGTTGCCATCTATTCCACCTTCCTGCAGCGCGCCTACGACCAGCTCATACACGACGTCGCCCTGCAGAAACTACCGGTGGTCTTCGCCCTGGACCGCGCCGGCATCGTCGGTGCCGACGGCCCCACGCACGCGGGCGCCTACGACATCCCGTATCTGCGATGCATCCCCAACGTCAGCGTGGCCTGTCCCGCCGACGAGGCCGAAACCCGCAGCCTGCTCACCACCGCCTTCCACCAGGACCATCCGGTCGCTGTGCGCTACCCGCGCGGTGCGGGCGCGGGCGTGCCGGTGGCGGCAGGCCTCGAGCCCTTGCCTTTCGGCAAGGGTGAGATCCGCCGGCAGGGGCGCCGCGTGGCCCTCCTGGCCTTCGGCACCTTGCTGTATCCCGCGCTCGAGGCCGCCCAGCGCCTGGACGCCACCGTGGTCAACATGCGCTGGGCCAAGCCGCTCGACGTCGAGCTCCTGCTCGAGGTTGCCGGCCAGCATGACGCACTGGTCACGCTGGAAGAGGGCGCCGTCATGGGCGGCGCGGGCAGTGCGGTGCTCGAGGCGCTGCAGGCGGCGGGTGTGCTCAAGCCCGTCTTGCAGCTCGGACTGCCCGACCGCTTCATCGAGCATGGCGACCCGGCGCGCCTGCTGGCCCTGCAGGGTTTGGACGCTGCAGGGATCGAGCGTTCCGTGCGCGAACGCTACGGGGCGACCTGACTTCCGCTTGACGACCAGGCCAGGGGGAAACCCTGGCCCATCACCCAACAACTCCGTTAGTACAATAGTTTTAAGTCGGCGGGCTATCAGGCCCGCCGTTCACTTTTTCTATTGCCCTCAAGGAGCGTTTGTCATGGATCGTCGATCGTTGATCAAGAACGCCGGCATTGCCGGTGTATTGGCCGCAGGAGCTGCCCCCGCTGTCCACGCGCAGCCCGCCATTCGCTGGCGCCTGGCCTCCAGCTTTCCCAAGTCCCTCGACACCATCTACGGCGGCGCCGACACCTTCGCGCGGGCGGTCAAGACCATGTCCGGCGGCCGCTTTGACATCTCGGTCCATCCCGCGGGTGAACTCATGCCCGCCTTCGGCGTCGTCGATGGCGTGCAGAACGGCACCGTCGATTGCGCCCACACCGCGCCCTACTACTTCTTCGGCAAAGACGAGACCTTCGCCATCGGCTGTGCCATCCCCTTCGGCCTCAACAGCCGCCAGATGTCCGCCTGGATGCACGAGGGCAATGGCCTCAAGCTCATGCGCGAGTTCTACGCCAAGTACGGCATCATCAATTTCCCTGCGGGCAACACCGGTTCCCAGATGGGGGGCTGGTACCGCAAGGAAATCAAATCCGCGGCAGACACCAAGGGCCTGAAGTTCCGCGTGGGCGGCTTCGCGGGCAAGGTCATTGAGCGCCTGGGCGGTGTGCCCCAGAACATCCCGGGCGGCGAGATCTACCAGGCCCTGGAAAAAGGCACCATCGACGCCGCCGAATGGGTCGGCCCCTATGACGACCAAAAGCTGGGCTTCAACAAGGTCGCGCCCTTCTACTACTACCCGGGCTGGTGGGAAGGCGGCCCCCAGCTCGACGTCTTCATCAACCAGAAAGCCTACGACGCGCTGTCCGCCGACAACAAAGCCATCGTCGAAGCCGCCGCAGCGCAAGCGCACATCACCATGCAGGCCAAGTACGACACCCTCAACCCCGGCGCCCTGCGTCAGTTGGTTGGCTCGGGCACCAAGCTGCGCGCCTTCCCCGCCGACATGATGAACGCCGCCTTCAAGGCCTCGATGGACCTCTACAGCGAGATCAGCGCCAAGAACGAAAACTGGCGCAAGGTCTACGCCGACTACGCCAAATTCCGTGCCGACCAGAACCTGTGGTTCCGCTTTACTGAGGCCAACTTCGACAGCTTCATGCAAAGGCAAAAGCTCTGACGGGCGCCGCTGCCGGGCTGTTGCCTCATCTGTATCCAGGGCCCCTCGCGGGGCCTTTTTTTTGGGGTCGTATTTTTGAATCGCTCCGTAGGATTTTTGCGTCAGCGCTGAGAAAGGCAGTGCGCTGTTTGCCTGCAGATGATTCGCGGTTTCCCACTTCTCCACGCGAAGCCTCTGACATGGATCGTCGATCCCTTCTCACACGCACCGGCCTGGGCGGCATCCTGGCTGCGGGTACCGCGCCCGCCGTGCAGGCGCAACCCATCGTGCGCTGGCGCCTCGCCTCGAGCTTTCCCCGATCGCTGGACACCATCTATGGCGCGGCCGAGGCCTTCGCCCATCGGGTTCGGCAGATGTCCGGCGGGCGCCTGGACATCACCGTCCATCCCGCAGGCGAACTCCTGCCGGCTTTCGGCGTGGTCGACGCCGTGCAATCCGGCACGATCGAAGCCGCCCATACCGCGCCCTACTACTTCTTCGGCAAGGACGAAACCTTCGCCTTGGGCGGCGCCATTCCTTTCGGGCTGAACAGCCGGCAAATGAGCGCCTGGACCTACGAAGGCAATGGCTTGGGGCTCATGCGCGAGTTCTACGCCGGTTATCGCATCGTCCAATTCCCTTGCGGCAACACCGGCGCCCAGATGGGGGGCTGGATGCGCAAGCCGATCGCCAGTGCCGCTGATCTAAAGGGCTTGAAGTTCCGCATCGGCGGCTTCGCGGGCAAGGTCATCGAACGCCTGGGCGGCGTACCGCAGAACCTCCCCGGCGGCGAGATCTACCAGGCGCTTGAAAAAGGCACCCTCGACGCCGCCGAATGGATCGGCCCCTACGACGACCAGAAGCTGGGCTTCAACAAGGTTGCCCCCTACTACTACTACCCCGGCTGGTGGGAAGGCGGCCTTCAGCTCGACCTGTACATCCACCGTCGGGCCTACGACGTCCTGAGCCCCGAGCACAAAGCCATTGTCGATTCCGCGAGCGCCCATGCCCATGTCCTCACCCAGGCGCGCTACGACGTGCGTAACCCGCCCGCGCTCAAGCAACTCGTCGCCGCGGGTGCGCGCCTGCGTCCCTTCCCGTCCGACCTGATGACCCAGGCCTACAAGCAGGCCATGGGCCTCTACGAAGAGATCGCCGCCCGCAACGACCACTGGAAGCGGATCTACGCCGACTACGCCCGTTTCCGCTCCGACCAGAACCTCTGGTTTCGCTTCACCGAAGCCACCTTCGACCGCTTCATGCAATCGCAGAAGCTCTAGCGCCTGAGGGAAAACACGGGGCAGCGCTGCCGCCCCTGCATCGTCCCGTGCTGGCATCCTCGGTGCTTCCCATGTCCGCGCCAGCCGTCCCGCCAGAAATCGACTCCCCTGCCTTCCGCCACAGCGGAAGGGGTCCGCTCTCGCTGGCCCTGATGGATGCCCGCAACCGCACCCTGTACCTGTTCGCGCAGCACCTCGCCGCTGGCACTGCCGAGGCCGGTCACGACGAAGCCGGGCCGCCCGCGTGGCAGGTCGCCGGGCAGGCGGCGTGGTTTGCCGAATGGTGGATCCTGCGCAACCCGCAGTGCGCGCTCGGTGCTGCGGGCGGTCCCGATGGACTGCGCCTCGCGCCACTCGTACCGCAGGCCGACGACTGGTTCCATCCCCAATCTCCTCCGGCCGGGTCCGATCAGCCGCCGGATCCGGATACCGTGCGTGCTTACATGCTGCAGCAGCTCGAGGCCACCCTCGACCTGCTGGAGCGGGCTGACGAGACCGAGCCCGGCCTGCACCTGTATCGCGCGGCCCTGTGCCATGAAGACGCCCGTGCAGAGCAACTCCTCGTCCTGGCCCAGCACCGGGGTGTGGCACTGCCCCTGCAGGTGCCTGCGCCCATGGCGCACCGGCCCGCCTTGGACCTGCCCGCCACGCGATGGACGCTGGGCAGCGGCCCAGACGGTTTCGCGCCCGCCCTGGAGCGGCCCGCGCATCCGGTCGACGTTCCTCCTTTCGAGATCGACGCGCAGCCTGTCTCGTGGTCCCAATACGTCGAGTTCGTCGATGACGGAGGTTATGACCGGCCTGAGTTATGGCATCCCAGGGGGTGGTCCTGGTTGGAGGCGGGTGGCCGGCGCGCGCCCCGCCATATCGAACAGATCGGCGTGGCCAGCGGAGCCGTCCTGCAGACTCTGTTTGGCAAGCCCACGCGTCTGGCCGCTACCCAGCCCGTGATGCACGTGAGCTGGTGGGAAGCGGATGCCTGGGCCCGATGGTCGGGGCGGCGCCTGCCCACCGAGGTCGAGTGGGAAATCGCTGCGGTCACCGCGTCGCGTCGCGGCTTTCGCTGGGGCGATGTGCATGAGTGGACGGCCGGCACCCTGCGGCCCTGGCCTGGGTTCGTCCCCGATGCGTGGGCGGTGGGCTCACCGATGGATCCGCAGCCGCACTGGGGCTCGGCTCGCGTACGGCGCGGCGCCTCGTTCGCGACACCGACGCGCCAGAAACATCCGCGCGCCCGCAGCTTTGCTTCGCCCGAGCACGATCACGACTTCGTGGGCTTTCGCACCTGCGCCCTTTGAGAAAGCCTCTATCCCTCTCGGCGTGAAGCCGGGGCTTGTTTCAGCCCGAAAACGGCGCGCTGTGGGGGCTGACCGCTTTCTCGCGCGCACTTGCCGCGTCAGGCGGGGTTCGACGTGTTGCTGTCGGTGTCGTGCGGGCGGGTAGCGGGTCGGTAGGCGGCGCCAGTGACGTCAGCAGTTCACGCAGCTCCTCGACGCCGGGGTCCTCATGCAGGTGCTCGGAGGCATGCAGCCACAGCCCAGCGAAGTGGCTGTAGTCCGCCAGCCAAGTGCTGCGTACCAGCTTGCGCAGGCGCGATTCGATCAGTGGCAGACCGACCAGCAATTTCAGCGCGGACGCGCGCTCCCAGCGATGCAGCCGCACCATTGCCACCAGCACGTCGAACCCGTGGGAGCCCTGCCCAATGCGGCGCACCTCGACAGTGGCGCACTCGCTGGAGATCCCGAGTCGCTCGAACTGAGCGCGGATCAGACGCTCGTACTCGACCTCCAGGCCCTCGCCGGGTCCGGGGCTTTGGGCGGCCTCGGCCGCTGTGCGCCCGCCGGGCATGGCATCTTTGGCAAACAGCTTGCGTAGGTCGAACATGGGGGGGTGAATCGCGCTCCCTTGGCCGCTCTGGGGTCGCGGGCCGTTGCGCCGGTTCATCTTGCCCCAGAACAATTTCCGGGGCCTCACTGGAGGCTGACCACGCAGTTGGGAAGCTGCGGCGTGCTTCAGTCCGAGATTTCGTGCGATAATCGAGGGCTTCGCTGAACGCAGCAGTGCTTTTGTCGGGCGAGAGCCCGGGCAGGGGCGCTGAGGCAGGCGGCGGAGGTGGTTGGAGGCTGGCCGGAGGGCGGTGCTTGGGGCGGCGGCGGAAATTTTTTCGTTGCAAGTTGACCTGGGCCTCGAATTCGTGTCATAATTCAAGGCTTCGCTGATCGCAGCGGGGTTAGCCGGTGGTGGTTCTCAGAGAGGTGTTTTCTGGGGCTGTCTTGCTGGTGGGTTCATTAAAAATACACAGCCGATAAGCGTGGGCGTTTGAGTGGGTGCTGTTTTGAAAGCGGTGCCAGATTCTTCGGAATCGAAGGCTTCGAAAGAGGCTTTCACTAAAACGCTCATGAGAATAGAAGTGAAGTTCACTTCAATTCCGTTTTTATGAGTAGCTGCCCGAGAGGGTGGCAAACAATTCAAGATCGAACTGTAGAGTTTGATCCTGGCTCAGATTGAACGCTGGCGGAATGCTTTACACATGCAAGTCGAACGGCAGCACGGGGGCAACCCTGGTGGCGAGTGGCGAACGGGTGAGTA
>JBEEIS010000037.1:0-18025 GCA_041169755.1 Pseudomonadota bacterium | reverse complement strand
GCCTCGACGACCTTTCGGGCAAACGGGACCACATCGCGGTAGGCGGTGCGCTCGTCATTCAGGGCCGGCGGGCCACTCACGGACAGGCGCTCGGGGCATGACACCTTGCTCCAGACATTGGCGTGCTCGCGCATGAACTTCATGAACAGCGAGAACTCGGGCCCGTCGATCGGCTTTCTCACGTCGGGGCGGCCCATGTGGTCGACCACCACCGTGGTGGGCAGCGCGGTGAAGAAGTCCCACAGTTCGGGTAGATCCACCGCCTCGAAGTAGATCACCACATGCCAGCCCAAGGGCGCGATGCGCGCGGCGATCTCCATCAGTTCGTCCTTGGGCGTGAAGTCGACCAGGCGCTTGACGAAGTTAAAGCGCACGCCGCGCACGCCGGCGGTGTGCATGGCTTGCAGCTCGGCATCGGTGACACTGCGTCGGACGGTGGCCACGCCACGCGCCTTGCCCTGCGACCGCTGCAGCGCGTCGACCAGGGCGCGATTGTCGGCGCCATGGCAGGTGGCCTGCACGATCACGTTGCGTGCAAAGCCCAGATGGTCACGCAGTGCAAAGAGCTGCTCCCAGCTGGCATCGCAAGGTGTGTACTTGCGCTCGGGCGCGTAGGGAAACTGAGCGCCCGGGCCGAACACATGGCAGTGGGCGTCGACGCTGCCCAGAGGCAGCTTGAAGTGCGGCGTGCTCGGGCCGGCGTACCAGTCGAGCCAGCCGGGGGTCTTGGTGAAATCGCCCGCGGTGGGTTTGGACATCGTGAGATACCTTGCGTCGTCAGTCGATGTAGCGCAGGCCGGCTTTTTCCAGCGGCTCGCGCATCTTGTACATGTCCAGCCCCAGCACGCCCGAGGCGAGCTTGGCGCGCTTCTCGCCTTCATTGGCTTCGCGGGCGCGGGCGGCTTCGAGGGTCTTGGCGGCCAGCGCGGCGGGCACGCAGACCACGCCATCGTCGTCGGCCACGATCACGTCGCCAGGGTTCACGATCATGCCGGCGCACACCACCGGGATGTTCACTGAACCGAGCGTTGCCTTGATAGTGCCCTTGCTGCTGATCGCGCGGCTCCAGACCGGAAAGCTCATCTCGGTGAGCGTCTTGACATCACGCACGCCGGCGTCGATCACCAGGGCACGGGCACCACGCGCCTGGAACGAGGTGGCCAGCAGGTCGCCGAAATAACCGTCGGTGCATTCGGCGGTGATGGCCGCCACGACGATGTCGCCGGGCTGAATCTGTTCGGCCACCACATGCATCATCCAGTTGTCACCGGGATGCAGCAGCACGGTGACCGCGGTGCCAGAGACCTGCGCGCCCGCGAAGATGGGGCGCATATAGGGTTTCATCAGGCCCACGCGTCCCATGGCCTCGTGGACGGTGGCCGAGCCCAGGCTGGCCAGGGCATCCGCCGTCGCGCGGTCTGCCCTCTTGATGTTGCGATAAACGACGCCGAGTTCGTGCATGGGGTGTTCTCCAGGGTTTGGGGTGGCCGCTTATTTGCCGGCGGCCTTCAGGCGGGCGTCCAGGCGCGAGAACACGCGGCGGGTGTTGCCCTCGTAGATGGCGTGCTTGTCCTGGGCGCTCAGGATCTTGCTGGCTTCGATGTAGCGCTTGGTGTCGTCGTAGTAGTGGCCGGTGGTGGGGTCGATGCCGCGCACCGCGCCGATCATCTCCGAGGCGAACAACACGTTCTTCACCGGGATCACGGTATTGAGCAGGTCGATGCCAGGCTGGTGGTAGACGCAGGTGTCGAAGTACACGTTGTTCATCACATGCTCGGACAGCAGGGGCTTTTTCAGCTCCTGGGCCAGGCCGCGGAAACGCCCCCAGTGGTAAGGCACCGCGCCACCGCCGTGCGGGATCAGGAACTTCAGCGTCGGGAAGTCCTTGAACAGATCGCCCTGCACCAGTTGCATGAAGGCAGTGGTGTCGGCGTTCAGGTAATGCGCGCCGGTGGTGTGAAAGCAGGCGTTGCAGCTGGTCGAGACATGGACCATGGCAGGCAGGTCGTACTCCACCATCTTTTCGTAGATGGGGTACCAGTGCTTGTCGGTCAGCGGCGGGCTGGTCCAGTGACCGCCCGAAGGATCCGGGTTCAGGTTGATGCCGACGGCGCCATAGTCCTTCACGCACTTTTCCAGCTCGGGGATGCAGGTGGCCGGATCCACGCCGGGCGACTGCGGCAGCATCGCCACCGGCACGAAGCGGTCCGGAAAGAGCGTGCTCACGCGATGCACCAGCTCATTGCAAATGGCGGCCCAGGTGGACGAGACCTGGAAGTCGCCGATGTGGTGGGCCATGAAACTGGCGCGCGGCGAGAACAGCGTCATGTCGCTGCCCCGCTCCTTCATCAGCTTGAGCTGGTTGGTCTCGATCGCTTCGCGCAGATCGTCGTCACTGATCTTGAGGTCCGACACCTTGGGTCTGACGGACGGGTCCTTGATGCCAGCGATCTGCTGATTGCGCCAGTCTTCCAGCGCCTTGGGGGCCGTGGTGAAGTGGCCGTGGCAATCGATGATCATGGGGTCTCCTGGGGTACTGCTTGAATGGGGTGTCAAAGGGGGTCCATGCCCTGGCGCCGCTTGGCGTCGGCAGCCTCGGGCGAGACCAGGTACGCCAGCAAGGCGCGCGCGTCAGCGACACGGGCGCTGGCCTGGCCGATGGCGGCTGAAAAAATGGTGTCGATGGCAATCGCCGGCGGCAGCGGGCCGACGATGGCGATACCGGGCACGTGAATCAACTCGCTCAGTTGCTGAAAGCCCAGTTCCACTTCGCCGCGAGCAATGAGCGATGCCACTGGCGTGCCCGGCGGCGGCGTGACGATGCGGTCCCGGATCGCGTCGGCGATGCCCCAGCGCTCGAACAGCTTGGCCAGTGCCACGCCGCTGGGGCCGGTGGAATAGCTCACGCTGCGGGCGGCCAGTACGGCGCGGCGCACCGCATCCTCACTGCCGATGTCCGGCAGGAGCGCGCCCTCGCGCACGGCCACCGAGGTGCCCGAACGCACCAGGTCCACCTTGCTGCCCGGGTGCAGGCAGCCGGCGGCCATGAGCTTGTCGATGGCATCGGAAGCCAGAGCCACCACGTCGAAGGCCTCACCCGCCTGCACACGCTTGGCCGCATCGACTCCGCCCACCGATTCGAATGCGGCCTCAAGGCCGCAGGCCTGGTGCCAGTCGGCGGTGAGCTGCGCCAGCAGCTGGCGGGTGGCCATGGAGGAAATACCGCGCAGGGGGGACTTTGGGGGGACGGCGGTGGACTGCATGCGGCGATTGTCCGGGGTGCGACCGGCCAGAGAAAGCGATCCCCACCACTATCAGATATAACAAAACGGCATAATCTCTGGAAAGTTATTCGCACAAAGCCGATCTGGGCATGGACCTCAAACAACTGGAGTACTTCGTACGCGTCGCCGAGCTGGAAAGCTTCACCCGGGCTGCCACGGCCCTGGGCGTGGCCCAGCCCGCCCTGAGCCGGCAGGTGCGGCTGCTGGAAGTCGAACTGCGCCAGAGCCTGCTGGTACGCAATGGCCGGGGCGCAGTACCCACCGAGGCCGGCAAGCTGCTGCTGGAGCACGGGCGCGGCATCCTGCACCAGGTGGAGCGCGCCCGCGAGGAACTGGGCCGGGTGCGCGGTGCGCTCGCGGGCCGGGTGGCGGTGGGCCTGCCCCCCACCATCGCGCGCCTGCTGGCAGTGCCCTTGATCCATGCGTTTCGCGACGCGATGCCGGAAGCGACGCTGTCGATCTCCGAGGCCCTGTCCACGCCCATGCAGGAGTCGCTGGCCTCGGGGCGGCTGGACATCGCCCTGCTCTATAACGCCAGCCCTTCACCCGGCACCGAGTTGACGCCCCTGCTTGAGGAAGACCTGCACCTGGTTCAGGCGCGCGCCGCGCGCAAGCCGCCTTCCGCGCGTGAGGCGGTGACGCTGCGGGAGCTGGCCAAGTCGCCCCTGGTCATTCCGAGCCGCCCCAACGCCATCCGCATGCAGGTCGAGGCGGCCCTGGCCGCACACGGCCTGCGGCCGACGATCGCGATGGAGGTCGATGGCGTGGCGGCCATCCTGGAACTGGTGGCGGGCGGAGAGGTCAGCGCCATCCTGTCGGCGAATGCGGTGCAGACCTCGGGGCGCCCGCGTGCGTTCTCCATGCGGCCGATCGGCTCACCGCCGCTTCGCAGCCGCCTGTCGATGGCGGTGAGTTCGCAGCGGCCCACCACCCTCACGCAGAAGTCGACGCAGGAGTTGATACGCGTGACGGCCGCCTCGGTCCTGAGCGGTTGAGACCAGCGCCTAGACCGGCGGGGCCAGCACCCACAACAACGCGGTCAAAGTGAAGAACGACACCACCGTGGATGCCAGCTGCGCGGACGCCGCCAGGCCGTCATGGCCGAAACGCTGCGCCACGATCGGGTAGATACCCATTTGCGGTACGGCGGCCAGCATCACCACCGCCACCTGCAACTCGCGCGGCATGGGCGGCAGCACCATCACCAGCAAGAGCACCGCCATCGGGTGCAGCAGCAGCTTGCCCACCACGATCGGGCTCACCTCGCGCCACACGCCACGGATCGCCTGGCCCACCAGCGATCCGCCGATCACGAACAGGGCGATGGCCGAACACGACGCGGCCAGCAGGCCGACCGCGCGCGACACCGGTTCAGGCAGGCGCCACCCCAGGAGCGAAAAGAGAAAGCCCAGGACCAGCCCGTGGATCATGGGATTGCGCACCACGGTGCGCAGCGACTGCAGCACCGCGGCGCGCCAGCGCCC
This sequence comes from Pseudomonadota bacterium, assembly GCA_041169755.1. Lineage (GTDB taxonomy): Bacteria > Pseudomonadota > Gammaproteobacteria > Burkholderiales > Burkholderiaceae_C > Ramlibacter. The sequence continues at coordinate 13,257 of JBEEIS010000037.1, read as the reverse complement.
GAAGCGCGAACCCTGTGCGCCCTCCTCGCCCCCGCTATCTGCAATCGCCAGCGCGATCGGGATCAGGAAGAAGTTCTCGACGATCATGGCCAGAGCCAGCGCGACGCCGCCCGTACTCCCGCCGAAGACCTGTGCCACCAGCGGGAAGCCGATGAAGCCGCTGTTGGGACAAGCCATGCCCATCCCCATGACCGCGCTCAGAGGCAGGTCCTTGCCCATGACCCGCCGCGCCCACAAGATGCCCGCCACCATCACGATCAGCGAGCCGCCGAGATAGGCGGCAATGAACACCGGATTGAGGATCTCGCCCACCTGCCGCTGGGACAGCGCGTTAAAGAGCAGCGCCGGCAAGGCCAGGTTGATCACGTACTTGCCGAAGACACGCATATCGACGCGCTCGAACAAGCCAAAGCGGGTAGCGACAAAGCCCGCTGCTATGAGCAGATAGATCGGCGCGGTCACCGACAAGACGGCGTACATGCCCCTCAGGCCTTACGTGCGGCGATCAGACGGTCCGCATAGTCCTGCCAACGAGCGTCCTTGGCCACGCCCTGGAACACACCGGCGACCGCCTGGTCGGCTACCCATTGCTGTTTGTCGGCAATCGCAGCCGCCATGAGGGGCGCGAAGCCCGCCTCGCGCACCGTGTTGGCCGACTCGCGCATCTCCTCGGCGCGGCGCTTGCCATGCTGCACGACACGGCTGAAGAAGTAGGCGCCCTGCGCCGGCCAGTCGATGCTGGGGAAGGTCTCGGCCAGCGTCGGCAGCACATGATCCTCCACCCCGTACTCACGCGCGGTGGTGTAACTCTCGATCACCAGCGCCTCCAGGCCCTTGATCATGATGCTGCGGCACATCTTGATTGCACTGGCCACGCCCAGTTGCTCGGAGACGGCCCGGGCATCCAGGCCCCACGCCGTGAGCCGCTGCGCGAGCTCGCCCGCGCGCGCGCCGCCCAGGAGCATGGGCACGCGAATGCCATAGGGCGGCACCGAGGTCATGACACCGGCCTCGACATAGTGGGCGCCCGCGCCATCCACCGCAGCGGCGGCCTGCTGCTTGGTGCCGGGCGACGCGGAGTTCAGGTCCAGAAACACCGTCCCTGGGCGCAGGTGGCGCGCGGCCTCCTGGGCCACGGCCAGAGTGTTGGACGCAGTGACGGCGGAAATCACGAAGTCGCAGTCGTGGCACAGCGACTGCATGGCGTCATGCGCCTGTACGCCGGCCTGCGCCGCATGCGTGCGCGGCGCAGGGTCTGCACCAGCGAATTTCAGGTCCCACGCACCGACGGTGGCGACCCCCGGCTTGGATTGGAGGCCTGCGCAGAAGATCCTGCCTACCTCGCCGTAGCCGATCAGGCCGATACGTTGCAGATTCAGGGTCATGGCTCCGATCCGACTCATTGCCTGGCGATACGGGCACGGGCGATCACGTCGGACCAGCGGCGAATGTCGCTGGCCAGGTGGTCACCCAGTTGCGCAGGCGTGCTGCCCTGCGCATACAGGCTCAATTCCGCGAGTTTCTGGCGCACCTCGGGCTGGGCCAGGGCGGCAGTGATGACCGCGTTCAGGCGGGCAATGGCCGCGGGCGGTGTCTTGGCGGGGACGGACAGGCCATTCCAGGAGGTGACGTTGAAGCCCGCCAGCGCGCCGCCGGCTTCGCGCACCGTGGCCACTTCCGGCAACGCCGGACTGCGCTTGTCCCCCAGAAGGGCCAGGGGCCGCAGGGCGCGCGCGTTGACCTGCGCCATCAGCGGACCCAGGATATCCAGGCCCACGTCGATCTCGCCCGCGCGCAGCGCGGTGATCACTGGCGGGGTGCCATTGAACGGCACCACTTGCAGATCGATGCCGGCGGTGGCCTTGAACAATTCGGCGGCCAGGTTCTGGGTGGTGCCGACCTGGGGCGTGCCGATATTGAGCTTGCCGGGGTTGGCACGGGCATAGGCGAGCAGCTCGGGCAGGGTCTTGAAGCGGCTGTTCTCGGCCACGACCAGCGCCAGATCGAAGCTGGCCAGCTGCGACACCGGCGCGAAATCAGCCAGGGTGTCAAACGGCAGCTGCTTGAACAACGCCGCACTGACCGCCGTGCCACTGGAGACCAGCAGCATCGTGTGGCCGTCGGGTTCAGCACGCGCCACCAGTTCACCAGCCACCACGCCACCCGCGCCCACCCTGTTTTCGATCACCACGGACTGACCCAGCGGACCCGCGATCGCCTGCGCCAGAGTGCGCGCCGTGATGTCGGCGGCACCACCGGGCGCATTGGGCACCACGATACGCAGGGACTTGCGCGGAAATGGCGCGCCGGACTGCGCGCGCGCGACGAGGGGCAGTGCCCCCGAGGCCGCCAAGGCGGCAGACTGGACCAGGAAATGGCGTCGTGAGGTCATGGAGGTTCGGGTGGGTATACGGTGATCGCTAGCGGGCCACGCCCAGGAGTCGATTGATCAGTGTGGGGTCGTCGCGCAGTTCGCGGGCCGCGCCGGCATGCACGATGGTGCCGCGATCGAGCACTACCGCCTGGTCGGAGATGGCCAGGATCGCCTGCGGGTGCTGCTCCACGATGAGGGCCGACAGGCCCTCCTCGCGGGTGATGCGGCGGATCGCCCGCAGCAGTTCCTCCACGATGATCGGCGCCAGGCCCTCCAGCGGTTCATCCAGCAGCAGCAGGCGGGGGTTGATCACCAGTGCACGGCCGACAGCCAGCATCTGCTGCTCGCCGCCCGAGAGCTGCGTGCCCAAGTTGCCCTTGCGTTCGGCCAGGCGCGGGAACAGCGCGTACACATCGTCCGGCGCCCACTTGCCAGGACGCGCCACCGCGGTCAGGTTCTCGTGCACCGTGAGCGACTTGAAGATATTGCGTTCCTGCGGCACCCAGCCGATGCCCGCGCCTGCACGCTGGTGCGAGGCCAGCTTGTGCAGCGCCACGCCACCGAGGGTGATGCTGCCTGCGTGCTGGCGCGTCGCGCCGGCCAGGGTGTTGATCAGGGTGGTCTTGCCGGTGCCGTTGCGCCCCAGCAAGGCCAGGGTGGCGCCCTCCTCCAGCGAGAAGGACACCTCCTGCAGCACCACGGCTTCGCCGTAGCCCGCCGACAGGCGTTCGACCTTCAGAAGTTCAGCCATGGAGGGCCTCCTCACCATGCCCCAGATACACCGCCTTGACCTGCGGGTCGGCCGCGATCTGCGCGGGGTCACCTTCGGTCAACACGGTGCCGTTCACCAGCACCGTCATGCGTTTGGCGAAACTGAACACCAGGTCCATGTCATGTTCGATCAAGAGCACCGACACGTCGGCGGGCAAGGCCGCCACGGTGTCCAGGATCTCCTCGCGCTCACCGGCGGGCACGCCCGCCACCGGTTCGTCCAGGAGCAGCACGCGCGGCTCGCAGGCCAGGGCGATGGCGATCTCCAGCAGGCGCCGCTTGCCATAGGCCAGGTGCTCGGTACGCTGGTTCATCACCTCGGCCAGGTGAAAGTGCTCGAGCAGCGCATGGGCGCGCTCCGTCACGGCCGCATCGGCGCCCAGTGCCTGCCAGAAGCGGCTGCCCAGGCCGCGGTGCTGCGAGATCACCAGCGCCAGGGTCTCCAGCGGCGTCATGGATGCAAACAACTGGTTGATCTGAAACGTGCGCACCATGCCGCGCCGCACGCGCTGATGCGGCGCCAGGCGGGTGATGTCCTCGCCATTGAGGACGATCTTGCCCTCGGTCGGCTCGAGCACGCCCGTGAGCAGGTTGATCAGGGTGGTCTTGCCCGCGCCGTTGGGACCGATCAGCGCGTGGCGTGCGCCCCGGTGCAAATCGAGGGTGACATTGCCGGTGGCCGTGATCCCGCCAAAGCGTTTGACCAGGCCCTGCGCCGACAACACGATGGGCGTCCTCGCGCTCATGATGCGGCCCCCTTGCGAGAGAACCAGGTCCAGGGCCGCAGCAGGCGGTCACGCCCCACCAGCACCAGCACCACCAGGAACAGGCCCAGCCAGAACGTCCAATACTGCGGGGTGATGGCCGAGAGGATGTCCTGCATCAGCTTGAACACGATGGCGCCGAACACGCCGCCCCACAGCCAGCCCGTGCCGCCGACCACCAGCATCAGCATCACGTCGGCCGAGCGGTGCATGTCAAACACGTCCAACGAGGCAAATCCTGTGGTCTGCGCCAAGAGTCCGCCGGCCACGCCGGCCACCGCCGCCGCCACGATGTACACCACGGTCAGGCGCTGCGTGACCGGAATGCCGATGGCCATGGCGCGCAGCCGGTTGTCACGAACCGCCTTGAGGGTGGCGCCGAAAGGCGAGTTCACGAAGCGGCGTGCGAGGAAGAAGAACACCAGCAGCGCGGTGATCGAATAGAACGCCGCGGTGCGTCCCGCCAGATCGAACTCGAAACGCCCCAGCAGCGGCCCCATGACCACACCCTGCAGGCCATCGGCGCCGCCGGTGAGCCAGTCCAGCTTGTTGGCCAGCTCCAGAAGAATCAGGGCTGCGCCCAGTGTCACCATCAGGCGCGTGAGGTCGGTGCCGTGGCGGATGGTCAGGCTGCCCAGCGCGCCCAGCGCGGTGGTGGCGACCAGGGCCACGGCCAGGCCCACCAGGGGGTCAGGCATCACATGCTTGGCGAACAGGGCCGCGGCATAGGCGCCGAAGCCGAAATACGCTGCATGCCCCAGCGACACGATGCCGGTGTACCCCAGCACCAGGTCCAGCGACACCGCGAACAGGGCCACGATGGCGATCTCGTTGACGATGGCGGCATGCTGCGGCAGCACCAGCGGCAAGGCGAAGAACGCCAGCCACAGCAGCGGCTCCCAGGCGCGCCAGCGACCGGCGTCCAGCAGCGAGCGTTGGGCGTCCAGGGCGCTCATGACTTGCCTCCTTGCCGCACGAACAAGCCTTGCGGCTTCCAGATCAGGATCACGATCATGAGGGTGTAGACGATGAAGGCGCCCATCTTGGGGATGTAGTACTTGCCCGCCACGTCGGCGATGCCCAGGAGCAGCGCCGCCAGCAGGGGACCCGTGATCGAGGACGTACCGCCCACTGCCACCACGATCAGGAAATAGAACATGAACTTCAACGGGAAGCTCGGGTCCAGGCCCAGCACCTCGGCGCCCAGCGCACCGCCCAGACCGGCCAGGCCACTGCCAAAGGCGAAGGTGGACAGGAACACCATGTTCACGTTGATGCCCAGCCCCGCGGCCACGCGTTGGTCATCGACCGAGGCGCGCAGGCGGCTGCCAAATCGCGTCTTGGCCAGCACATACTGAAGCAGCACCGTGAGCGCGGCGCACACCAGGATGATGAACAGACGGTAATGCCCCATGCCCAGGGTCAGCGCGCCGCTGCCGATCTCGGTGCGGCCCTTGAGCCACTCGGGCAGCTGCACGATCTGCTGCGAGGAACCGACGAAGTAGTCCACGCTGGCCACTGCCATCAAGGTCAGACCGATCGTGAACAGCACCTGGTCCAGGTGCGGCTTGTTGTAAAGCGGCCGGTACAGGGTGCGTTCGAGCACGCCCCCCAGCAGCGCCGCGCCCAGGAAGGCCAGAGGCAGGCAGGCCAGGAACGGCACGCCCGCGCGCTGCATCAGAAGCACGGTGATGTAGCCCCCGGCCATGGCGAAGGCGCCGTGGGCCAGGTTGATGAAATTCATCAGGCCCATGGTCACCGCCAGCCCCAGGGCCAGGATGAAAAGGAGCATGCCGTAGGCGATGCCGTCAAACAGGATGGTCAGCATGATGAGAACGCCGCCCGGGCGGAGGGCACGGGCGGCGTGAGTGGTGAGCGTCAGCCGGGATCAGCGAACCTTGCCGGGATCCTTGACGTCCTTGATCACGTCGAATTCGACGTTGAACAACTGGCCGTCCTTTTTCTCGACCTTGCGCAGGTAGATGTTCTGCACGATATCGCGGGTCTGCGCGTCGATGTAGACCGGGCCGCGCGGGCTCTCGAAGATCTGACCCTTGAAGGCAGCCAGCAGCGCATCGCCGCCGCCCTTGCCACCGGTCTTCTTCAGGCCTTCGTAGATCACGCGCATGCCGTCATAGCCGCCCATGGCCATGAAGTTGGGGCGCATGTTCTTGTTGGCTTTCTGGAAGGCCTCCACGAATTTCTTGTTCGCGGCCGAAGGGTGTGCGGCGGAATAGTGGTGCGAGGTGACCACGCCCAGAGCGCCGTCGCCCATGTCATTGAGCTGGTCGTCGTCGGTCACGTCACCGGTACCAATCAGCTTGATGCCGGCCTTGTCCATGCCGCGCTCCAGGAACTGCTTCATCACCGCGGCGCCGGCGCCCGAGGGCACGAACACGAACAGGGCGTCGGGCTTGAGGTCACGCACCTTCTGCAGGAAGGGCGCGAAGTCCGGGTTGCGCAGCGGCACGCGCAGGGTCTCGGGCACGGTGCCGCCGTTGAACAGGAGGCGGTCCTTGAAGAAACGCTCGGCGTCGATGCCCGGGCCGTAGTCGGTGACCAGGGTCACGATCTTCTTGAGGCCGTTCTTGGGCGCCCAGTCGGCCAGGGCCACCGAGGCCTGGGGCAGCGTGAAGCTGGTACGAACGATGTAGGGCGAAGCTTCGGTGATGCTGGAGGTGGCCGCAGCCATCACCACCAGGGGCGTCTTGGACTGCGTGGCCAGGGGCGCGACGGCCATGGCCGAGGGCGTGATGCCCATGCCGGCCAGCACATCGACCTTGTCGTTGACGATCAATTCCTGCGCAAGGCGGCGGGTCTGGTCCGGCACGCTGGTGTCGTCCTTGACGATCAGTTGCACCTTGCGACCGGCGACGGTGTCACCGTTTTGTGCCATCCACAGTTTGGCGGCGGCTTCGATCTGGCGGCCGGTGGAGGCCTGTTGGCCGGTCATGGGCAGGATCAGACCGATCTTGAACGGCTGCTGCTGCGCCTGGGCCAGGCCACCGGCGGAGAGGACGAGGGCGGCGACGGCCGCCTGAATCAGGGTACGTTTTTTCATGGAGGTCTCCTTGGGAGCTTGAAACACAGGCAAAAGGGGTTTTCCTGGAAAGGCGAGATTGTGCTTCATCCGTGCGGGGGTGGCTTCAACTCAGGCTCGCCGGCGGATGAGCCGCATGCCGGGCATGCGTTCGAGCGTGCGCGATTGCACCGCGTCACGCAGGTTACGCTGGGCCAGCCGCGAATGCTCGCGCATGATGGCCTCGGCCCGTGCGCCCTCGCCCGAGGCAATGGCGTCGAGCACCTGGCGGTGCTGGTCCTGGGCCACGATCAGCATGTCGCGGGCGCGCGGCGAGTTGGCCTGCAGCACCACGAAACCCGAGGGCGAGGCAAAGGGCAGGCGCACCGCCCGCTCGATCTCGCGGCGCAGGGTGTCGCTGCCCGCCATCTCGCACAGCAGCACATGGAAACGCTCGTTCAGGGCGACATAGCGGTGGAAGGCCTCGTCGTCCAGGGCCGGTCGGGCCAGCACCTCGTCGATCTGCGACAGGCAGTCGCTGGCCTCGGCCAGCACACCGGACGACCCGCCGCGCTCGGCCGCCAGACGGGCCGCGAGGCCCTCCAGGGTGCCGCGCAGCTCGATGGCGTCGTTCACATCGCGCTCGGTGAAGGTGCGCACCCCGTAGCCGCCATGCGGCAAGGCCTCCAGCAGGCCCTCCTGCTCCAGCCGCATCAGGGCTTCGCGGATCGGGGTGCGCGAGACCCCCAGCCGCTCCACCAGGGTCAGCTCCGCGATGCGCGCACCGGGCGGCAACTCGCCCGCCAGCACCATCTCGCGCAAACGCAGCTGCGCCTTGACGGCCTGCGAGCCCGAGGGCGAGGGTTCATCCACCGCCGGCTGTTCGTGCACCGGGTTTTTCTTCATGTATGCAATGTAGTCGATCTGGTCGACTGATTTCGAGCATTCAAGGGCGAAAAAACCAATAATCTAGGGTTTTCCCGGTATCTATGTATACAACGAGTATTTCGAAACCATAATCCAGTCCCTTCCGATCTCTCTTCCGAGTGAGCCCCCGATGTTTCCCAAGAACGCCTGGTACGTTGCCTGCACCCCCGACGAAATCGACAGCAAGCCCTTGGGCCGCACCATCTGCGGCGAGCCCATCGCCTTCTACCGCGGCGAAGAAGGTCAGGTGGCGGCGGTCGAGGACTTCTGCCCCCACCGCGGCGCGGCCCTGTCCAAGGGCCGCGTGTGCGAAGGCAAGCTGGTGTGCGGCTATCACGGCCTGGTGATGGACTGCCGGGGCAAGACGGTGTCCATGCCTGGCCAGCGCGTGGGAGGCTTTCCCCCGGTGCGCAGCTACCCGGTCATTGAACGCTACGGCTTCATCTGGATCTGGCCCGGCGACCCCGCCCAAGCCGACCCGGCAACCCTCCACCACCTCGAGTGGGCCGACAGCCCCGACTGGGCCTACGGCGGCGGGATGTACCACGTCCAGTGCGACTACCGCCTCATGATCGACAACCTCATGGACCTGACCCATGAGACCTACGTGCACGCCACCAGCATCGGCCAGAAGGAGATCGACGAGACGCCGGTCACGACACGGACCAAGGGCGATCAGGTGATCACCAGCCGCTTCATGGACAAGGTCATGGCTCCGCCCTTCTGGCGCGCCAACCTGCGGGGCAACGGCCTGCCCGACGATCAGCCGGTGGACCGCTGGCAGATCTGTCGCTTCACGCCCCCCAGCCACGTGATGATCGAAGTGGGCGTAGCCCTGGCCGGCCACGGCGGCTACAAAGCCGACCCGAAATACAAGGCCTCCAGCATCGTGGTGGACTTCATCACCCCCGAAACCGAAACCAGCATGTGGTACTTCTGGGGGATGGCGCGCAACTTCAACGTCAAGGACAAGAACCTCACCGCCCAGATCCGCGAGGGCCAGGCCAAGGTCTTCGCCGAGGACACTGAGGTGCTCGAGGCGCAGCAGCGCAACCTCTCGCGCCATCCGGGCCGGCGCCTGCTGATGCTGAACATCGACGCGGGCGGTGTACAGTCGCGCAGGATCATCGACCGCCTGCTGGCGGCCGAAACCCCAATGAAAGCAGCCGCCTGAGAGAGACATGTCCGACATCCCCGTGAAGGTGCTTGCGCGCCACGAAGAAGCCGAAGGCATCTACAGCTACGAACTCGCCCGCCCCGACGGCGCCCCCCTGCCCGCCTTCAGCGCCGGTTCGCACATCGACGTCCACCTGCCCGGCGGGATCGTGCGCCAGTACTCCCTGTACAACAACGACCAGGAGACGCACCGCTACCGCATCGCGGTGCTGCGTGATCCGGCCTCGCGTGGCGGCTCCATCGCCATGCACGACCAGGTGAAGACGGGCGACATGCTCACCATCAGCGCGCCGCGCAACCACTTCCCCCTGGTGTCCTCGCCCTTCAGCCTGCTGCTGGCGGGCGGCATCGGCATCACCCCCCTGCTGTGCATGGCCCAGCGCCTGGCCGCCACCGACCGCGACTTCCGCCTGCATTACTGCACGCGCTCGCTCTCACGCACCGCCCTCAAGGACAGCGTGGCGGCTTTGGGTGACCGCGCCCGCCTGCACCTGGACGACGGCGACGCGTCGCAGAAGCTGGACCTGCCCAAGGCGCTGGCTGCGGCCCCTGCCGGCACGCGTCTCTACGTGTGCGGCCCGGCCGGCTTCATCGACTTCGTGGTGAACACCGCGAAGGCTGCGGGCTGGCCCACCGACCATCTCCACATGGAGTACTTCGGCGCAGCGCCGCAGGACACCACGGGCGACCGGGCCTTCGAAGTGCGCATCGCCAGCACCGGCAAGACCTACACCATTGCCGCCGACAAGACCGTGCTCGCCGCCCTGCAGGAACAGGACGTGGACGTGCTGGCGTCCTGCGAGCAGGGCGTGTGCGGCACCTGCCTGACCCGCGTGCTCGAGGGCGAATGCGATCACCGTGACATGTACCTCACCGACGACGAGAAGGCGCGCAACGACCAGTTCCTGCCTTGCTGCTCGCGCGCCAAGTCGCCCCTGCTGGTACTCGACCTATAGCATTTCGCCCTTCCCCTGATTCCTTCATCTCCCGGAGACAACAACCCATGAACAAGATCCCCGCCCGCTACGACCATGTCGGCAGCTTCCTGCGTCCCCAGTACCTGCTGGAGGCCCGCGAGCAAAAGGCCAAGGGTGCGATCACGGCCGAACAGCTGCGCGTGGTGGAAGACAAGGCCATCGCCGAAATCGTGAAGTTCCAGCAAGACCTGGGCCTCAAATCCATCACCGACGGCGAGTTCCGCCGCACCTATTTCCACATCGACTTCCTGGAGCAGTTGGGTGGGGTGAAGACCGACGTGCCGGTCACCATCCGCAAGCCCGACGGCACCGAGGAACTGGCACCGCCCGTGATCCGCGTGATCGACAAGGTGCGTCATGCCAAGGACATCCAGCTGGCCGACTTCCAGTACCTCAAGAGCCAGGTCGGCGCGGGCTTCACGCCCAAGGTCACCATCCCCTCGCCCACCATGCTGCATTTCCGTGGCGGGCGCGCCGGCATCAGCCGCGAGGCCTATCCGGAGCTGGACCCCGCCTTCTACGACGACGTGGCCAAGGCCTATGGCGATGAACTGCGCTCGCTGGCTGCTGCCGGCTGCAACTACGTGCAGATGGACGACACCAACCTGGCCTACCTGTGCGACGAGAAGATGCGCGAAGCGGCCCGCCAGCGCGGTGACGACCCGAACGAACTGCCGCACCGCTACGCCCAGTTCGTGAACAAGGTCGTGGCCCAGAAGCCCGCCGGCATGACCCTGGCCATGCACCTGTGCCGCGGCAACTTCAAGAGCACCCACGCCGCGGCCGGCAACTATGAGCCGGTGGCCGAGGCGCTCCTGAAGGAGATGGACATCGACGCCTACTTCCTCGAATACGACGACGACCGCTCTGGCGACTTCCGCCCCCTGCGCTTCCTGCCCAAGGACAAGATCGTGGTGCTGGGCCTGGTCACCACCAAGTTCGGCCAGCTTGAAAGCAAGGACGCCCTCAAGCGCCGTATCGACGAGGCCGCCAAGTACGCGCCGATGGAGCAGTTGGCCCTGTCGCCGCAGTGCGGCTTCTCCAGCACCGTCCATGGCAACAACATCGCCGTCGAAGACCAACGCACCAAGATGCGTCTGGTGATCGACACTGCGCGTGAAGTCTGGGGCGAAGCCTGACGACTCCGGCGGGAGCCGCCTGACGGTTCCCGCGCTTTCATCGATCTGCCACACAGGGTGGCCAGCATCGGCGCTTCATCACCGCTGCACGCGGCAGGAGCGTCTCCATGCAGGTCACTGCGCAGGTCAATCGCGGCACCCACCGGGTCGCGCCACTTCCCATCCCCGACCTGGAACTCGGGGCCTCGCCGCCGACTGCGCCAGTCGCTGAGAACGCCTCAACTGGCCGCGCGGCGGCCTGGGCGGCGGTACGTGAATTCGGCGCCCAGTCCGCGGGCACCCTGGCGGGACTGGCGGTACGCAGCGCCCTGCATACGGCCAGCCCTGCGGCCGTCGCGGCCGGTGGTGTCCTCACCCTGACCGGCCTGGGCCTAGCGGCCCTGCGCTCCAGCGAGCTGATCACCGCCGTAGCCAGCCCGGAGCATCCCAGGCGACGTCTGGCCTGCCGGGTGGCAACCGCGGCCTTGCCCGTGGCTGGCGTCGTTGCAGGCGCCTGCTGGGCCGCCAGCAGCGGCACCCTCCCGGCCGCGACCGCCTACGTCGCAGGCAAGCTGGTCCAGCGTGGCGTCCGCGACCTGTGCTCCCAAGCCATGCAAGGGGTCTTGCCCTCGATCGAATCCGTCGATGACCACGGCCAACCCGTCAGCAAGGAGGATCTCGCTGCGGTGGACTGGGGCCGCGCCATCACAGGCACCTTGCCCACCGCAGCATATTTCGCGGCGCAGGAATTCCTGGCCCCCTCACCCGCCCCCGACACACCGATGGTCGGCACCCTGCCCCATGTGGCGGGCCGGGCCCTGGTCGAGGCCGCACGCGCGGCGACGGGCACCTGGACGGCGGCCTACCTTGCACGCTCGGAGGGCCACCACCTGCGCGCCAAGGACGGGGAAGGCCTGTCCAGACTCCGCGCCAACCTGCACGCCCTGAAAACCCTGCGCCAGGCCGGCGACGCCACGGCCATGCGCGAGTACTTCGGGATCGCCACCGATCTCTACACCCTCCTGATGGAGGAGCAACCCGACGCTGTCACCCGCGTCCTCGCCACCCTGCTGCGCGCCGAGCTCAAGGCCCTGGGGGAGTTTCGTGCGCCCTTGGTCACGCGAGGCCAATTGGCACTGGCGCGCCAATGGCGTGAGCAGCTGCAGTCCGTGGAGCGCGAGCCCGTGGCCGACGAGGGCCCGGACATGGTGGGGGGCATCACCGGCATGTCCTACCCCGATGACGCTGTATCGGTCGTGATCCACGTGCGCAACGACGCGCCCGCGTGAACGCCACAGCAAACGACACGCCTGACGCGGTGCCGTACGAAGCGCTATCGGGGCACCTCAAACGCCCACAGCGGCAGCGACCGGACTGACCTCCCAATGCTGGACCACCCGCGCTTGCGCGTCCACACTTTCAAGCCGCACCTTGAACCCCCAAAGGCGAGCCACGTGCTTGACGACTTCCTCGGCGCTGCCGTCCAGCGGCCGGTCGTTCTGCCGCTGGTGGCGCAAGGTGAGCGACCGGTCGCCGCGCAGATTCACGTTCCAGACCTGGATCGCCGGCTCGCGAAAGTTCAGGTCGTACTGGCGCGCCAGCGACTCGCGCACGCGCCGGTAGCCCGCTTCGTCGTGGATGGCGGCCACTTCCAGCTCGGTTCGCGAGGCATCGTCCACGATGGAGAACAGGCGTAAATCGCGCATCAAGCGGGGCGACAGGTACTGCCCGATGAAGCTCTCGTCCTTGAAATGTCGCATGGCATGGTCCAAGGTGGCCCGCCAGTCCGAGCCCGCGACCCCGGGGAACCACGCGCGGTCTTCGTCCGTCGGCGCCTCGCAGATGCGCCGAAGGTCGCTGAACATCGAAAAGCCCAGCGCATAGGGATTGATGCCGGTGTAGCGGGGGTCGGATACCTGCGGCTGGAACACCACATTGGTGTGCGAGGCCAGGCACTCCATCATGAATCCATCGGCCAGGCGCCCCTGCGCATACAACGTCTGCAGCAGCGTGTAGTGCCAGAACGTGGCCCAGCCCTCGTTCATCACCTGGGTCTGACGCTGCGGATAGAAATACTGGGCAATCTTGCGAACAATGCGCACCACCTCCCGCTGCCAGGGCTCCAGCAGGG
>JBEEIS010000036.1:0-28716 GCA_041169755.1 Pseudomonadota bacterium | reverse complement strand
ATCACGCAAACCGTGCAGTGCGTGGCCGGCGTGGTGGATATCGCCGTGCGCCGCATTCGCGAGGAGTTGCTCCCGCAGTACCCGAACGTCGATGGTGTCGTCGCTCTGGAGCACGCTTACGGCTGCGGCGTGGCCATCGACGCACCCGACGCGGTGATTCCGATCCGTACGCTGCGCAACATCAGCCTCAACCCGAATTTCGGCGGCGAGGTGATGGTGGTGAGTCTGGGCTGCGAGAAGCTGCAGCCCGATCGCCTGCTCCCCCCCGGCAGCATTCCTATCACCGACGAACGGGGGGCGGACGCTGGCCCGGACACCGTGTGCCTGCAGGACGACGCCTATGTGGGCTTCATGTCCATGGTGGACGACATCGTGGCCACCGCCCGCACCCACCTGGCGCGCCTGAACCAGCGTCGGCGCGAGACTGTGCCCGCCAGCGAGCTGGTGGTGGGTGTGCAGTGTGGTGGTAGCGATGCGTTTTCTGGTGTCACCGCCAACCCCGCGGTGGGTTTTTGCACCGACTTGCTGGTGCGGGCCGGGGCCACCGTGTTGTTCTCGGAGGTGACCGAGGTGCGCGACGCGATCGACCAGCTCACCGCGCGCGCCACCACGCCCGAAGTGGCGCAGGCCCTGGTCGCCGAGATGGCCTGGTACGACGCTTACCTCGGGCGTGGTGGGGCCGACCGCAGCGCCAACACCTCGCCGGGCAACAAGAAGGGTGGCCTCTCCAACATCGTCGAGAAGGCCATGGGCTCCATCGTCAAGAGCGGCACCTCGCCGATCGCGGGCGTGGTCAAGCCCGGCGAAAAGGCCACGCAAAAGGGCCTGCTGTATGCCGCCACCCCAGCCAGCGACTTTATCTGCGGCACGCTGCAACTGGCCGCGGGCATGAATCTGCACGTCTTCACCACCGGCCGCGGCACGCCCTACGGCCTGGCCGCCTGCCCGGTGGTCAAGGTGGCGACTCGCACCGACCTCGCGCGCCGCTGGCACGATCTGATGGACATCAATGCCGGGCGCATCGCCGACGGTGAGGTGACGATCGAGGCGCTGGGCTGGGAGATGTTCCGTTACTTGCTGGACGTGGCCAGCGGCCGCAGCAAGACCTGGGCCGAGCACTGGCGTCTGCACAACGCGCTGGTGCTGTTCAACCCCGCGCCCGTGACCTGACCCCGGGCCCCGGGGCTGCATCAGCTGAAGTGCACCGCCTGGTGCTCCCCGATACGGGGTCGCTGACCGGTGACAGCGGCGGTGGCCAGCTTGAACAACTGCGTGACCTTGCTCTCGCGGATATTCCAGTACTCGGCGTGCAGGATCTGTACCGCCACCAGGTCCAGGTTCGGGTCGGTGGGCCCGCCCGGGAACCAGGCTCGGTTCATTGCATTGAACAAGCGTTCGCGCAGGCCCAGATCGTGGTTCAGGCGGGCATGGCCCGTGACCGAGACGTAGTGGTCCTTGTGCGTATCGCTATAGGTGACGTTCACGTCGCCGTCCAGCGCGATGCGCTGGCCCAGTTCGGTGGCCCGTGACACAAAGAAATAGAGCATGCCGTCGTCCAGCGAGCGGTTCTGTGTGGTCAGGGGGTGAGCGTGCAAGGAGCCGTCGGGGTGGCGGTGGGTCAACATCCCGAAGCGCATTTCCTTGATCAGATCCCACAGGATCTGGTGGGAGGCAGAAGGTGAGGGGGCGGCCATGAGCGCACATCTTTCCTGCTTCAGGCGCAGGCGGTGTCATCGGGCATCGCCCGGACTTGTACGCCAGGGCCGACAGGCCCCTCGCGCTACCATCCAATCGACGTCATCCCTACCCGAGGCCCTGTCCATGTTCAAGTCGTTCTTCTTCGCCCGCCGCTGGTGGCCCTGGTCCCTGCTCGGGTCGGCCCTGATCCTGTACACCACCTGGTACCGCGTCAGCCTGGACGTGCAGGTGAACGAGTGGTTCGGCAGCTTCTACGACATGGTCCAGAAAGCCCTGACCGACGAGGGTAGCGTGACCCTGCCCGAGTTCTGGGCGCAGCTGGCGGCCTTCCTGCGCATCGCGATGCTGTACGTGACCATCGCGGTGTTCATCGAGTTCTTAACCAAGCACTTCATCTTTCGCTGGCGCACGGCGATGAACGACTACTACATGGCCCATTGGGACCAGCTGCGCGCCATCGAGGGCGCGGCCCAGCGCGTGCAGGAGGACACCATGCGCTTTGCCCGCATCATGGAAGGCCTGGGCGTGGAGTTCATGCGCAGCGTGATGACCCTGGGCGCTTTCCTGCCTATCTTGTGGACCCTTTCGGAGAAGGTGACCGAGCTGCCCTGGATCGGACCGGTGTCGCACTCCATGGTGTGGGTCGCCATCCTGTCGGCGCTGTTTGGCACCGTGCTGCTGGCGGTCGTGGGCTTCAAGCTGCCCGGGCTGGAGTTCCAGAACCAGCGGGTCGAGGCGGCCTATCGCAAGGAGCTGGTGCTGGGCGAGGACGACCCGACGCGGGCGCAGCCGCCACAGGCCCGCCGCCTCTTTGACGACGTACGGCGCAACTACTTCCGACTCTTTTTCCACTATCTGTACTTCGATGTGGCCAAGTGGTCCTACCTGCAGTTCTCGGTGCTGATTCCGCTGATCGCCCTGGCGCCCACCGTGGTGGCCGGGGTCATTACCCTGGGGGTGATGCAGCAGATCACCCGGGCCTTCGACCGGGTGGAGGCGGCCTTTCAGTACCTGGTCCTGAGTTGGGGAACCATCGTGGAACTGGTCTCGGTGTACAAGCGCCTGCGGGCCTTTGAGCGGGCGATTGCCGACGCCCCGCCATCGCCGCTGCCGCCTGCCGAACCGGCCTGACCGGGTCCGGCGTCTTTCTTGTATGCTGGCTGCCCGGCGCGCTGCGCGTGCCGGCTTGCCCCCGTTTTTTGCCCCGTTCCCCAGGAGTTTTCGTCCCATGGCCCGCGTCTTCAACTTCAGCCCCGGCCCCGCCACCCTGCCCGAGGCGGTCTTGCGCCAGGCCGCCGACGAGATGCTCGATTGGCACGGCTGCGGGATGTCGGTGATGGAGATGAGCCACCGGGGCAAGGAATACATGGGCATTCACGCCGAGGCTGAGGCCACGCTGCGCGAGCTGATGGCGATTCCCTCGAACTACAAGGTGCTGTTCCTGCAAGGCGGCGGTATCGGCGAGAACGCCATCGTCCCCATGAACCTGATCGGTCGCACCGGCCGGGCCGACTACGTCGTGTCCGGCGACTGGTCCAAGAAGTCGACCCAGGAAGCCGCGCACTTCGGTCAGGTACGCATTGCCGCCAGCAGCGAGAGCGACGGCCGCTATACCCGCACGCCCCCTCAGTCCGAGTGGAAGCTCGACCCGCAGGCTGCGTACGTGCACCTGTGCGCCAACGAAACCATCGGCGGCGTCGAATTCTTCTGGACGCCCGACACTGGCCAGGTACCGCTGGTGGCCGACATGTCCTCCAACATCCTCTCGCGCCCGATCGACGTGAGCCGCTACGGCCTCATCTACGCCGGTGCGCAAAAGAACATCGGCCCCTCCGGTCTGACGGTGGTCATCGTGCGCGAGGACCTGCTGGGGCATGCGCTGCCGATCACGCCCGAGGTCTTCAACTACAAGATCCAGGCGGATGCCGGTTCCATGTACAACACCCCGCCCACCTATGCGATCTACATCGCGGGCCTGGTGTTCCAGCACGTGAAGGCACTTGGTGGCCTGGAGGCGATGGAGGTCCGCAACCGTGCCAAGGCCAAGCTGCTTTATGACACCCTGGACGCCAGCCGCTTGTACAGCAACCCCATCGCGCCCGAATCACGCTCGCTGATGAACGTGCCCTTCTGGCTGAAGGACCCGTCGCTCGACGAAGCCTTTCTCAAGGGCGCTCAGGCCCGCGGCCTGCTGCAGCTCAAAGGCCACCGCGTGGTGGGCGGCATGCGCGCCTCCCTGTACAACGCCATGACGATCGAGGGCGTGCAGGCGCTGGTGGCCTACATGAAGGAGTTTGAGTCGCAGCACGCCTGATGGCCCGGTCGGGCCAGGGGGTGGGCTGCCACAGGGGCGTGTCCGCGTGCACCATCGCGGCATGACCCACGCCTACGCCCATACCCTGCGTCCCTTGAAGGTCGGCACCGCCAAGGCCGGCCGCTTTTTCTCGCTGCCAGTGCTGGCCCGAGAGTTTCCGGGGATCTCGCGCTTGCCGGTATCGATCCGGATCGTGTTGGAGTCGGTGCTTCGCCATTGCGATGGTGTGAAGGTGACGCCCGATCATGTGCGCCAGCTCGCGCAGTGGAAGCCCGGGGCCGAGCGCGTGCATGAGATTCCCTTCACCGTGGCGCGGGTGGTGCTGCAGGACTTCACCGGCGTGCCCCTACTGGCCGATCTGGCGGCCATGCGCAGTGCTGCGGCGCGCCTGGGCCGGCAGCCTGGCGCCATCGAACCCCTGGTGCCGGTGGACTTGGTGGTGGACCACTCCATCATGGTGGACCATTACGGCACCCTCGATGCCCTCGACCTGAACATGCGCCTGGAGTTCGAGCGCAATCGCGAGCGCTACGCCTTCATGAAGTGGGGCATGCAAGCTTTCGACACCTTCGGCGTGGTGCCTCCTGGATTCGGCATCGTGCACCAAGTGAATCTGGAGTACCTGGCGCGCGGTGTACACCGGCGCGCCGACGGCGTGTACTACCCCGACACCCTGGTGGGCACCGATAGCCACACGACCATGATCAACGGCGTGGGTGTGGTGGGCTGGGGCGTGGGTGGTATCGAGGGGGAGGCCGCGATGCTGGGCCAGCCGGTGTACTTTCTCACCCCCGATGTGGTGGGTGTGGAACTCACGGGCCAGCTGCGTCCGGGCTGCACCGCCACCGACCTGGTGCTGACCGTGACGCAATTGCTGCGAACCCACAAGGTGGTGGGCAAGTTCGTGGAGTTCTTTGGCCAGGGGACGCGCACCCTGTCTGTGCCCGATCGCGCCACGCTGGCCAATATGGCGCCCGAGTACGGCGCGACGATGGGTTTTTTCCCGGTGGACGAGGCGACCTTGGCCTATTTCGAGGGCACCGGGCGCAGCCGCGCCGAGGTCGCGGCGCTGGAGGCGTATTTCCGCGCGCAGGACCTGTTTGGCGTGCCGCTGCCCGGGCAGATCGACTACTCGCAGGTGGTGAGGCTGGACCTGGGCAGCGTGGCTCCCAGCCTCTCGGGCCCCAAGCGGCCGCAGGATCGCATCGAGATTGGTGAGGTGTCTCGTCAGTTCACGACCCTGTTTTCGCAGCCCGCCGCTGGCAATGGTTTCAACCAGCCTGCGACGACGCTGCTCACGCGCCATCGGGTGCAGGACATCACCATCGGACACGGCGACGTACTGATCGCGGCCATCACCAGCTGCACCAATACCTCCAATCCCGGCGTCATGCTCGCCGCTGGCCTGCTGGCCAAGAAGGCGGTGCAGGCGGGCCTGCGCGTGCCGCCTCACATCAAGACCTCGTTGGCGCCGGGATCGCGCATCGTCACCGAGTACCTGATCCAGGCCGGCCTGTTGCCGTATCTGGAGCAACTGGGCTTCACGGTAGCCGGCTATGGCTGCACCACCTGTATCGGCAATTCAGGTGACCTCGCGCCCGAGATCAGTGAGGCTATCCTTAAAAGCGATCTCGTGTGTGCCGCGGTGCTCTCGGGGAACCGCAACTTCGAGGCGCGTATTCATCCGAACCTCAGGGCCAACTTCCTGGCCAGCCCGCCCCTGGTGGTGGCCTACGCCCTGGCGGGCACCGTGCTGCGTGACCTCATGACCGAGCCCGTCGGCACGGGCCGGGAGGGGCAGCCCGTGTGGCTGGGGGATCTCTGGCCCACGTCCGACGAAGTGCGTGCCCTCATGAAGTACGCGATGAACGGCAAGGCCTACCGAGCCAACTACGCGAAGGTGCAGTCCGATCCGGGCCTGCTGTGGGAGCAGATCGAGGGGGGCGAGGGCGAGACCTACGACTGGCCGGCCAGCACCTACATCGCGCAGCCGCCGTTCTTCGACGGTTTCTCCCTGGCGCCGCCAGCCCACGGCGCGCCGGTGCGTGTGCAGGGCGCGCGCGTCATGGCGCTCTTTGGCGATTCCATCACCACCGATCACATCTCGCCTGCGGGTTCCATCCACGAAAGCTCGCCCGCAGGCCAATGGCTGCGAGCCCAGGGCGTGGACAAGGCAGGCTTCAACAGCTACGGTGCGCGACGCGGCCACCACGAGGTGATGGTGCGCGGCACCTTTGCCAATGTCCGCATCAAGAACCTGATGCTGCCGCCACGGCCCGATGGTGCGCGCGAGGAGGGCGGCTACACCCTGTACCGCGATGACGACGGCCAGGCGCAGAAGCTGTCCATCTTCGACGCGGCCCAGAAGTACCGGGCCCAGGGGCGGCCCACCGTGGTCTTCGCCGGCGAGGAGTACGGCACGGGTTCGTCTCGCGACTGGGCGGCCAAGGGCACGCAGCTTCTGGGCATCCAGGCGGTGATCGCCCGCAGCTTCGAGCGGATCCACCGCAGCAACCTGGTGGGTATGGGTGTGCTGCCGCTGCAATTCAAGGGGCAGGACAGCTGGGAATCACTGGGCCTGGACGGCTCGGAATTCATCGACATCGTGCCCGGCCCGCAACTGCGCCCCCAGAGCGATGCCACGCTGGCCATTGTGCGGGCCGACGGCCGCCGGCAGGAGCGGGTCGTGCAATTGCGGATCGACACGCCCATCGAGGTGGCCTACTACCGGCATGGCGGTATCCTTCCGTTCGTGTTGAGGCAGCTGTTGTCTCGTTGAACTTCGTCTTTATGCAGGGATTTCAGAGGGTTGCATGCCGGGCCGGCTCCTGATCGCGGGGGGCGGTATCGGCGGTCTGGCGGCCGCACTCAGTGCGGCCCGGGCAGGGTGGCAGGCCCAGGTGTTCGAGCAGGCGCCAGCTTTCACCGAAGTTGGCGCCGGCGTGCAGCTGGGCCCCAACGCCACGCGCGTGCTGCGCGCACTGGACAGGCTGGACTCTGTACAGGCCGTGGCCTGCGCGCCGCTGCGCCTGCTGGCGCGTGACGCGCTGAGCGGCCGCACGCTGGGCGTCCTGCCTCTGGGCGCGCCCTTCGAAGCGCGCTACGGAGCGCCCTACCTCACCGTGCACCGTGCCGATCTGCATGCGGCCTTGCTGCAAGGCCTGCCAGCGCAGGCGGTCAGCCTGCACCCCGGACACCGCCTGCTCTCGGCCCGGACACTGCCCGAGGGTGTTCAGGTCATCACCGCTCAGGGCGCACCGCTGCAGGCCGATGCGCTCGTGGGGGCGGATGGTCTCTGGAGTGTGGTGCGCGGGGCGGTGGTCACCGACGATCCGCCTGGGCCTTCCGACCATGTGGCTTACCGGGCCCTCTTTCCCGTGGATCGCCTGCCTGCAGCCTGGCAGGCGCCCGAGGTCACGGCCTGGCTCGGGCCGCACCTGCATGCCGTTACCTACCCGGTGCGTGGCGGATCACTGCTCAATGTGGTGTGTGTGGTGCGCCAACGGCTGGATGGACCACGCAGCGGCTGGGAGCTGCGTGGCATCGCCGAGCACCTGCGCGAGGCGCTGGGCGATGTCTGTGAGCCCCTGCAGGCGGTGGTGCGGGCCGCGCCTGACTGGGGCTTGTGGGTCTTGCACGACCGGGCGCCGGTGGCCGACGCGGGTCAGATGGCGTTGGGCCACATCGCCCTGCTGGGGGATGCGGCGCACCCGATGCGACCCTACCTGGCCCAGGGCGCCGCGATGGCCCTGGAGGACGCGCACGCGCTCGGGAACTGCCTGGCCAGCGTGGGTGATCCCCGCCTGGACGTTCGGCAGGCGTTGCGGCGCTACGCGCTCAGTCGATGGGAGCGTGTGGCCCGGGTGCAGCGGCATTCACTGCGCAATGGATCGATCTTTCATGCCACCGGCCCCCGGCGCCTGGCGCGCGACTGGGTGCTACGCGTCACGGGGGGCGCGCAGGTGATGGACCTGCCCTGGCTGTACGGGCACTGAGCGCTTATTTCAGATCGATTTCGCGGCCACGTTCGGGGGCTCGCAGCCCTTCGCGGGCCAGGCGTATAGTCATATCGACTCGCATCACTTGAGTCCGATAACAAAAAGGAGACCGCTGCAATGACCCCTCGCCAACCCCTGCGCAGAGCCCTGGGCGCGCTGTTCCTCTCGGCTTGCATCGGCGCCATGACGAGCGCGCAAGCGCAGTCATGGCCCGAGCAACCGGTACGCGTTGTGGTGCCGTGGCCCGCCGGCGGCTTGGTCGATGTGGCTGCCCGCCAACTCGGACAGCGACTTCAGCGCGCCTTAGGGCAGCCCGTGGTCATCGAAAACAGATTGGGCGCCGGCGGCACCCTGGGGGCCGATGTGGCGGCGAAAGCGCCGCCGAATGGCTACACGCTGCTTTTCTCGAGCAGCGGGCTCACCATCAACCAGGCGCTGAAACCGAACTTGCCGTTCGACCTGCTCAGAGACCTTCAGCCCATTGCGTTGGTGGGGCATGCGCCTGCCGTGCTGGTCGTGAGTGCCGAGTCGGGTGTGAAGTCCGTCAAGGATCTGATCGCGCTGGCCAAATCGCAGCCTGGGAAACTCACCTACGCCTCGGCCGGCGTCGGATCGCCGGCTCATTTGATCGGAGAGCTGTTCAAGACCCGGGAACAACTCTCGGCCCTGCATGTCCCCTTCACAGGGGCGCCAGCGGCCATCAATGAGCAGTTGGCGGGGCGCATCGATTTTCAGTTTGCCAACGCAGGCGTCGCCCTGCCGCAGGTTCGAAGCGGCAAGCTGCGGGCCCTGGCCGTGACCGGCGTCACCCGGTTTGCAAGCCTGCCTGACGTGCCCACCATGGTGGAGGCGGGCGTTCGCGATTTTGAAGCGGACCAGTGGCTGGGACTGCTGGCCTCCAGTGGCACGCCACGGGCAGTGGTCGAACGCCTGGAGAAGGAAGTCGCCCGAATCCTGGCCGACACCGAGTTCCGTGCGGCGTTGGAGAGCGCCGGAATCACAAGCGCCCAGCCCGCCAGCGCGCAGTCGTTTGGCGACTCCATGCGGCGTGACCTGGCCAAGTGGCGCGCCGTCATCACGGCTCAAAACATCAAGCCCGAGTGACGTCGATGACGCAGACCGCCAACCCGCCAGCCAAGCGCCCGAACATCCTCTTTCTCATGGTCGATCAGCTGGCGGCGCCGGTGCTGGCGGCGTATGCGGGCCAGATTGCCAAGACGCCGCATATGGATGCACTGGCGAAGCGGTCGGTGGTTTTCGATAGCGCCTATTGCAATTTCCCGATTTGCGCGCCCTCGCGGTTTTCCATGCTCAGTGGGCGTCTGCCGCACAGCATCGAGGCATGGGACAACGCCAGCGAGTTTCCGGCGTCCATTCCGACGATGGCGCATTACCTTCGGGACGCGGGCTATCGAACCATCCTCTGCGGCAAGATGCATTTCATCGGCCCGGACCAGACGCATGGCTATGAGGAGCGCCTGGTCACCGACATCTATCCCTCGGATTTCGCTTGGACTCCTGATTGGACAAAAGGTCCAAGCCACCGGCCCACGGGGGTCAGCATGCGTCCTGTGGTCGAGGCGGGTCCCTGCATACGCAGCATGCAGATCGATTACGACGACGAGGTTGAATACAAGGCCGTGCAGCGCCTGTATGACCTGGCGCGTGCGCCGGAGCATCAGCCGTTCTTCCTGACCGTCTCCTTCACGCACCCCCATCCACCCTTTGCGGCCCCTCAGCGCTTCTGGGACCTTTACCGGGAGGAGGAGATCGACGACCCCAAGGTGCCCGAGATCCCGTTCGATACCCTGGACGAGCACAGCAAGTGGCTGTATGTCGCCCACGCGCAAGACGCTTACACCGTAACGCGCGAGCATGTGCGGCGCGCGCGCCACGCCTACTACGGCATGGTGAGCTATGTGGATGAAAAGATCGGGCAGGTACTCTCCGCCCTGCGTGAAACCGGCCTCGACGAGAACACCGTGGTGGTCTTGTGCGGTGATCATGGGGAGATGCTGGGTGAGCGCGGGATGTGGTTCAAACAGACGTTCTACGAATGGTCTGCCCGCGTTCCGCTGATGATCTCCTACCCGCAGCGGTTTGATGCAGGGCGCTGTGCGGCCCATGTCTCGCTGGTGGACCTCTTGCCTACGCTCATGGACTTTGCGTTAGACGGCAGTCCGTTCCATCCGGTGGATCCGATTGCAGGTCTAAGCCTTTTGCCCCTTTTGCAAGGCACCGAAAGCGGCGCACAACGAACCGTGATCGGCGAATACAGCTCCGAAGGTGTGTGTGCTGCTTCGCGAATGGTGCGCGAAGGCCCCTGGAAATACATCTACACGTATGGGCTCGACCCCATGCTGTTCAACCTCGATGACGATCCCGATGAACTTCGCAACGTCGCGGGCCTGACCGGTGCGAAGGACGTGCAGCTGCGGCTGCACGCGCGCCTGGTGCAGGACTGGGATCCGCCATCGATCCATGCGCGTATCCTGGCCAGCCAGCGCCGGCGGCTCTTTCTGTATCGCGTGAGTGGTACTTCGCAGTTGTATCCCAACTGGACCTACCAACCCTACGTTGATGAAAGAAAGCGCTTTATTCGCGGTTCGGGCGACGCGGGTCCGACCGCTGTGAAGGGGCGCGCACGTTTCCCCTTCGTGGCGCCGGTGCTGCCTGATCGCGGCGCGGAAAAAAAATCCGAATAGGAATTCAGCGCGCCCTGAGTCAAAGGGCGTTTCCTTCTAGCGGCTGCAGGCCGTGCCGCATCCGCGCGGTACCGCAGGCATCGCTGCCCGCCTCGAATTCCCGGCACGGGGACGGCCGCCACTCATAAATCCCGCAGGCCGCACGCACGCCCACCTGGCCGGTGAGCGCTGCGCAGCGCACGGGCAGATGGTCAGTGCCCCGCATCCGGCAGGTGTGATCAGTGACCGCTACGGTCAGACCCGCAGGCACGTGTCCGCCCCGGTCCTCGCGTTCCTCGCAAGCGAAGTCGACGCGGAAGCTGGCGCAGCAGGCGCCGCAGGTCAGGCAGGGATGCGAGGGATTAGGCATGGGATGGACGGAGCGTGGGCGCGCAGTGGATACACGCGCTCAAGTGTAAGCAGACGATTCCCCCCACATCCTGGTAATCACCGCGTTAGCGCGGGTGGTATTCGTGACGGAGGTCACGCTGCACTGGCGAACACCGTCCTGCATTTGTTCGGATGATGCGCAATCGCAACGGCATGAGTCTTCCAACTTCTACACATTCGGTAACGCAATACCTCAGCCTTGGATTGACCCCCACACGTCTTGTGTCGATCATTTGTTTCACTGCATGGCTTATTTGAAAGTTTGCAGTGAGGGGTGTATCTGGATTCATTCTCACAACTGGAGAAGGCACACATGAAATCAATTCATACTTTGGCAGGACGTCGTATTGCGGCCCGTAGGGCCAGGTATCAAAGCGGCGTCACGATGATCGAATACGCCTTGATTGCTGCGCTTATTGCAGTCGTCATGGTGGCCGGCTTGACCACGCTCGGCGCCGAGATCAGTACGACCTTCGACAAGATCAAGGCGGCGCTGACCGCTGCCAACGCCTGACGCTCAGCCCGCCCGTCCTCACCTGCCCGCGGTGACCTGGTTTGAAGCCCTCGGTCCTCATCGCACTGGCGCTGTCGGCGGGGGCCCTGGCGGTCTTCCTGGTGGCGCGGTGGGTCGGGGTGGGTGGGACGGCGCATCGCGGTCCGCCCGTGGTGGTCGCCAGCGTGGCGGTCGAGGCCGGCGAACCCCTGGCGAGTCTCCAGCTACAGGTGTTGGCCTGGCCTGGGCTGGCGCCGCCGCAGGGCGCGTTTGGCACCGTGGAGGCCGCAGCAGGACGGATCCCGCGTCAGCCCCTGGTGCCCGGCGAGCCGGTGCTCGAGTCCCGCCTGGTCCCGGTGGAGGGTCGCGCCGGCCTGGCGTCGGTGCTGTCTCCGGGCAAGCGTGCCATCACGGTTCGGGTCAATGACGTGATTGGCGTCGCGGGTTTCGCGCTGCCAGGCACCTATGTGGACGTGCTGGTCAGCGCGCGTGATGCAAAGAACGAGCCTTTCTCGCGGATCGTCCTGGAGCGGGTGAAGGTCTTGGCCGTGGCCCAGGATACCGGGTCGGCACCGACCAAGCCCAAGGTGGTCAATGCAGTCACCCTGGAGCTCACGCCCGATGAATCGGAGCGCCTGGATCTGGCGCGCAGCGTGGGCAGCTTGTCGCTGGCCCTGCGCAATGAACTGGACCAGAACCGCCAGACCTCGGCCGGCACGCGTCTGGATACGCTGATGGGGGTGGTGTCGACGCCTGGCGCATCCCCCGCACCGGCCGCTTCCTCCGCCCCGCGCCCCTCCGTCAGGCGAGCGGGTACTGGCGCCGCCAGACCGCAGGCGCCATCTGTGGAGGAACTACGAGGCATCCAGTCGGGTCTCGATCCCACGCCAGGAGGCGCGCGGTGAGTGCGATGAGGACGCTGCGGTTCCTGTGTGGCTGGATACTCGTGTGGGCGGGCCCGACGCTCGCCAGCAGCGACGGAGTGCTCGACGAGGTCACCCGGCCGCTGCGGCTGGTGGCCGGTCATGTTCGCGTGCTGTCCTTGCCGGGTGCCGTCACCCGAGTGGCGGTGGGCGACCCCAAGGTGGCCGATTACCGGCTCATTTCACCCACCGAGTTGTATGTGGTGGGCAAGACGCCCGGTACCACCAGCCTGGTGATCTGGCGCGCCAACGCAGAGACCACCACCCTGCGGGTATCGGTCACCACCGACCTGACGCCGCTGGCGGAGTCGCTGCGGGACAACCTGCCGCAGGAAAAGACCATCGATTTGCGCATGGCGTCGGGGCGGGTGGTGCTCTCGGGCATGGTCTCCAGCCCGGTGGCGGCGGCGGCTGCCCTCAGCCTGGCCGAGGCGTTCATGCGTCCGCCGCAGGCCGCGGCCACCGCACCGTCGCAGGTGATCGACCTCCTGCGTGTTCGTGACAACCAGCAGGTGACGCTGGAGGTCCGTATCGCGGAAATCTCTCGATCGGTCCTGGACAAGCTGGGACTGGGTGTGCAAGCCAGTGGGGCCAATGGCCGCGTGCGCGCGGGCTCGAGCTTTCTGGGGGGCGGCGGGGCTACAGCCAGCTTGCTGCTTGGGGGCGTTAACGGCCTGAGTCTGGAGGCGGAAGCGCGCAACGGCCTGGTACGCATTCTGGCCGAGCCCACCATCGTCGCCCTCAGTGGGCAAGAAGGCAGCTTTCTGGTGGGGGGCAAGGTGTTCATCCCGGTCATTCAGCCAGGCGTGGCGAACGGCAGCACGATCACCTTGCAGGAGCGCGAGTTCGGCGTGGGCCTGAAGTTCGTGCCCCAGGTGCTGGACGCAGGTCGCATCAGCCTGAAGGTGGTGACCGAGGTCTCGGAGATTTCCAGGGAACCCGTGACCTTGCGCAGCGGCGCCACCGCGTCGGTGCTGCCGGCGTTCACCAGCCGCCGTGTGGCGACGTCGGTCCTTTTGGCGGATGGACAGAGCCTGGTGATTGGGGGACTGCTTCGTAACAGCACCACGGCCAGCATCAACGCATTTCCTTTCCTGGGCGAATTGCCTGTTATTGGGGCGCTCTTTCGGAGCACCGAGTTCATCGCCGACATGACCGAGCTGGTCGTGGTGGTCCGGGCCACCTTGGTTCAAGCAAGCGATGGACGCCCCCCCTTACCAACCGATACCGTCGTGCCGCCGACACGCAACGAGCTGTTTTGGGAGCGTCGCCTGCAAGGCGCGCCCCCAGGGAGCGCGCCGTGAGGACCCGAACATCCAGCGGCTTGCGTCAGCGAGGCGCGTTTCTCATCGCGGCAGGGGTCTTCATGCTGGTGCTGCTGGGCTTTGTCGGCCTGGCCATCGACCTGAGTCGGATGGCCCTGATCCGGGCCGAATTGCAAGGGGCCGCCGACGCCTGCGTGCTTGCCGCGGTGTCGCAGCTCAATGGTGCACCTGACGGGCCGATGCGGGCTGAGGTGGCCGGACAGTTTTTGGGGGGCACGAAAAACCGCCACAGCTTTCAGTCGGTGGCGGCCGATCCGGCGCAGGTGCAGGTGACCTTCAGCACCACCCTCAACGGGGTCTATCGCGCGAGCACCGGCGGTGCGCTGGCCAGTTCGCGCTACGCACGGTGCGCTGTCACCGCCTCCGATGTACGCGCCAGTTTCATGGGGCTGTTCGATCGCGCGGGCTCCGACCTGGTCGCCACGGCTACCGCCACCACCATGCCCTCGCAAAGCGTTTGCAGCATTCCCATGGGCATGTGCGAGGGCAGTGGCAGTGACAGCCGTCACTTCGGTCACACCGTGGGCGACCGGATCGTTCTGGGCGCCACCCAATCGAGCGGCTATTTCACCTGGGTCAATGTGATGGGGACACAAACCACCGGGGGGCTGCAGCCCTATGTGGAGGCGCTTTTGGGCTATGGCGTCTGCGATGTGCTCACGCCCGCCAGCCGCTGCATCGGGATCAAGACCGGCGTGATCTCTTCGCTCGATGCCGCCTGGAATTCGCGCTTCGGTGTGTACAAGCAGGGCGGCACGGCGCTGGATCCGGCCACCGCCATTCCAGACCTCACCGGCTATGGCTACCGCCCACCACCCGTTGGAGGGGCTGCCGGTGACTACCAGTCGGTGCGTATGCCGGCTCGCGAGCCTTTTCAGGGCAGCATCGCCAGCTACCACACGCCCGCAGGGGTGCATGTGCAGTGGGGGGCGCCGTCACGTCGCCTGGTGTCGATGCCAGTGGTCCAGTGCAGCAGTTCGACCTGTGGCACGGGGGCCAAGCCGATCCTGGGATGGGCCTGCGCCCTGATGCTCAGTCCGAAATCGCCGTCGCAGGATGCCGAGATCGAGTACAGGGGCCGCGCGGATGATCCGGCCTCGGGGTGTGTCAGTGCGGGTGCGCCCGGTGGCGGCGACGCGATCGGTCCCCTTGTCCCGGTGCTGGTGCAATGAGAGCCCGCGTGCGGGGCGCCGCCCTGGTCGAACTGGCTTTCGTCTTGCCCGTGCTGCTGATGTTGGCGCTGGCTACCGTCGAATTCGCCCAGGCCCTGGCGACCTACAAGACCCTGGTGACCCAGGTGCGTTCCGCAGCGCGCTATCTCTCGACGCGTCCGCCCGGTGCGGGGCATATCGAAGCCCGGTGCCTGGTGACCCACGGGCTGCCCAGCCCCACGCTGCCTTGCCCCGGCACGGCCTTGATGGCGGGGTTCGCCGCGCCGACGCTGACCGTGACGGTACTCGATGCGAGCAACGCGCCCGCCACCCACCAGGCCCAACGCACGGCGGCCAGTCTGGCGGTCACCCATGCCACGACGCTGAATCTGGTGACGGTGACCCTTTCAGGCTATGGGCATCCGATGATTCTTTCGGATTGGATCGCCGGGGTGACGCAGCTGGATTTCGGCTCGGTCAGTCTCACGATGCAGCAGGCCAGTTGATGTCCCGACACATCCCGCACCAGGCTGTGTCAGATGTCCTGACGCCCGCCCTGCGCCAGTCTCAAAGGGGGGCCGTCATGCTCGAGTTCGCGCTCGGTCTGATGGTGTTCTTGATCGCGGTGATGGCGGTGATTGAGTTGGCTCGCTTCATGCTCGTCTTCAATATGGCCGCTGAGGCTACGCGCCTGGCCGCGCGCCTGGCCAGCACATGCGATATGGGGGCCACGCAAGAGGCCCGGATACGCGATCAGGTGCGTGTCTTTGTGCAGTCGTCGGGCCAGATCCGCGTCGACGGACGCAGCGACTGGCTGACCTTGACCTACTGGCCTACTCCCTGCACCCAGGCCACCTGTCAGCAGGTTCAGGCCAGCGTGAGCCAGCTGCAAGCGGTGTTGTCACTGCCCCTGGGGTCACTGACCTTGTCGCTTCCCCCGTTTCGCACCACCGCCCTGCGCGAGGCCATGAGCTCGGTGGTCGCCGGTGAGATCAATGCACGTTGCGAGTAGTTGGCATGCAAAAAATCCTGAGTTCCGCGATCGATTCGACGCCCCCACCCCCCCAAGGGGGGCGCTGCATTGGCGTCATGCCCGCCAAGGGAGGTGATGGCGCCAGTGGCGTGGTGGCCAATCTGGCGGCGGCCATTGCGCAAGGCGATCGGCACATCCGGGTGCTGGTGATGGATTTGTCGCTGCCTTTCGGGGATGTGGACTTGTTCCTGCAACGTACACCCCTGGTGCATGACGTGTCGCTCCTGTGCGATGAAGTCGGTCGGGTCGATGCCGCCTTGCTGGAGGTCATGACCGAGCATCCCATGCCCAACCTCCACCTGGTGGGTTCGCCCGCGACCCTTGAGCGTTATCTGCACGTCAAGCCCGACGACGTGGTCCACCTGGTGCGCCTGGCGCTCGCTCAGTACGACTGGGTGATTCTGGACCTGGGTCTGGATGCGATCGGCCTGAGCATGCTCGATTGCCTGCATCACCTGCTGGTGGTCACGACGCCTCACGTCCCTTCGGTGCGGCGTGCCCACCAATTGGTACGTCTGTGGCAAGAACTGGAGGGGAATCGCACCGAGTTGTCGCTGGCCTTGAGTCTGCACAGCGCTCGCTCCGAGATCCGTCAGCGTGATGTGGAGGCGACCTTGGGGCTGGCGGTCAGCCTGGTCCTGCCGCGCGCCAATGAGCTGATGGCGACCTCCCTGTTGGAGGGTGTCCCTGCGGTGGTGCTGGAGCCTCGCAGTGCGTATGCACGTGCGGTGCGCGCCTGGGCCGCACAGCTGACGGGCCAAACCCCACCCGATACTCGACGCTCGCTATGGCAACGCTTCGTGAACAGATAAACGCCTGGACTCATGCTGAAGGTCTGGCGCCATCGCCCAGTGCCTCGGGGGGGATGGCGCCTGTGGCCACGGTGCCCAGTCCGCCTGCGGCCACCCGTCCCGAGCCGGTACGCTCGCCGGGGCGTGCCGTCCCAGAGCTTTCACCCGGCTACTTCGCGACCAAAGTGATCCTGCACCGGGCCATGCTGGAGCGGATGGACCTCGTCGCGGTCCAAAGCCTGCCCGAGGAGCAGGTGCGCACCCAGTTGGCCCAGCTGGTCGATTCGCTCATCACCGAACTGCATGTGCCGGTCAATGAACAGGAGCACACACAGTTGGTGGTCGACCTGCAGGATGAAGTGCTGGGCCTGGGTCCCCTGGAGCCCCTGCTGGCCGATCCGGACATCAGCGAAATCATGGTCAACGGCTTCGAAAAGGTGTTTGTGGAACGCCAGGGGCGCATTCACCTGCTTGGCGCGCGTTTCAATGACAACGGGCACTTGATGAAGGTGATCGAGAAGATCGTCTCGCGGGTGGGCCGACGTATCGATGAATCTTCGCCCATGGTGGACGCCCGTCTGCCCGATGGTTCCCGTGTCAATGCCATCGTGCCGCCGCTGGCGCTCGACGGGCCCGCCCTCACGATTCGGCGTTTTGCGGTAGTGCCTCTGCGCATGGCCGATCTGGTGGCCAAGCAGGCCCTGAGCGCACCCATGGCCGAACTCCTGGCCGGGCTTGTGAAGGCTAAGGTGAACATCCTGATTTCGGGCGGTACCGGTTCGGGAAAGACCACTTTGCTCAATATCCTCTCGAGCTATATCCCCGAGGGCGAGCGGATCATCACCATCGAGGACACCGCCGAATTGCAGCTGCAGCAAAGCCATGTGGTGCGTCTGGAGACGCGTACCGCCAACGTGGAGGGAACAGGCGAGGTCTCGATGCGAAGCCTGGTCAAGAACAGCCTGCGCATGCGCCCCGACCGCATCGTGCTGGGCGAGGTCCGTGGCAGTGAAGTGATCGACATGCTGCAGGCCATGAACACCGGCCATGATGGGTCGCTCACCACGGTACATGCCAACTCGCCACGCGATGCATTGTCTCGTCTGGAAAATCTGGTGGGTCTGGGTGGCGTGAACCTGCCGGTCAAGGCCCTGCGTCAGCAAATCAGCGCCGGCATTCATGTGGTGATTCAGGCCAGTCGCATGAACGACGGCACGCGCAAGATCATCAGCGTGCACGAAATCACCGGCATGGAAGGCGAGATCATCACCTCGCAGGAGATTTTCTTTTTCGAGCGCGAGGGTATGAGCGCGCAGGGCCAGGTGCTGGGACGCTTTCGGGCCAGTGGCGTGCGCCCCCGCCTGGCAGATCGCTTGAGCGCTTTCGGGATTGAACTGCCCCCGGGCCTGTTCGATCCGGAACCCGGTGCTGACGGCGATTTGCCCCTGGAGCCGCGGTGAGCCGCGACCTGCTGTTCGTCTTCCTGGCCCTGGTGTTCCTTGGGGTGAGTGGGTTGGTCCTGTGGCTGATGGATGTCTGGGGTCGGCGCTGGAGCACGCGCGGGCGCTCCTTGCGCCGACGCCTGTCCGTCATCGCGGAGCAGCGCCGCTACACCCGGCGTGTATTGGTCAAGGATGCCTCCGCCCACTTACCGCCTTGGCTGGCTTCGTGGCTGACGCAGGTGCCGGGCATGGTCTGGGTCCGCGCGCTACTACGCCGCTCGGGGACTGGCCGCTCGCTGGTGTCGGTCCTGGTCTGGTGCCTGGGCTTGGGTATGGCCTTCGGGCTGTTGGTCTGGGTACTGACGCCGGTGCCCGGTTGGCTGGCGGTCGGTCTGGGGCTCGCCGCGTTCGCCGCACCGGTGGTGTGGCTGCAGCGGTTAGCGAATCGACGCCGCGCGCGCTTCGAAGCCCAATTGCCCGAGGCCTTGGATTTCATGACGCGTGCCCTGCGCTCCGGCTTTGGCTTGACCGTGGCCCTGGGCATGGTGGGCGACGAGTTGCCCGCTCCGATCGGGGTTGAATTCAAGCACGGGTTCGATCAGATTTCGATCGGTATGAGTTTTGACGATGCGATGGCCGACATGGCCGAGCGCTTGCAAAGCAGTGACCTGAATTTTCTGGTGATCGCGCTGGTGATTCACCGCCAGACCGGCGGAAATCTGACCGAGTTACTCACGTCGCTGGCTCGGACCGTGCGTGAACGCATCAAGCTCAAAGGCAAGGTGCGGGTGCTGGCCTCGGAAGGCAGGTTGTCGGGCCTCCTGATCGGAGCCTTGCCGTTTTTGCTCGCCGCGATTTTGTCTGCGGTCAACCCAGGCTACATGTCCAGCCTGTGGCTGACCCCGGCCGGCCAGACCTTGGTGGGCGTAGGGCTGAGCCTGATGGCGGTGGGTGGTTTGTGGATGTGGCAGATCGTGCAGATCCGGGTGTGAGGTCGGTATGCGCGAGCCACTTTTCCTGCTTCTTCTGGGCTTGGTGTTTGTCGCGTGTGCGTTGGGTGTGCTGGGGCTGGGTCGACTGCTGTCGCATCAGCGGGTGCGGCGGCGCTTGCGTAGTCGGGCCGATCCCCGTTCACCGCGAGCCGCCCGTGTCGCGGTGCCCGGCGCGAGGACGCTGGGTGGCGTGTTGGACTCGCTCTCCAGGCTGTCCGTGCCAGCCGGTGGCTGGCAAAGCTCCGAGGTGCGCTTGCGCTTTATTCGTGCGGGATTGCGCGATCCTGGCACCGCCCGGCGCTATCACGCTGTCAAGACCGCGCTGACCCTGCTCTTGCCCGCCCTGGCTGCTTTGTTCCTCCTGGCAATGGGAACGGCCCTAACCAGCACCCGCATCGCCCTGTGGGGCGTGATTCTGGCGGGGGCGGGCCACTACCTGCCCGATGTCTACCTGCGCTTTCGAACCTCGCGACGCGCTGCGAAGATGCGCGACGTGCTGCCCGATCTGATCGACCTGCTGGTGATTTGCACCGAGTCCGGCTTGGGGATGGATGCCGCCATCCATCGGGTGTCGCAGGAGATACGACGTAGCAGCCAGGCGCTGGCCGAGGAGTTCTATCTGGCGGCGCTTGAGATCCGTGCGGGTGCCGGTCGTTCCCAGGCGCTCAAGAACCTGGCGCTGCGCGTGGACCTGGAGGACTTGTACGCCCTGGTGTCGATGCTGGTCCAGGCTGATCGCTTCGGCACCAGCCTGGCGGATTCCCTGCGTGTGCAGTCCGAGATGATGCGGATCAAGCGCATGCAACGCGCCGAAGAAATTGCGGCCAAGGTGCCGGTCAAGATGCTGCTGCCGCTGATCCTGTTCATCTTCCCGGCATTGCTGGCCGTGTTGATCGGGCCGGCGGTGATTCGCATCGGCGCCTTGTTCGGTGCCTAGCGCGGGGGCTCGACCCGGCCCAGAAGCAGGAATTCCATCAGCGCCTTTTGCACATGCATCCGGTTCTCGGCCTCGTCCCAGACCACGGATTGCGGGCCGTCGATCACGTCGGCCTCGACCTCCTCGCCCCGGTGTGCGGGCAGGCAGTGCATGAACAGGGCGTCGGGCTTGGCCACCGACATCAGGTCGGTGTTGACGCACCAGTCGGCGAAGGCTTTCTTGCGGGCTTCGTTCTCGGCTTCGAAACCCATGCTGGTCCAGACGTCGGTGGTGACGAGGTCGGCGTTGCGGCAGGCTTCCTTGGGGTCCTGGAAGACCTTGTAGCTCTGGGCGCTACGGATACCGGCCACGGCCTGGTCCACCTCGTAGCCGCTGGGCGTGCTCACGTGCACCGTGAACCCGAGCAGGTCGGCCGCCTGCAGCCAGGTGTTGGCCATGTTGTTGCCGTCACCCACCCAGGCCACCACCTTGCCCCGGAGCGCGCCCAAGTCGGGCGTGCCCTGGGCATCCAGGCCGCGGTGCTCCAGGTAGGTGTAGAGGTCCGCCATGATCTGGCAGGGGTGGAACTCGTTGGTCAGCCCGTTGATCACGGGCACGCGCGAGTGCGCCGCGAAGCGCTCGATCTTGTCCTGACCGAAGGTACGGATCATCACCAGGTCGACCATGCGGCTGATCACACGCGCGGAGTCCTCGATGGGTTCGGCCCGACCGAGTTGGCTGTCGCCGGTGGTCAGATGCACCACGCTGCCTCCGAGCTGGTACATGCCGGCTTCGAAGCTCACGCGGGTACGGGTGGAGGCCTTCTCGAAGATCATGGCCAGCGTGCGATCGACCAGCGGATGGTATTTCTCGTAGGTTTTGAACTTGCGCTTGATCAGGGCTGTGCGTGCGAACAGCCAGGCGTAGTCGTCGGCCGTGAGGTCGTTGAACTGCAGGTAGTGCCGGATCGCCATGCTCATTCCGCCAGAAAGGCCTTGATCAGAGGCACCAGCAGGGCCACGATCTCGTCAGCCTCGGCCTGCGTGAGGATCAGGGCCGGCACGAGGCGTACCACCGTGTCGGCCGTCACGCTGAAAAGCAGGCCGGCGTCGGCACCGCGTGCCACCAGCGCGCCGCAGGGGCGATCGAGCTCGACGCCCAGCATCAGGCCCTGGCCCCGGATCTCCTTGACACCCGCCACGCCGGCCAATGCCTTGTTCAGGGAAGCCTGCAGGTGCGCGCCGACGCGGGCGGCGTTCTCCAGGAGGCCTTCTTCTTTCATGATCCGGATGGTCTCCACGCCGGCCCGCATCGACAGCGGGTTGCCGCCGAAGGTGGTGCCGTGGTTGCCTGGCTGGAAGATGTTCGCGGCCTTCGGGCCGGCCACCACCGCGCCGATCGGCACGCCCGAGCCCAGACCTTTGGCCAGGGGCATGACGTCCGGCTTGATGCCGGCCCACTGGTGCGCGAACCACTTGCCCGTGCGGCCCATGCCGCACTGCACCTCGTCGATCATCAGCAGCCAGTCTTTCTCGTCGCACAGGGCGCGCACCTCGCGCATGTAGTCGGCGTGCATGGGATTGACGCCGCCCTCACCCTGGATCGCCTCGAAGAAAACGGCCACCACATTGGGGTTGCCTTCGGTGGCCTGGCGCAGCGAGGCGATGTCGTTGAGCGGCACGCGTACGAAGCCCTCGACCAGGGGGCCGAAGCCAGCCTGCACCTTGGGGTTGCCGGTCGCCGACAGGGTGGCGATGCTGCGACCGTGGAAAGCCTTTTCGTAGACCACGATCTCGGGGCGCTCGATCCCCTTGTCATGGCCGTACTTGCGCGCCAGCTTCAGGGCCGCCTCATTGGCCTCCAGGCCGGTGGAACAGAAAAAGGCATTGGTCATGCCCGAGAGTTCCACCAGGCGCGCCGCGAGTTCCTCCTGCAGGGGGATGTGGTAGTAGTTGCTGGAGTGAATCAGCTTGGCAACCTGGTCCTGCAGCGCCGGGACCAGTTGGGGGTGGTTGTGCCCCAGGGTGTTCACCGCAATGCCGGCCAGTGCGTCCAGGTAGCGCTTGCCATTCACGTCCCACACGCGCACGCCCTGTCCGTGTGACAGGGCGATGGGCACGCGCCCATAGGTATTCATGGTGTGGGGCGAAGCGGCTTCGATCAGCGCCATTGCGGTCCTCTTGAAAGAAAAATCGGCCCACTCAGGTGGGCCCGCAAAAGCGCGATTTTAGGCATAGCCCGTGCATCGTCCTAGCGTCTTCTCCGGCCAGGTTGCGGGGCTGCTTTCAGGCTGTCGGGGGCTGCTGACAGGCGGCTCAAGTCTTATATAAGATACAATACTTGTGCACTGCGACACGAGGCGATCCCTGGCCGCAGTGCCCTGCCCACCTTCGCACCCATCGATGGCCTCCAGCGCTCCCAAAGAAGTCTTCATCCAAGGCATCACCAGCCAGGGCCGCACCTTCCGGCCCAGCGACTGGGCCGAGCGCCTCGCCGGCGTGATGAGCTCCTTTCGCCCCGGTGGCGCCCAGCCGGGCAGCCATCTGAGCTACTCCCCCTGGTGCGTGCCCACCGTGATCGGCAGCGTCAAATGCGTGGTAGTGAACACCGACTTGCGTGACCACGAGCCCATGGCCTGGGACTTCGTGATGAACTTCGCCCGCGACAATGACCTGCAGGTGGGCGAGGCCTGCCTGATCCCCGAGCAGCCTCCGAAATCCTGAGGGCTGGCCGCTGCCTATCCCCACTGGGGAATAAAACTTCAGCCCCAACGAAAAAACCGCCCGAAGGCGGTTTCTTGCTTTTTGCTTTGCTGGCAGCGCACCCGTTTCAAACGGCAGGCTTTCGCACGCGAAAGCCCGGGCGGGTACCTGAATGCGTCAGGCGGCGGTGGCCAGGGCCTTGACCTTGGCGGACAGGCGGCTCTTGTCGCGGGCGGCCTTGTTCTTGTGGAAGATTTGCTTGTCGGCCACGGAGTCCAGGACGCTCTGGGCCTTGGCAAAGAGTTCGGTGGCCTTGGTCTTGTCGCCGGCGGCAACGGCCTTCTCGACGTTCTTCACCGCGGTGCGGTACTTCGAGCGCAGCGAGGTGTTGGCCGAGTTGAGTTTGACGTCCTGGCGGGCGCGTTTGCGGCCCGACGCCAGGCGCGGGTTCTTTTTCTTGGGTTTGGCTGATGCCATGGTGTGATTCCTTCGGTGTCTGAGGATGTTGCCAGCAAAGCCCTCCATTGTACGCCAAAAGCACTGGCCGGCCCGGGCAGCCCGGCAGGGCGCCGCTACACTCGGCCGGTGAGCCTTTTCAAAGCCGCCTCGACCGTCTCCCTGCTGACCCTGGCTTCGCGGGTGACGGGCCTGGCGCGCGACCTGCTCATGGCGTCCACTTTCGGCGCCAGCGCGCTCACCGACGCCTTCAATGTGGCGTTTCGCATCCCCAATCTGTTTCGCCGCCTGTTCGCCGAGGGCGCCTTCAGCCAGGCCTTCGTGCCTGCCCTGGCCCATGTCAAGGAACGCGAGGACGAGGCCGCCACCCAGGACCTGATTGACCATGTGGCCACCGCCCTGGCCTGGGCCCTGCTGGTCACCTGCGTGATCGGCGTGGCAGGCGCGCCCGTGTTGGTGTGGGCGCTGGCCAGCGGCCTGCAAAAAGACCCGCAGGCCCTGGAGGCCGCCGTGTTCATGACCCGCTGGATGTTCCCCTACATCGGCTTCATGTCCCTGGTGGCGCTGTCAGCCGGCATTCTCAACACCTGGCGCCGCTACGCCGCCCCGGCCGCCACGCCGGTCCTTCTGAACCTGGCCATGATTCTCGCCGCCTGGCTGGGGGCGCCCTGGTTCGCCTCCATGGGCATTGAGCCGATCTACGCCATGGCCGCCGGCGTGATGCTGGGGGGCGTGTTGCAGCTGGGCGTGCAGGTGCCGGTGCTGCTGCGGCTGGGGCACTTGCCTCGTATCGGCCTGAGCTGGCGTCGCATTCGCGCCGCTTGGAGCCATGAAGGGACCCGCCGCATCGGCACGCTGATGCTGCCGGCCTTGCTGGGGGTGGGCGTGGCGCAGATTTCCCTCTTGATCAACACCCAGATCGCGTCCTGGCTGCCCACGGGCAGCGTAACTTGGCTGGGGTATGCCGACCGGCTGATGGAGTTCCCCACCGCGATGCTGGGGGTGGCCCTGGGTGTGGTGCTGATGCCCCAGCTGGCGGCGGCCCATGCCGCCAACGACACGCAGCGATACAGCGCGATGCTCGATTGGGGCCTGCGGCTGGTGGTCCTGCTGGCGGTGCCCAGCTCGGTGGCCCTGCTGGTGTTCGCCAAGCCCTTGGTGGCTACGCTGTTCAACTACGGCGCCTTCACCGACCGTGACGTGCTGCAGGTGTCGCTGGCCCTGGCCGGCTACGGTGTGGGGCTGCTGGGGCTGGTGGCGATCAAGGTGCTGGCACCGGGCTACTACGCCAACCAGGACATGCGCACCCCGGTGCGCATCGCCATCGTGGTGCTGGTTGTCACGCAACTTCTGAACGTGGCCCTGGTGCCGCTCCTGCAGCACGCGGGCCTGGCCCTGTCGATCGGACTGGGGGCGCTGCTCAATGCCTCCTGGCTGCTGGTGGGCCTGCGCCGTCGGGGCAGCTGGCTGCCCTCTGCGGGCTGGATCCGTTTCCTGGTGCAGGTGGTGGGGGCTACCGCCTTGTTGTCGGTGTTCCTGGCCTGGAGCGCCGGCGTGCTGCCCTGGGTGGAGCTTCGCGCCCAGCCCCTGCAGCGCGTGGGCTGGCTTGGCGCGGTACTGGCCGCGGGAGCCCTGATCTACTTCGGGGCGCTGTGGGCCACGGGCGTGAAACTTCGCCAGTTCGTGGCGCGCTGACCCCGGACGCGGCCAGGGTGCTTGACGCCCCTGCAGCGGCCCCGTACAAAGCCCCGATGCAGTTTGATTTTCAGACGCCCACCGCGCAGGCCTATTTCCGCTCCCTGGTCCAGAGCGATGACCACTTTCCCCTGCTGGAGGCCGCCGCCAGCCTGGCCCAGGACGAGTACCCCGAGCTGGACGTGCAGCAAGTACTGGGCGATGTCGACCAGCTGCTGGCGCGCCTGAAGCGTCGCCTGGCGGCCGACGCGCCGGCCCTGCATCGCCTGCGCATGCTCAATCAGTTTTTCTTCCACGACCTGAGCTTCGGCAGCAACCTCAACGACCACGGCGACCCGGAGAACAGCTACCTGAACGTGGTGCTGCGCACGCGCCGGGGCATTCAGATCTCGCTGGCCGTACTGTGGCTGGAGCTGGCCCAGGGCCTGGGGCTGAACGCACGCGGTGTGTGCTTCCCGGGGCATTTCATGGTGAAGGTGAACCTGCCCAAGGGCCAGGTGGTGATCGATCCCTTCACCGGGCAATCGCTCTCGCGCGAGGAGCTGTCCGAGCGGCTGGAGCCGTACAAGCGACGCAGCGGCCTGACCGGCGAATTCGATGTGCCACTGGGCCTGTACCTGCAGTCTGCGCCACCGCGCGACATCATCGCCCGCATGCTGCGCAACCTCAAGGAGATCCATCGGGCCCAGGCTGATTGGACCCGCCTGGTGGCGGTGCAGGACCGCCTGGTGATCCTGCTGCCGCAGGCCTGGTCGGAATACCGCGATCGGGGCCTGGCCCATGCGGCGCGCGGCCAGACCGAGCTGGCGGTCAAGGATCTGGAAACCTACCTGGGCAACGCGCAGGACGCGTTGGATATCGACGCGATCGCCGAGCAGCTGGCGAGCCTGCGTCGCGCGCGAAACTGAGGGCGCGGGCTCAGCGCACTTCGACCGGCGCGCCGTCGCCGCGTGCCGCGATGGCGCCGATCTCGTAGACCGTTTCGCCCTGGGCGCGCAGCGTGGCTGCCGCGGCCGTGGCGTGTTCGGCGGCCACCACCACCACCATGCCGATGCCGTTGTTGAAGGTGCGGTTCATCTCGTGATCGGAGATGGCGGCCGTCTTTTGCAGCCAGGCAAAGAGTTCAGACTGGGGCCAGCTGCCCTTTTTAAGGTGGGCAGCCGTGCCCTCGGGCAGCACGCGGGGGATGTTTTCCAGCAGGCCGCCGCCGGTGATGTGGGCCAGGGCCTTGATGGGGTGCTGGGCCAGCGCAGCCAGCACGTTCTTCACGTACAGGCGGGTGGGCTCCATGATGGCTTGCTTGAAGGGCTTGCCGTCCAGCGTGGCCGGGGTGTTGGCGCCTGCGCGTTCGATGCACTTGCGCACCAGGCTGAAGCCGTTGGAGTGCACGCCGGCCGAGGCCAGGCCCAGCACCACGTCGCCAGCCTGCACGCTCGTGCCGGTCAGGATTTTGGATTTTTCGACCGCGCCGACGGCAAAGCCGGCCAGGTCGTATTCGCCGGCGGGGTACATGCCCGGCATTTCGGCGGTTTCGCCGCCGATCAGGGCACAGCCCGACAGCTCGCAGCCCTTGGCAATGCCGCCTACCACGGCTGCAGCCGTGTCCACATCCAGCTTGCCGCAGGCAAAGTAGTCCAGAAAGAACAGGGGTTCGGCGCCTTGCACCAGCACGTCGTTCACGCTCATGGCCACCAGGTCAATGCCGACGGTGCCGTGCATGTTCCATTCAAACGCCAGCTTGAGTTTGGTGCCCACGCCGTCGGTGCCGCTCACCAGGACCGGCTCTTTGTAGCGCTTGGGCACTTCAAACAGGGCGCCAAAACCGCCAATACCGGCCAGCACGCCCTCGCGCATGGTCTTTTTGGCCAGAGGCTTGATGCGTTCAACCAGTTCGTCACCGGCAACGATGTCCACGCCGGCGTCTTTGTAGGAGAGAGGTGTTTGGCTCATGGGGGCGGCCCGGGCAGGGCATTCAATTCGGGTAAAACGGGCCTGATAAACGGTAGGCAGACTAAAATCAGGCGCAATTTTAAGGGTTCACCCTGAACCCATTGCATACACCTTCCCCATACACCCCTGCCTTGCCTGTGAACAACCCCGCTTCGCTTCCCCTCAACCGCATCCTGGCCTGGCTGGGCGTGCTGGTGGTGGCTGCCTTGGCGCTGTGGTTGCTGGCACCTGTGCTGGCGCCTTTTGTGGTGGCCGCCGTGCTGGCCTATGTGCTGCAACCGCTGGTGCTGCGTCTGCAGGGTTGGGGCGTGCCGCGCCTGCTGGCGGTGGTGCTGGTGGAGGCGTTGGCCCTGGTGGCACTGCTGGGCCTGTTTTTGCTGCTGGTGCCGGTGCTGGTGCGCGAATGGCCTTTGCTGCGCCAGCAGCTGCCGCTTTTGCTGGACCGGCTGGACGCGGCCCTCCAGCCCTTGCTGGCGTCGCTGGGCGTTTCCTGGTCGCTGGACTTGCCTGACCTCAAAGGCCAGCTCATGGCTTGGCTCAATGACAACCGCGAAGACTTGCTGCAGCCGGTGCTGGCCTCGCTCAAGGTGGGCGGCAGCGTGGTGCTGGCTGTGCTGGGTTTTGCGGTGCTGGTGCCGGTGGCGCTGTTCTTCATGCTGCACGACTGGGGCAAGCTGGTGGCCCTGGTGTTTGACCTGGTGCCCCCGCGCTGGCGCACAGCGGTGGACGGCTTTGCCCACGAGTGCGACACCGTGCTGGGCGAATACCTGCGTGGGCAGCTGCTCGTCATGTTGGCGCTGGCGGTGTTTTATGCCTCGGGCCTGGCCCTGTTCAGGCTGGACTTGGCCCTGCCCATT
Source organism: Pseudomonadota bacterium (assembly GCA_041169755.1). Lineage (GTDB taxonomy): Bacteria > Pseudomonadota > Gammaproteobacteria > Burkholderiales > Burkholderiaceae_C > Ramlibacter. Next base: position 906 of record JBEEIS010000036.1, on the reverse strand, counting down.
GGCGTGTTCACTGGCTTGGCGGTCTTTGTGCCGTACCTGGGTTTTGGCCTGGGCCTGCTGTTGGCCTTGTTGGCTGGTTTGTTGCAGTGGGCCGCGCCCTCGCAAGCGCTCTTGATGGTGGCTGTGGTCTACGGCCTGGGCCAGATGCTGGAGAGCTTTGTGCTCACGCCGCGCCTGGTGGGCGAGCGCATTGGCCTGCATCCGCTGGCCGTCATCCTGGCGCTGATGGCCTTTGGCCAGTTGCTGGGTTTTGTTGGCGTGCTGATCGCGCTGCCTGCCAGTGCGGTGTTGCTGGTGGGGCTGCGCCGCATGCGTCAAGCCTATCTGGCCAGCACGCTGTACCGCCAAGGCCCAGCCGGGAAGGACGCTGGGTCGGACGCATGAAACAGATGGCGCTGGACATTGGCTTGTCCACACAGCCAAGCCTGCAGACTTTTTTTGCTGGCCCCAACGAAGCTGCACTCAACCATTTGCACCTGTGGACCACGGGCGGCACGCGCGCGCCAGTGCCCACCTACCTGTGGGGCGAGACCGGCTCGGGCAAGACCCACCTGCTGCAGGCCGTGTACCAGGCGCTGACCGAGCAGGGCCTGGCCGTGGGCTGGCTGGACAGCCACACCTTCCACCCGCCCGATTTCAACGACGACTGGGCGGCGGTGCTGATGGACGATGTGCATCTGTACAACAGCGAGCAGCAGCACACGGCGTTCAACTGGTTTGTGAATGCGCTCACCCCGCGCACGGGAACCCCGCGCTGGGTGCTGGCTGCCGGCAGCTTGCCGCCTGCCGACTTGCAACTGCGCGACGACCTGCGCACCCGCCTGGGCTGGGGCCATGTGTATGGCCTGCAGGTGCTGGATGAAGCGGCGCGCCGCGCTGTGCTGCGCCAGGCGGCCGATGCGCGTG
>JBEEIS010000035.1:0-17704 GCA_041169755.1 Pseudomonadota bacterium | reverse complement strand
CACCAACGGCACCGCGGTGCTGGGCCTGGGCGACATCGGCCCGTTGGCAGCCAAGCCGGTGATGGAGGGCAAGGGCGTCCTGTTCAAGAAATTCGCGGGGATCGATGTGTTTGACATCGAGATCAACGAAAAAGACAACCTCGACAAGCTGGTCGACATCATTGCGGCACTGGAGCCCACTTTCGGCGGCATCAATCTCGAGGACATCAAGGCGCCCGACTGCTTCTATGTCGAGCGCAAACTGCGCGAGCGGATGAAGATCCCGGTCTTCCACGACGACCAGCACGGCACAGCCATCGTGGTGGGGGCGGCCATCCTCAACGGCCTGAAGGTGGTGGGCAAGGACCTCAAGAAGGTCAAGCTGGTCACCTCCGGCGCGGGCGCTGCGGCGCTGGCTTGCCTGCAGCTGCTGGTCAAGATCGGCCTGCCGCGCGAGAACATCTTCGCCACCGACCTGGCCGGCGTGGTCTACGAAGGCCGCACCGAGCTGATGGACGAGGACAAGATCCAGTTCGCCCAGAAAACCTCGGCGCGCACCCTGGCCGACGTGATCCAGGGCGCCGACATCTTCCTGGGCCTGTCCGCCGGCGGCGTGCTCAAGCCCGAGATGGTCCAGGCGATGGCGCCCAACCCGCTGATCCTGGCGCTGGCCAACCCCAACCCCGAGATCCAGCCGCACGAAGCCCGCGCCGTCCGCCCCGACGCCATCCTGGCCACCGGCCGCAGCGATTTCCCGAACCAGGTCAACAACGTCCTGTGCTTCCCCTACATCTTCCGGGGCGCGCTGGACTCGGGGGCGACCACCATCACCGACGCGATGGAAATCGCCGCCGTGCACGCGATCGCCGAACTGGCCCAGGCCGAGCAAAGCGAAGTGGTGGCTGCGGCCTACGTGGGCGAGCAGCTGGCCTTCGGTCCCGACTACCTGATCCCCAAGCCCTTTGACCCGCGGCTGATGATCAAGATCGCGCCGGCCGTGGCCCAGGCCGCTGCCGCCAGCGGCGTGGCGCTGCGCCCGATTGCCGACCTCGACGCCTACCGCGAGAGGCTGCAAAGCTTCGTCTACGCCTCGGGCACGACCATGAAACCCATCATGGCGGCTGCGAAGCGGAGCGCGAAAAAGCGCGTCGCCTACAGCGAGGGCGAAGAAGAGCGCGTGCTGCGCGCCGCGCAGATCGTGGTGGACGAAGGCATCGCCCGTCCCACCCTGATCGGCCGGCCGGCCGTCATCGCCCAGCGCATCGAAAAATTCGGGCTGCGGCTGCGCGAGAAGGTCGACTACGACGTGGTCAACGTCGAACAGGACGACCGCTATCGCGACTTCTGGCAGACCTACCACCGCATGACCGAGCGCAGGGGCGTCACGGTGCAAGTGGCCAAGATCGAGATGCGCCGTCGGCTGTCACTGATCGGCGCCATGCTGCTGCACAAGGACCAGGTCGACGGCATGATCTGCGGCACCTGGGGCCAGACCGCGATGCACCTGCAGTATGTCGACCAGGTCATCGGCCGCCGCCCCGGCGTACAGACCTTTGCCTGCATGAACGGCCTGCTGCTGCCGGGCCGCCAGGTCTTCCTGGTCGATACGCACGTCAACTACGACCCGACCGCTGAACAGCTGGCCGAGATCACCGTGATGGCGGCCGAGGAAATGGTGCGTTTCGGCATCAAGCCCAAGGCCGCACTGCTGTCGCACTCCAATTTCGGCTCGAGCAACCAGCCCAGCGCGGTGAAGATGCGCCAGGTCCTGGACCTGCTGCGTGCGCAGGCGCCCTGGCTGGAGGTGGACGGCGAGATGCACGGCGACGTCGCCCTGGACGGCGCCGCGCGCCTGCAGCTGATGCCCAGCAGCACGCTGGTGGGTGACGCCAACCTGCTGGTGCTGCCCAACATCGACGCCGCCAACATCGCCTACAACCTGCTCAAGACGGCGGCGGGCGGCAACATCGCCATCGGCCCGGTGCTGCTGGGCGCCGCCAAACCCATCCACATCCTGACCGCCAGCGCGACAGTTCGCCGCATCGTCAACATGACGGCCCTGACCGTGGCCGACGCGAACGCCTCGCGCTAAGCCTGGAAAAGTCCAGAACCAAGGTAAGCGCCCACTCAGCAGGACTTGCCCGGCCCCGGGCAGGCCCTTTGTCCTGCTCAATTTTTGGGCATTGACTTGCCTTTTGGGCCGGGATCGTTCACACTCCTGTCTTGAAGTTTCGGGTTAACCCGGACGCCGGTCGCCGCCGCCTCAAGTTTGCGCTCACTCGCGCACCCCCACTGCCTGGCGGCGTCGTGCAAAGACCCGATCCTTGCCACCCCAGCGAAAGCCAGACGGAGTAAGCCCCCGATGAAGCGGGACCTGTTTTTGAATTCGGAAAGAGACGCGGAGATGGAGAAAGTCCTTCGCCCCGACATCAGCGAGACGCCTCTCAAGGGTGTCCGCACCAACATCGTGCAGTCGATCCGTGCGCACCGCGTGCAGGACCTGCAGGATGCGGCCAGCGCGCTGGGTCACCACTTCCTGTACGCCAACCTGGCCAACGCCCAGAGCAAACCGGACGTGCTCGACATGATCGCCCAGCAGTTCATGCTGCCGGCCCATTTCGGCAAGAACTTCGACGCGCTGTACGACTGCATGACCGACCCGGTCCACAAGTCGGGTCCGCAGCCCGGTTTCGTGGTCGTGCTCGAGCAGGTCCCGGCCCATGCCAAGTTCGACAAAGAAGCGCGCGAGCAGCTTCTGGACATCTTCCGCGACACGGCGGATTACTGGTCCGACCGGAAGGTCCCCTTCCGATGTTTCTATTCTTTTCTGTAGCCCGTTCTGCACACACCAGCCAAGCAGAACGGGCGAAAGAGGCTAACGGCGAGACCGCGGCAGTGGCCGCCCCCGTCACCGACAACGGCGAGAAGATGCCCACCGACAAACTGGTCGACGTCTCCCCCCTCGCACTGCGCATGAGCAGCCCCTTCAACGCGGGGTATTGGCTCGCAGCGGCGTAAAGCGGCTCGAAGGCGGATGCGCCTGATGTGAAAAAGCCCGGCAATGCCGGGCTTTTTTCTTGGGGCGAATCCGCGGCGCCGAGTCAGGGCGCACCCAGTACCTGCGCCAAGCGCACATACTCCGCCACCGCCACCTCTTCCGCCCGCCGCTGGGTATCGAATTCCCCCGCAAAGCCTCGCTCCTCCAGCCAGCGCCCCAGCGTGTGCCGCAGCAGCTTGCGCCGTTGGCTGAACGCGACCTGGACCACCTGCGACAGGCGATCCGCATCCACCGCCGCCGGCTGCGCGTGCGGCACCATGCGCACCACCGCGCTGTCCACGCGGGGTGGCGGCTCGAAGGCCTCGGGCGGCACGAAGAGCACGTCTTCCATCGCGTAGCGCCATTGCAGCATCACCGACAGCCGACCATAGGCTGCGGTGGCGGGCGACGCCACCATGCGGTCGATCACTTCCTTTTGCAGCATGAAGTGCTGGTCTTCAATGATCGGCGCGAAGGGCAGCAGGTGAAACAGGATGGGCGAGGAGATGTTGTAGGGCAAGTTGCCCACCACCCGCAGCCGTGCCGGCGCGCAGGCGGCCTGCAGTGGCGCGAAGTCGACCTTGAGGATGTCGGACTCGATGACCGTGAGCTGCGGGTGCGCGCGCAAGCGGGCGGCCAGGTCGCGGTCCAGCTCGATCACCGACAGGTGGCCCAGGCGCTCGACCAGGGGTTGCGTGAGCGCCGCCAGGCCGGGTCCGATCTCGACCATCGCATCGCCCGGACGCGGGGCGATGGCGCGCACGATCGCGTCGATGATGCCGCTGTCGGCCAGAAAATGCTGGCCGAAGCGCTTGCGGGCGATGTGCTTCACGACTCGGAGGCACCGGCCGCTGTGGGCGTCACAGCGGCGGCTCGCGCAGGTCGACGAAGGCGCGGCCGCGCGTCTCCTGGGCCCACTGGTTGAAGGACTCTTCCGCCTTCTTCATGCGAATCTGGTTGCGGGCGATGTCCCGCTGTTCACGCACGGTCGGCACGCCACGGCGCCGCTCCAGAAGCTGCACCAGGTGAATGCCGAAGCGCGAGGCGAAGGGCTCGGCGATCTGGCCAGGCGTGAGACCGTTCATGACGTCCTCGAACTCGGGCACGAACATGCCCGGGCTGGCCCATCCCAGGTCACCGCCATTGGCGGCGGTGCCGTCCTGAGAGTTGTCACGCGCCAGGGCCGCGAAGTCGGCCTGGCCTGCCAGGATGCGGCGTCGGAAATCAGCCAGGCGCTGACGTGCGACCGCTTCGGTCAGCTGCGGGCCTGGCCGCAGCAGGATGTGCCGCGTGCGGCTTTGCACCACGGACAGACCCCCGGTCACCTGCTTGTCCAGGACCTTGACCACATGCAGGCCGGCACCCGAGCGCAGGACATCGGTGACCCCGCCCACGGGCAGGGAGGCGACAGCTTCCAGGAACAGCGCGGGATAACGGTCGCCGGCGCGCAGGCCGAAGGCCCCGCCATTGCCTGCGGCACCCGGCCCGTTGCCGGTGGCGTCGGAAGCCTGGCGTGCCAGAGCGGCGAAGTCTTCACCCGCTCGCGCGCGATCACGCAAGCTTCGGGCGCGGGCCACCAGGGCCTCCAGCTGCGCGGCGGCCGCAGTCTCGGGCACAGCCACCAGGATCTGTGCGAGGTTCCACTCGACCTCTTCGGGCGAGGTCGATTGCTGCTCGCGCAGGAACTGGTCGATTTCCAATTCGGTCACGCGGATGCGGGCATCCATCTCGCGCTCGCGTACGCGTGACAGCAGCAGCTGGTTGTGCAGGTCTTCCCGGAACACCACCTGCGAGACGCCGTCCGCCGCCAGCCGTCGACGCATCTCGGCCACATCAATGCCGTTCTGGCGGGCCACGCTCTGCTCGGCCTCGTCGACGGCAGACTGGTCAATCTTCAGGCCGGTCTGGCGCGCCATCTGCAGCTGCGCCCGCTCGTTGATCAACCGCTCCAGGACCTGGCGCAGCAACTCGGCACGCGGGGGCGGCGTGACGCGGTCGATGGCCATCTGCTGCTGGACCCGGGCCGCGCGTGCGCGGACCTCGTTGTTGGTGATGGGTTCGGAGTTGACGACCGCGACGATGAAATCAGCCGGCCGGGTCGGGGCGGGCGACTGCGCGTGCACAGCAGCCGCGAGCAAGCCCGCCGTGGCCAGCAGGGCACGCCAGGGCGCACGCGTGCGCAGGCGAAGGGAAAGACGTGCAGTCATGAGGATCCGTCAGTCGTATTGGGTGAAACGGCTGGGGGCCGTGACCTGCTCGCGCAGGAACTGGTAACGCGGGATATTGTCCTTGAGCGGGGCCAGTGCATTGGTCCCCAGGCGGGTGAAGCCCACGAACTCGATCTGGAACAGAAGCCGCACGTTGGCGGTGCTGGTGCCGGTCTTCAGGCGCTCGAGTACGGCGCGGCCGATCCAGCAGCAACCGTCGTACTCCAGCCCCACGATGGCGTCGACCACCCGGCGCTCCTTCAGGCTGGTGTTGATGCGGCCCACGCTGTACCAGCGCCCGCCGCCCTGGCCACGGCCGGGCCCCAGGTCCTGGCCTCGGTCGCCCCACAGGTCGTTGATCGGCCACTGCCAGCCGATGTCCAGTTGCTCGCTCTGCTCACGCTGCAGGCGATAAGCGGCCGTGACCACCCGGTAGGGCGAAGGGCTGTAGCGCCCGCCGACCGTGGATCGCACCGAGCGACCGATCTTGGGGTTGTATTGGACGGTGGCGTCAGTGGCCCACTGGCGCGTCCAGTTGATGGCGCCGCCCACGAGGATGTCCGACAGGCGCTCGCTCACCGGGGTGCCGCCAGGCAGCGTGACGAGCTGGTCGGTGAAGCGCAGACGCTGGGCCATGCCCACGCGGGCGAGTTCGGCGCCGGTGTCGGCGTGCTGCAGGCGACTGGTCAGACCCAGCGTCAGCAGGTTGTTGTCGGCGATGCGGTCGTGGCCGCCGTAGGTGCTGTCGCTGAAGATGCTGGCGAAGTTGAAGTCATTGCCGCCAGAGTCGTAATTGGGCAGGTGGTTCTGCGCGCGGTACGGTGTGTACACGTAGAAGGCACGCGGCTCCAGGGTCTGCATCAGGTCGCGGCCGAAGGCCTGGAGCTCGCGCTCGAACACGAGGCCGCTGTCCAGGCTGAAAGAGGGCACGGTCACCTGCGCCGAACGCTGGCCCGTGGTGGACAGCGGCGCGCTGAATTGATAGCTCTTGGTGTGCAGCCGCAGGCGCGGCACCAAAAAGATGCCCGGCGTCTGCCAGGGCAAGGACAGCTGGGACAGGAGGTACAGGCGCTGCGCGTCGGGCCAGTCCAGGGCCTGACCCGGCAGCAGATTGCCGGCCCGGAAATGGGTGAAGTCCGTCTCGACGCTGGCGCGCAGCCCGCCGGGCAGGCGGTTCTCGGTGTAGCGGGCCACGACCTGGGGCAGCCGGTCATAGGGCGGCGTGATGGGCGCGGACACATCCTGCAGGGTCTGCCACTTCAGGGTGCGCACCCGCAAGGACAACGGCCCCTGTCCCCAGGAGAGCGCCGCGTCGTTGGCCAGCAGGCGTTGGGTGAGGGCGGCGTTGTTGCGGTTGGTGAAGTCGCGCCAGAAATCGTCGTCGCTGACCCGGTTCAGGTCCAGGGCCAGGCCGATGTTTCCGGGCAGCGGGTCCTGCTGCATGCGGCCGGTATGCCGCAGGTTGAAGGACCAGCGGTCGCGGCTGCGCAGGTTGTCGCCCGGCATGTAGCTGCTGCGCAAGGTGCCGCGGTAGGTCGGCTCGAGGTAGCGAAACTCCGTGCCCAGGTCCACGCCGCGCTTGCTCATGACCGTGGGTGACACGGTCATGTCGCGGTTGGGGGCGATGTTCCAGTAGTAGGGCGTGGTGACCATCACGCCGCTGACGTTGTCCACCGCCAGGCTGGGCGGCAGCAGACCCGACTTGCGCTTGTCCGACAGCGGAAAGCTCAAGCCCGGCACCGGCAGCACAGGCACGCCGTAAAAACGCAGCACCGCGTTGGTGGCGTAGCCGACCTCCTCCTCGTTGTCGATGCGCAGGGTGTCGGCGGTCAGCAGCCATTCCGGCAACCAGCTGGGGCCCGGCTGGCGCTGGCAGGTGGTGTAGGCCGCGTCACGTATGACCGCACGGCGGTCATCCAGGAAGTCGATGCGCGAGGCCTGGCCGTGCGCCTCGTTGCGCAGGAACTGAAAGCGTGGCTCGTTGAAAAAACCCTGGAAGGCATCGACCTTGAGCTCGAGCAGCGACCCGGCGTAGCGGTCGCCCGCGCGGTTGATGCGCACATCGCCGCTGGCGCGGGCGAAGTCGTCGGGCTGGCGGTAGTCGATGCGGTCCGCGCGGATGACGGTGTCCCCCCGGCGCAGGACGGCATTGCCTTCGATGCGGGTGTCCAGCTCGGTGCGGCCGGTGATGCTGTCGCCCTGCACGTGGGTGGGCATTTGGCGACGCAGCGGGTCGGGCAAGGCCTCACGCAGCAAGGGCGTGGCCGTCAGGCGCGGCGCGGGCAAGGGGGCGGCTGCTTCCTGGGCATGCAGCCCGCCGGCCTGCCACGCGCCGGCCAGGCACAGGGCCAGCGGCGTGAGGGCAAAGCGGGAACGCCGGGCCAGTGGGAGCAACAGAGGCATCAGGTAACGACAACGCGGCGTCACAAGGCGGGCACGCGTGGGTGGATTTGTAGAATCGATTATCCATGAGCGATCCCGCGTCCCACCCCGCCCCCCCCACGCCCGACACCCCCGCCGTCACCTGGGCCGATCCCCAGCGGGAAGCCGCCTTCGCGCGCTGGCTGGAACCGGTCGCCCGCGCGCACGGGCTGGCCGTGCAGACGCTGCGGCCGGCGTCCGCGGACGCGAGCTTTCGTCGCTACCTGCGCATCGACACGGTCGGCGGGGGCAGCCGCATCGTCATGGACGCCCCCCCCGACAAGGAAGATTGCCGACCCTTCGTGAAGGTCGCCGGCCTCATGGCGCAGGCCGGTCTGTACGTCCCGGGCATCCTGGCCTGGGACGAGCCCCAGGGCTTCATGCTGCTGGACGATGTGGGCCGCCAGACCCTGATGGACGTGATCGACCGCGACAACGCCAACGCCAACCAGGCGCTGTACCTGCAGGCGGTCGATGCGCTGGTGGCCTGGCAGCTGGCTTCGCGTCCCGCCGTGCTGCCGGTGTACGACCAGGCCCTGCTGGCGCGCGAGCTGCAACTCTTTCCCGACTGGTACCTGGCCCGGCACCGCGGCGTCGCTGTCGAGGGTGCGCTGCGCGAGACGCTGGACGCCCAGTTCCGCCTGATCATTGAACGCAACCTGGCCTCGCCCTCGGTGTACGTGCACCGCGACTTCATGCCGCGCAACCTGATGATGCCCGCCCAGGGCGAGCGCCTGGCGGTGCTCGATTTCCAGGACGCGGTGTACGGCCCCATCACCTACGACATCGCCAGCCTGATGCGCGACGCCTTCCTGTCCTGGGACGAAGAGTTCGTGCTGGACATCACCGTGCGCTATTGGCAGAAGGCCCTGAAGGCCGGCCTGCCGGTGGACCCGGACTTCGGCGAGTTCTGGCGCGGCGTCGAGTGGATGGGCCTGCAGCGGCACCTGAAGGTGGCGGGCATCTTCGCCCGCCTGACGCTGCGTGACGGCAAACCCAAGTACCTGGCCGACGCGCCGCGCTTCATCGGCTACATCCGCGCCACCGCCACGCGCTACCGCGAACTCACGCCCCTGCTGCGCCTGGTCGACCAGGTCGAGGGCACGACGGCGGCTACGGGCTACGCCTTCGGGCGGGTCTAGGATGCCGCGCCTGCATTGCCCCGTGCCACTGTCCGAGGGGCTGGACCTGGCCTTGCCGGCCGGCCCCGCCCGCCATGTGCAGGTGCTGCGGTTGCAGCCGGGTGCAGCGATCACCCTGTTCAACGGCGAGGGCGGCGAGTGGTCCGCGACCGTCACCCGCATGGGGCGCAGCGACGTGCAGGTGCAGGTGGGCGCGCATCACCCGCTCGAACGCGAGGCGGCGCGCGCGGTGCATCTGGCCCTGGGCATGCCCGCCAACGAACGCATGGACTGGCTGGTGGAAAAAGCGACCGAACTGGGCGCGGCCAGCCTGCAACCGCTGGTCACTGAACGCACGGTGCTGCGCCTGTCCGGCGAGCGGGCCGACAAGAAGCAGGCGCACTGGCAGGCCATCGCCGTGTCGGCCTGCGAGCAATCGGGCCGCAACCGCGTGCCTGGCGTCGGCCGGCCCCAAGACTTTGCCGGCTGGTGCGGCGCGCCGGACGCGGCGGTGCTGCCTCAGGGCAGCCCGGTCCTGCGCCTGGTGTTGTCCTTGCAGCCGCAGGCGCGCGCGCTGCCTGAGGTACTGGCCGGCCACGGCGCCGGTCCGGTGCTACTGCTCTCAGGACCCGAGGGTGGCCTGAGCGAGGCCGAACTCGCGCAGGCCCAGGCACGCGGCTTCGTGCCCGTGACCTTGGGCCCGCGCGTACTGCGGGCCGAGACCGCGCCACTGGCTGCACTGGCTTTACTCAGCCTTGGGGCATGATGGCGGGATGAACCCGCGCCTCATGCTGCTGGCTGTCTGCCAGGGCCTGTTCCTCACCAACAACGTCGTCTTCATCGCCATCAACGGGCTGGTCGGTCTGGCCCTGGCGCCGCGAAGCTGGATGGCGACGCTGCCTGTCATGGGCTATGTGGTGGGCGGCGCACTGGCCACCGGACTGGTGGCGCGCACCCAACAGCGCCTGGGGCGCCAGCGGTCCTTCCAGATCGGGCTGGCGGTGGCCCTGGCCTCGGCCCTTCTGTGCGCCTATGCGGCGGTATCACGCAACTTCTGGTTGCTGTGCGCGGCCACTGTCATCGCGGGCTACTACAACGCCAACGCAGGCCTCTACCGCTTCGCCGCCGCGGAACTCACCGGCAAGGAGGGGCGCGAAAAAGCGGTGTCCTGGGTGATGGCCGGCGGCCTGATCGGCGCGATCGTCGGCCCCAACCTGGCGGCCCACACACGCGACCTGACCGAGGTGCCTTTCGCGGGGGCCTACCTGGCCCTGGCGGTTGTCGCTGCGCTGGGCATGGGGCTCATGGCCTTTCTGAAGTTTCCGCCGGTGCCAGCGCCTGCGGCCGGCGAAATGGGACGACCGCTGTCGCAGATCGTGCGCCAACCCGTGTTGATCGTGGCGGCGGTGGCGGGTGCCCTGAGCTACGGCGTGATGAACCTGCTGATGGCGGCCACACCCCTGGCCATGGATCAATGCGGCCTGCCGTTCTCCGATGCCGCCTTCGTGCTGGAGTGGCACGTGATCGGGATGTTCGCGCCGGGCTTTTTCACCGGCAGCCTGATCAAGCGCTGGGGTGCGCTCAAGGTCATGGGCGTGGGGGTGTTGCTCAATGTCGCCTGTATCGCGATCGCGCTGTCGGGTGTGCACCTGCACCAGTTCGTCGCAGCGCTGTTCCTGCTGGGTGTAGGCTGGAACTTTCTTTTCACTGGCAGCACCACGCTGTCGCTGTCGGCCTACTCGCCGCAGGAGCGTGACCGCGCGCAGGGCGCGCTTAATTTCCTGGTCTTCGCGACGATGGCCTTCAGCTCGCTGTTCTCCGGTGTGCTGGTGACCACGCGCGGCTGGAGCCAGTTGAACTGGGGCTCGCTGGTGCCGGTGGCGGTGTGCGCCGTGGCCTTGTTGTGGCTGGCGGCCCACCAGCGCGCACAGGCTGCGCAGGTTCAGGCCCGCTAACGCAGCCCGTTGACGCAGGCCCTCAGGGCATGCGCGCCATCACCTCGGCCACCGCAGCGGTGAGCCGCTTGGCATAGGGCACGTGCAGGAATTCGTTCGGGCCGTGCGCATTGCTGCGGGGACCGAGCACGCCGCACACCATCATCTGCGCGGTCGGAAACCCTGTACTGAGCATGTTCATCAGCGGAATCGTGCCGCCCTGGCCGATGTAGCCGCAGGGGGCATCGAAGTGCGCCTGCGACGCGTGCTGCAGGGCCTGCTCGAACCAGGGCGTGGACGTGGGCGCGTTCCAGCCGGTGGCGGCACCCCCGGGCTCGAAGGTCACGCGGGCCTGGTAGGGCGCGTTGTCCTCCAGCAGGGCCTTGAGCTCCTGCACCGCCTGCGCTGCATCCACCAGGGGCGGCAGTCGCAGCGACAGCTTGAAGGCGGTGTAGGGCCGCAGCACGTTGCCCGCGTCCTGCAGTGACGGAAAGCCCTCGGCCCCCGTGACCGACAGCGTGGGCGTCCAGGTGCGGTTGATCAGGGCCTGCATCGGCTCCGTGGTGGTGGGCAGGGCAAACGCCGTGGAGCCGCCGCAGTCGTAATGCGCCCAGGGAAAGCGCTTGTACACCTCATCGCCCAGGATGGCGGCGGTGGCGCGGGCCTGCTCGGCGCGGTCGGCCGGCACCTCGCAGTGAAAGCTCGCGGGCAACAGGCGGCCGGTGTGGCTGTCCTCCAGGCGATCGAGCACCTGCCGCATGATCCGGAAACTCGAGGGCACCAGACCGGAGGCGTCGCCCGAGTGCACGCCCTCGGTGAGGATCTGTACCTTCAGCGTGCCACTGGCCAATCCACGCAGGGAGGTGGTAAGCCACAACTGGTCGTAGTTGCCAGCGCCCGAGTCCAGGCAGATCACGAGGCCCACATCGCCCAGACGCGGGCGCAGGGCGTCCACATAGGGCAGCAGGTCGTAGGAGCCCGATTCCTCGCAGGTCTCGATCAGGCCGACGATGCGCGGGTGCGGCACCTTCTGCGCCTTCAGGGCCTGCACGGCGGCGATGCTGGCATACGCCGCATAGCCGTCGTCGGCGGCGCCACGACCATAGAGCTTGCCGTCCTCGTACTTGGGCGTCCAGGGGCCCAGGTCGCTGCGCCAGCCGGTGAACTCGGGCTGCTTGTCCAGGTGGCCATACATCAGCACGGTCTGACCCGAGCCGGCGCTGGCCGCGCGGGTGGCCGCGACCTCGAAGAACAGCACCGGCGTGCGACCGGGCAAGCGCACGATCTCCAGCGTCAGGCCCTCGACCTTCTGCGCTTCGATCCATTGCGCCGTGTTGCGCAGCACGGTGTCGATGTAGCCGTGAGCGGCCCAGTCGGGATCGAACCCCGGCGACTTGGCCGGGATGGCGATGTAGTCGGTCAGCTGGCGGACGATGTCGGCGTCCCATTGCCGGCTGACCTGGTCCAGGGCCTGAGCGGCATTCAGGGTCGCGGCGGGGAGTTCACGGTGCAGGGGGGCGTTCATGGGCGATGCGGTTTCCGGGTTCAGCAAACCCGAACACTTTACGCCTTCAGGAATGCCCCCATCCACCGGGGAAGCCCGCCCTGTAGGAGGCGCCGCACGCCGCCCGGGCCCGACGGCGTTCAGGGGTTCGCCACCGCGAACGCTTGAATCAGCAGGCGATGACCGAACTGCAGCTGCCCTGGTGGGAATTCGTGGTGCGCGCCGCAGCGGTCTACGCAGCGCTGCTCGTGATGGTGCGAACCAGCGGCAAGCGCACCATCGGCCAGTTCACGCCCTTCAACCTGCTGGTGGTGATGCTGTTGTCGGAGTCCGTGAGCAACTCGCTCGTGGGTCGGGACGAGTCGCTGGTCGGCGGCCTGATCGCGGCGGGCACGCTGATCGGGCTGGATGTGATGCTGGCCGCCATCACCGCACGCAGCCCCCGCGCCGACGCGATCATCGAGGGCCAGCCCGTCCTGATCGGGCGCGATGGCGTGCTGTTCGATGCGGTGTTGCGGCGCGAGCGCGTCGCGGTCTCGGACGTGGAGCGGGCGCTGCGTGCCGCGCAGTGCGAGTTGCAGGACATGGCGATGGCGGTGCTGGAGGCCGACGGCGAGATCAGCATCCTGCAGCGCCGCTGAAAGCGACACGCAGGGCGCGGGCCGTCAGTCGTCGACGAGGAAGGTGCGGTCGGCCCGCAGCTGGCGCGCCAGGCTGGCGAGCATCTGCAGGGCGTTGAAGCAGACCTCGTCGTCTGCGAACAGCATCATGTGCATGGCGCTGGTGGCGACCAGACGCCCGGATTCAGGGTGCAGACCGAAGGTCACGCCCGGGTGGGTGCGGCACAGGTTCATCTGCAAGGCGGTGCGAAAGTTGGCCTCGTGCGTGTGGGCCTGGGGCTGGCCGATGTCGCAGAAGAACTCCAGCATCGAGGTGTCGGGGTTCAGGCGCATCACGATGACCGCGTCGTCCAGGACGAAGCCGCCGGTCTGCAGGGCCTGCTGCGCCTGCTCGCCCTCGCCCAGCACCCGGCGCAGCACCTGGGGCATGAGGCGGTTGAAACGCTCGGCGGCTTGCGCAGCGACCTCCTGCGCGCTGACCCGGGCGTCCGTGAGGGAGAGCTCGGGCAGGCCTGCGGCGTGCTCGGCGGGACCGGGCTGCGGGTTCAGCAGCATGCGCCGTGCATCACGTAAAGGAAGGCAGCAGACGCTGGGTCGCCGCGAGGCCAGCGTGCGACACCGGGCGGACGGCCTCTACCTGGGACGCCAATGCGGCGATGCCGGCGAAGCCCCCCGCCACAGGCGCTGGCCAGGCCGCCATCGAGAGGTCGGCCGCTGCCAGGGTGCGACCGGTGGCCTGCGGCCCGGGCGCCACCGGCAAGCGGCTGGCCACGGGCGCCAAGGCCGCCGCGTGGACCTGGCCCGACGGATTCATGCAGAGAGATGGCGCTGTCACGAGGGCGGGGGCTGGTGCGCCCGCCATCAGGGACTGAAAAGCGGTGCCCCCCGGGACGGGCGCGGCGGAGGGAGCTGGCCGGGTCGGCAGGTGCAAGGGCACCGACGTGTGCGACACCAGGGGAGGAAGGGGGGCGATGGGAAGGCTGCCGCTCATGGCCAGGCTCGGGCGTGAAGGTGCCAGGGACAGTAAGGGAGATCCCACGGCACGTTCAAGCTTTGTGTCGAGCGGGCAGTCTGGTATCGGCACGCCGCCGGAGCAAAGCCGGGGCGGATGCGGGGGACCTAGGCCATGCCCGCCAGCCGCAGCAGAAGGCCGGCGACGCCACACGCGCCGATCACGGTCATGACCCCCCATTGCCAGCGCAAAAGCGCCCACAACGCCAGCACCGCCAGCGACAGGGCCACGACATCGGGCCCGGCAGGGCCCCAGGCCACATGGCCGATGAAGAACAGCCCCAGACTGGCGATCACGCCGACCACGGCCGCCGTGATGGCGGTCAGCGGCGCGGTGAACTTGAGCTGGCCATGGGTGGACTCCACCAAGGGTCCGCCGGCCAGAATGAAGATGAAGGACGGCAAGAAGGTGAACCAGGTCACCACGCAGGCCGCCAGCGCGCCGCCCAGGAACACCGCGTCCGGGCCCAGCACCTGCCGCAGCCACCCCCCCACGAAGCCAACAAAAGCCACGACCATGATCAGGGGACCCGGCGTGGTTTCGCCCAGCGCGAGGCCATCGATCATTTGCGGGCCCGACAGCCACTGGTGATGCTCCACCGCCCCCTGGTACACATAGGGCAGCACCGCGTACGCGCCACCGAAGGTCAGCAGGGCAGCCTTGCTGAAAAACCACGCCATCTGCGTGAGCGTGCCCTGCCAGCCCTGGGTGGCCACCAGCAGGGCCATCGGCGCCCCCCACAGCGCCAGGCCCGCGGCCAGTACGCGCACCAGACGGGCCCGGCGAAAGCGCGCGTGCTCAGGGGGCGGGGTGTCGTCGTCGATCAGGGCCGGGCCGGCATTCACCGCGCCGGCCGCGTGGGCGCCGCCACCGATCACGAACTGCGTGGGCTGCCAGCGGGCGCCCAGCGCTCCGGCCAGTGCGGCTGCACCGATCACCCAGGGAAAGGGAATCTCCAGCACCGCGATCGCGACGAAGCTGGCCAGCGCGATGGCCCACAGCGCGGGCACCTGGCGCGGATGCCGCAAGGTGCGCGTGCCGATGCGCCACACCGCCTGCAGCACGATAGCCGCCACCGCCGGCTTGATGCCGTAGAAGAAGCCGGCGACCACGGGCAAATGGCCCCAGGCCATGTAGATGCCACTCAGGGCGATCAAGAGCACCAGCGAGGGCAGCACGAACAGCAACCCGGCGAGCACGCCGCCCCAGGTGCGGTGCATCAGCCAGCCCAGGTAGGTGGCCAGCTGCTGGGCCTCGGGTCCGGGTAGCAACATGCAGTAATTGAGGGCGTGCAGGAAGCGTCGCTCGGAGATCCAGCGCCGGCGTTCCACCAGCTCGCGGTGCATGATGGCAATCTGCCCGGCCGGTCCGCCAAAGCTGATGAATCCGAGCTTGAGCCAAAAGCGCAGCGCCTGGCCGAAAGGCACCGGGCTCACAGCGTCAAGCACCGCGCGCCTCAGCCCCGCTCGAAACGGAAGACCGCGGTGGACGCGCGCGCGTTGGGCAGCCAGCGCACCTCGCGCCCGTCCTGCAAGCCAAAGGCATCGAGGATGGACAACCGGTTTTTCGTGGCCAGCACCTCGAAATCCTTGAAGGTACCCACGCGGATATTGGGCGTGTCATACCACTGGTAAGGCAGGCGACGCGTGACCGGCATGCGCCCGCGCAGCACCGCGAGGCGGTTGGGCCAGTGCGCGAAATTGGGAAAGGCCACGATGCCCACGCGGCCCACACGCGCCGTCTCGGCCAGCATGGTTTCGGTGTTGCGCAGGTGCTGCAGGGTGTCGATCTGGAGCACGACATCGAAGCTGTTGTCGTCGAACAGGGCCAAGCCTTCGTCCAGGTTCAACTGGATCACGTCCACGCCGCGCTCCACGCAAGCCAGCACATTGGCATCGGCGATCTCGACACCGTAGCCGGTGCATCCGCGCTCGCGTTTGAGCAGGTCCAAGAGGGCACCATCGCCGCAGCCCAGGTCGAGGACGCGCGCCCCTGCGGGCACCATCCAGGCGATCGATTGCATGAGAGCGCGATCACTCATGACGCGCTCCCTCCAATGTCGTGGCGATGCGCTCGAACCAGGCGCGCACCACCGACAGGTAGCGCGGGTCGTCCAGCAGGAAGGCGTCGTGGCCATGCGGCGCGTCGATCTCGGCGTAGCTCACGTGGCGGCCGTTATCGAGCAGGGCCTTGACCATCTCGCGGCTGCGGGCCGACGAAAAGCGCCAGTCCGTGGTGAAGCTCACGAGCAGGAACTTCGCGGTGGCGGTCGCCAGGGCCCGGGCCAGTTCGCCGCCGTGCGCGCGGGCCGGGTCAAAGTAATCGAGGGCGCGGGTGATCAGCAAGTAGGTGTTGGCGTCGAAGTATTCGCTGAACTTGTCGCCCTGGTGCCGAAGGTAGCTCTCGATCTGGAACTCAATGTCCTGGGTCGTGTAGCGGTAACCGTCGGCGACCTCACCCACGGCGCGACGCAGCTCGCGCCCGAACTTGGCGTTCATGACGTCGTCGGAGAGGTAGGTGATGTGTCCGATCATGCGCGCGATGCGCAAGCCGCGCTTGGGCACCACACCCTGCGCGTAGAAATGGCCGCCGTGGAAGTCGGGGTCGGTGACGATGGCGCGACGTGCCACTTCGTTGAAGGCGATGTTCTCGGCGTTGAGGTTAGGGGCGCTGGCGATCACCGCCGCATGGCGCACGCGCTCGGGGTAGCGCAAGGTCCATGACAGGGCCTGCATGCCACCCAGGCTGCCGCCCATGACGGCCGCCAGCGTGCGGATGCCCAGCACGTCGAGCAGGCGGGCCTGCGCGTCGACCCAGTCCTCGACGGTGACCACCGGAAAGTCGGCGCCGTACACGCGGCCGGTGTCCGGGTTCACATGCATCGGGCCGGTGGAGCCGAAGCAGGACCCCAGGTTATTCACGCCAATCACGAAGAAGCGGTTCGTGTCCACCGGCTTGCCCGGGCCGATCAGGGTGTCCCACCAGCCCTCGGACTTGTCCTGACCGGCATAGACGCCCGCCACGTGATGCGAGGCATTGAGCGCATGACACACCAGGACTGCATTGCTGCGGTCGGCGTTGAGGGTGCCGTAGGTCTCGTAGGCCAGGTCGTAGGCGCGCACCGAGGCGCCGCACTGCAAGGGCAGCGGCGCCTCGAAATGCATGCTTTGCGCGTGGGCGACCAGAGTCATGGGCAAGAAAAAACCGGCATCGCTGAACACGAGGCCGGTTGCCCGGGCTTCGTCTTTAGCGGAATTTTTAAAAGCGCCCGCAATCGGAAGCAAATCGGCGCTGGAGGCGGCAGTATAGCGCCCGCCCTGTGGAGCTCACTCCCACCCGAACAAGACCGCCAGCCCCAGGCCCAGGAAGATCAGCGCCGAGACGACATGTACCGCGCGCACCGGGACGCGCCGCATCACCCGCTCGCCAAACCACACCACCGGCGCGTTGGCCAGCATCATGCCCAGGGTGGTGCCGGCCACCACCGCGAACCACGCCTGGTATTGCGCGGCCAGCATGACGGTGGCCACCTGGGTCTTGTCACCCATCTCCGCCAGGAAAAAGGCGATCACGGTGGTGATCAAGACACCGTGCCGGGGGGCTTCGGGAGTTTCCTCCTCATCGAGCTTGTCCGGCACCAGCATCCAGGCGGCCATCGCGATGAATGAGCCCGCCAGGATCCACCGCAGCCACTGCGGCCCCAGCCAGGCGGTGACCGAAGCGCCCACCGCGCCGGCCAGCGCATGGTTGGCAACCGTAGCGATCAGGATGCCCCAGAGGATAGGCCAGGGCCGCTTGAAGCGAGCGGCCAGGACCAGGGACAGGAGCTGGGTCTTGTCGCCCATTTCGGCCAGGGCGACGATGCCGGT
>JBEEIS010000034.1:0-38714 GCA_041169755.1 Pseudomonadota bacterium | reverse complement strand
CCTGAACGTGGCGCGCTATGAGGCCTGGTCGTCTCGGTTCACCGCCAGCAACTCGCGCCAGGCGCTGCTGGCATTTGACGGCGACGTGTACGACGGACTGTCAGCCCGCACGCTCAAGCCGGCGGACCTGGAGTGGGCGCAGTCGCACGTGGCCATCTTGAGCGGCCTGTACGGCGTACTGCGTCCGTTGGACTGGATGCAGCCTTATCGCCTCGAGATGGGCACCGCCCTGAAAGTCGGCCAGGCCGCCAACCTGTACCAGTTCTGGGGTAGCCGTATCGCCCAATGCCTGAATGAGCAGCTGGCCGCTGACAAGACGCCCGTGGTGGTCAACCTGGCTTCGCAGGAGTATTTCAAGGCGGTGGATATCCAGGCCTTGCAGGCCCGTGTCATCGAGTGCGTCTTCGAGGACTGGAAAGACGGCCGCTACAAGATCATCAGCTTTTTCGCCAAGAAGGCGCGGGGCCTGATGGCCCGCTACGCCATCACCCAACGCGTAGCCACGCCCAAGAAGCTTGAAGGCTTCAACCTCGAGGGCTACGCCTTCGACGCGGCGGCGTCTGCCCCCGATCGCTTGGTGTTCCGCCGGAAAATGGCGGGATGACGGTACACCCCGCGTCCCAGGTGGTCACGCCCGAGCTGCGTCAGTGGATCCTGGAGCAGGCCCAGGCGGGCCACGGCCCGCAGGCGGTGCTGCAGGCGATGCGAGCGGCGGGATGGGGCGAAGCGGTGTCCCAACAGGCCTTGGACTCGGTGCTGCGGGAGCAGGTGCAGTCGCAGGCTCCTCAGGGTGAAGCGCCAGCGGGGACGGCTGCGGTGTCCCTGCCCGGGCCCGACCTCACGGGCTCACCGCTGTACCTGGACGGCGGCGACCGGCGGGTTCATGTCTTGCAGGTCATGGCGAGCCCCCGGCTGGTGGTGTTCGGCGGCCTGCTGTCCGACGAGGAATGCGAGCAGATGATCGCCCTGGCCCGACCGCGTCTGGCTCGTTCGCTGACCGTGGCGACCCGCACCGGTGGCGAGGAAGTCAATGCCGACCGCACCAGCGACGGCATGTTTTTCCAGTGTGGCGAGAATGATCTGGTGGCCCGCATCGAGGCGCGCCTGGCCAGGCTCCTGAATTGGCCAGTCGAGAATGGCGAGGGCCTGCAGATCCTGCACTACCAACCCGGTACGGAATACAAGCCCCACTACGACTACTTCGAGCCCTCCGAGCCGGGCACGCCCACCATCCTGCGCCGGGGCGGCCAGCGGGTGGCGACGGTGGTCATGTACCTGTGCGAGCCGGAGCGAGGCGGCGGCACGACCTTTCCCGACGTGCAGCTCGAGGTGGCACCCAAACGGGGCAACGCGGTGTTTTTCAGCTACGACCGTCCTCACCCCTCGACCCGCACACTGCATGGCGGCGCACCGGTGCTGGCGGGCGAGAAATGGATCGCGACCAAGTGGCTGCGGCTGAACCGCTTTGAATGACACGATGACCACTCCCGAACATTCCACCCTGGGTAAGCCGGTCCTCTACACCGACCGCTACGACCCCTCGCAACTGTTTCCCCTGCCGCGCGCGGACAAGCGCGCCGAGCTTGGACTGCAAGGGGCCCTACCCTTTTTCGGAGCGGATCTCTGGACCGCTTTCGAGCTGTCCTGGCTCACGCCCCGAGGCAAGCCGCAGGTGGCCATCGCGCAGTTCACCATTCCCTGCGAGACACCCCATATCGTCGAGAGCAAGTCCTTCAAGCTGTACCTGGGCAGCTTCAGCAACACGCGCTTCGCATCGGCCGACGAGGTGCGTGACCGTTTGCGCGCCGACATCAGCCATGCGGTCTGGCGTGGCGCGCCCTCGGTGTCGTCGGTGGGTGTGCGCCTGGTGTTGCCCGAGGCCTTCGAGCGCGAGGCGGTCGAGGAGCTCGAGGGCGTGAACCTGGACCGGCTGGACATCGACTGCGACCGCTATACGCCCGACCCCGGGCTGCTCGCGGCGGCTTTCGGCGAGCAGCCGGTGGAGGAGACGCTGGTGAGCCACCTCCTGAAAAGCAATTGCCCGGTGACGGGGCAACCCGATTGGGGCAGCGTGCAAATCCGCTACAGCGGCCCGCAGATTGATCAGGGGCAGCTGCTTCGCTACATCGTGAGCTTTCGCAACCACACCGAATTCCACGAGCAGTGCGTGGAGCGCCTGTTCGTGGACATCCGTGCGCGCTGCAAGCCGACACGTCTGTCGGTGTACGCCCGCTACACGCGCCGCGGCGGTCTGGACATCAACCCGTTTCGCACCAGCCACCCGGGCGCACTGCCCCCCAATGTGCGTACTGCGCGCCAGTAAAGCACTGGGTTGACCGCATGGGCCTGGGGCTTCAGTCGTCGGTGAACAAATCCCGATTGAGTGCCTGCGCCGCGTCCAGAGCCGTCTCCTGCGTCGCTCCGGACGTGGATCCGTCGACCGCAGACCCGTCAGCCGCCTCGGGCGCTACCTGGCCCGCGGCCACGTCCTGCGCCCGCGCCAGCTTGCCCACGCGTACCCCCAGTAACCGCAGCCGCCGCGACAGGTCCACGCGCTTGAGGCACTGGCCTGCCGCCTGGCGGATGGTTTTCGCGTCGGCGGTGTACTGCTCGATCGTCACATCGCGCGTGGCGATCCGAAAGTCGTCGTACCGCAGCTTGATACCGATGGTGCGTCCCGCATAGCCCTTGCGCGCCAGGTCGGCGGCGACGCGCTCGCACAGGTCGGTGAAGATCGCGCTCAGTTCGGCGCGGTCGCGCCCGGCGTGCAGGTCGCGTTCGAAGGTGGTCTCGCGGCTCATGGACACCGGCTCGCTCTCGGTCACGACCGGACGCTCGTCGCGGCCCCAGGCAGCCTCGTGCAGCCAGGCGCCGTAGGAGCGGCCGAAGCGGGCGACCAGGTCCTCGCGCGATTGCGCTGCCAGTTCGCCGACGGTGCGGATCGACAGGGCGTGCAGCTTTTCCTCGGCCTTCGGGCCGATGCCATTGATCTTGCGCACCGCCAGCGGCCAGATCTTCGCCTGCAGGTCGTCCTCGTGCACGATGGAGATACCATTGGGCTTGTTGAACTCGCTGGCCATCTTCGCGATCAGCTTGTTGGGCGCGACGCCGATCGAGCAGGTCAGACCCGTGCGGTCGAAGATGGCCTTCTGGATCAGGCGCGCCAGCACACGCCCACCTTCGCGCTGGCCGCCTGGCACCTCGGTGAAGTCGATGTAGACCTCGTCCACGCCCCGGTCCTCCATGAGCGGCGCGATCTCCCGGATCGTGTCCTTGAAGGCCCGCGAGAACTGGCGGATCTCCTCGAAATCGACCGGCAGCACGATGGCGTCAGGGCATAGGCGCGCTGCCTTCATCATGCCCATGGCCGAGCCCACCCCGAACTGGCGCGCCGGGTAGGTGGCGGTGGTGATGACACCGCGGCCGACGTAGTCTTTGAGGCGCGGAAAAGCATCGACCGGGATCTCGTGCAGCGGCAGGTCGGCATGCAGCGTACGCAGCATCTCGTCCACCCGCCGCTTACCTCCTCCGATCACCACCGGTAGGCCCTTCAGCTGCGGCAGCCGCTGCAACTCGACGGACGCGAAGAAGGCGTCCATGTCCAGGTGGGCGATGCGGCGCAGCCGGTTCATGCATCGGTGCGAGCGTGGCCCGCACTCGGACTCAGTAGGTGCCGGGCAGCAAAATGCCCTTGTCCACGTTCTCGATGTCGGTGCGGCCGCAGAAAGCCATGGTGAGATCGAGTTCCTTGTGGATGATCTCCAGGGCCTTGGTGACGCCGGCTTCGCCCATCGCACCCAGGGCGTACAGAAAGGCGCGGCCAATGTAGGTGCCGCGCGCGCCCAGGGCCCGCGCCTTGAGCACGTCCTGGCCGGAGCGGATGCCGCCGTCCATGTGTACCTCGATCTGCTTGCCGACTGCGTCGACGATGGCAGGCAGGGCGGAGATGGAGGAGGGCGCGCCATCGAGCTGGCGTCCGCCGTGATTGGAGACGATCAGGGCGTCGGCACCGCTTTCCACGCCCAAGCGTGCGTCCTCGACATCCTGGATGCCCTTGAGGATGATCTTGCCGCCCCAGCGCTTCTTGATCCATTCCACGTCGGCCCAGGACAGCCCCGGATCGAATTGCTTGGCCGTCCACTCCGAGAGCGACCCCATGTTCTCGATGCCCTTGACGTGGCCGTAGATGTTGCCGAAGTTGCGGCGCGGGGTACCCAGCATGCCCAGGCACCAACGGGGCTTGGTCATGAGGTTGATGATGTTGGGAATCGTGAGCTTGGGCGGCGCGGACAGTCCGTTCTTGAGATCCTTGTGCCGCTGGCCCAGGATCTGCAAGTCCAGGGTGATCACCAGCGCCGAGCAGCGCGCCGCCTTGGCGCGGTCGATCAGCCGCTCGACGAAGTCGCGGTCACGCATCACGTACAGCTGGAACCAGAAAGGGTGGTAATCCGTCGCTTTGGCGATGTCCTCGATCGAGCAGATGCTCATGGTCGAGAGCGTGAACGGAATGCCAAACTTCTTGGCGGCCCGCGCGCCCAGGATCTCGCCGTCGGCGTGCTGCATGCCAGTCAAGCCCGTGGGGGCGATCGCTACCGGCATGGCCACGTCCTGGCCCAGCATGGTGGTGCGCGTGGTGCGACCTTCCATGTTCACCGCCACGCGCTGGCGCAGCAGGATCTTGTCGAAGTCGGTCTCGTTGGCGCGGTAGGTGCCTTCGGTCCAGGACCCCGAATCGGCGTAGTCGTAGAACATGCGCGGCACGCGCTTTTGGGCGAGTACGCGCAGGTCTTCGATGTTGGTGATCACGGGCACAGGTTGTCTCCTTGTCGTTATTTATTCGCGTCAGGTGTTCAGGCCAGGCGCGCGCGATGCCGCGCCACCTGAGTGCGGACCTGGGCCGGCGCGGTGCCACCCAGGACGTTGCGGGCATTCAGGGATCCGCGTAGCGACAGCACGTCGAACACATCGGCCTCGATGGTCGGGTTGAACTGCTGCAATTGCGCCAGGGGCAGCTGCGACAGGTCCTGTCCCTGGGCGGATGCCGCCTTGACGGCATGGGCCACGGTTTCGTGCGCATCGCGAAAGGGCAGGCCCTTCTTGACCAGGTAGTCCGCCAGGTCGGTGGCCGTGGCGTATCCGCGCAGGGCGGCGCGCTCCATGGCCTCGGGCCGCACGGTGATGCCTTGCGCCATCTCGGCGAAGATGCGCAGCGTGTCCTTGAGCGTGTCGACGGTGTCGAACAGCGGCTCCTTGTCTTCCTGGTTGTCCTTGTTGTAGGCCAGGGGCTGGCCTTTCATCAGGGTGATCAGGCCCATGAGATGGCCCACTACGCGACCGGTCTTGCCCCGTGCGAGTTCGGGCACGTCAGGGTTCTTCTTCTGCGGCATGATGGACGAACCGGTGGTGAAGCGGTCGGCCAGCGTGATGAAGCCGAAGTTCTGCGACATCCACAGGATCAATTCCTCCGAGAGCCGGCTCACGTGCACCATGGCCAGCGAGGCCGCTGCAGTGAACTCGATCGCGAAGTCGCGGTCGCTCACCGCATCGAGCGAGTTCTGGCAGACGCCTTCCATGCCCAGCGTGCGCGCCACGCGTTCGCGGTCCAGCGGGTAGCTGGTGCCGGCCAGGGCGGCGGCGCCCAGGGGCAGGCGGTTGGTGCGACGGCGCACATCGGCTATGCGCTCGGCGTCGCGGGCGAACATCTCGACATAGGCCAGCATGTGGTGGCCAAAGCTCACGGGCTGGGCCACCTGCAAGTGCGTGAAGCCCGGCAGGATCACTTCGGCATGGCGGTCGGCAATCTCCACCAGCGCCTTTTGCAAGGCGACCAGTAGACCGGCGATCAGGTCGATCTCATCGCGCAGCCACAGTCGCACGTCGGTGGCGACCTGGTCATTGCGGCTGCGGCCGGTGTGCAGTCGCTTGCCCGCGTCGCCGACCAGTTGCGTCAGGCGTGCTTCGATGTTCAGGTGCACGTCCTCCAGGTCGAGCTTCCACTCGAACTGGCCGTCCTCGATCTCTCGGGTGATCTGCGCCATGCCGCGTTCGATGGCGGCGCGGTCGTCCTGGCTGATCACGCCCTGGGTGGCCAGCATCTCGGCGTGGGCCAGGGAGCCTTGGATGTCCGCTTTCCACAGGCGCTTGTCAAAGAAGACGCTGGAGGTGTAGCGCTTGACGAGGTCGGACATGGGTTCCGAAAACAGCGCGGACCAGGCCTGGGATTTTTGATCGAGTTGGTTGTGGGACATAAGCGGTAAATAATCGGGGAATGAATACTTTGAAATTAACAAAGTGTCCCGATGAGGCTCCTGCGCGGATTATCGGCGTTCCGCACCCGCCTGTCGGCCTGGCTGAAGTCTCTGGCGCGGCAGCGAGGCTGCAGGTTCTGGTTGTCGATGCGCGGGCGCAGGCGCACGCGCACTGGCCTGTCCTGCTTGCGGCGTGTGCCGCACCCGCGGCGGTGGTGGCGGGCGAGGCCGCCGATGCGGTGCGGGGCATGGACTTGCTGCACCGTCGGCGTTTCGATCTGGTGCTGATCGACGTGAACCTGCCGGGGATCGACGGGCTCACCCTGGCCCAGGCCCTCGCGCGGCGCGCGCAGCCCCCCGCGGTGGTGCTCGTCTCCGACGACCCGGCGCATGCAGCGCAGGCCTTCGATGCAAACGCGATTGACTTTCTCACGTGGCCCCCGCGGCCCGAGCGGCTGCAGCAGGCCCTGCGCAAGGCGCAGCGCTTCATGGAAAGCGCTGCGCAGGCTGAAGGGGCAGACATGCTCGTGATTCCGCAGCGCGATCAGGTGCTGCGCCTGCCCGTGCACGAGGTGGTCTATTTCAGGGCGGAAATGAAGTACGTCACGGTTCGCACGCCCCGACATAGCCACCTGCTCGCGGGTTCGCTGGTCGACCTGCAGGCCCGCCTGGCCGGCCAGTTCCTGCGCGTGCATCGCAATGCGCTGGTGGCGCTGCGCTGCTTGCGTGCCCTGGAACGCGCCCCGGCGGATCGATCCCAGGAGGATCGGTGGCAGCTACGGCTCGAGGGTGTTGACGAAGTCCTCGCAGTGTCGCGCCGCCAGCTGGCCGCCGTGCGCGCTGTTTTCAAGGCGCGCGCCTGAGCCCGCAGGCGGGACATCGTTCAGCCGGTGTTGCGTAGGCCCGCCGCGATGCCGTTGATCGAGATGTGGATGCCGCGCTGCACGCGGTCGTCGGAGCGGCCCTCTCGGTAACGGCGCACCAGTTCGACCTGCAGGTGGTGCAACGGGTCGATGTAGGGGAAGCGGTGGCGGATCGAGCGTTGCAGCGCCGGGTTGCCCGCCAGGCGCTGGCGCTCGCCAGTGATCGCCTGCAGCGCCTCCACGGTGCGTTGCCATTCGGCCTCGATGGCGCTGAACACGCGTTTGCGCAGGCGCGTGTCGGCCACCAGCTCGGCGTAGCGCGAGCCCAGGGCCAGGTCGCTCTTGGCCAGCACCATGTCGATGTTGGACAGCAGCGTGCGAAAGAAGGGCCAGTGGCGGTACATCTTCTGCAACAGGGCCAGGCCCTCCTTGCGGGACGGGTCGGGCGTGTCCTGCAGAAAGGCCTGGACCGCGCTGCCGAAGCCATACCACCCAGGCAGTGTCAGGCGGCACTGGCCCCAGCTGAATCCCCAGGGAATCGCGCGCAGGTCCTCGATGCGCTGGCCGGCCTTGCGCGACGCCGGGCGCGAGCCGATATTGAGCTGGGCGATCTCGCGGATCGGGGTCGCGCTGAAGAAGTAGTCGGTGAAGCCGGGCGTTTCGTAGACCAGCTTGCGGTAGGCGCGCATGCTGCCTTGCGACAACGCCTCGGCGGCGGCGAGGAAGGCGCGCGGCGCGGGCTTGGTCGGTTGCAGCAGCGTGGCCTCCAGGGTGGCGGCCACCAGGGTTTCCAGGTTGCGCCGGCCGATCTCGGGGTTGGCGTACTTGGAGCCGATCACTTCGCCCTGCTCGGTCAGGCGGATCTGCCCGCGCACCGTGCCCGGGGGCTGCGCCAGGATGGCGTCGTAGCTGGGACCGCCGCCACGACCCACCGTGCCGCCACGGCCATGGAACAGGCGAAGCTGGATGTTGTGGCTGTTGGCGAGTTCGTCAAACAGGTCCACCAGCGCGATCTCGGCCCGATACAGCTCCCAGTTGCTGGTGAAGATGCCGCCATCCTTGTTGCTGTCGCTGTACCCCAGCATGATGTCCTGCTCGCAGCCGGAGCGCTGCACCATGGGCGCGATGCCGGGCAGGCCATAGAACGCGCGCATGATCGGCGCCGCGTTGCGCAGATCCTCGATGGTCTCGAACAGGGGCACGACGATCAAATCGGCACGGGCGACGCCGTCCAGCGTGCCGGTGTACAGGCCCACCTCCTTCTGCAGGAGCAGTACCTCCAGCAGGTCGCTGACCGTCTCGGTGTGGCTGATGATGTAGTGGCGGATCGACTGCGGGCCGAATCGTTCGCGCAGGGCGCGGGCGCGCTCGAAGATGGCCAGTTCGGCCCGCGTACGCTCGGAGTAGGCTGCATCGATCACGCGCAGTGGCCGGGCATCAGACAGCAGCCGCAGCAGCAGGTCCTGGCGGGCAGGTTCGTCGAGGCGGGTGTACCGCGCCTCGATGCGTGCGGTCGCCAGCAGCTCGGCGACCACCGTCTCGTGCTGGTCGGAGCTTTGGCGCAAGTCCATCGTGGCCAGGTGGAACCCGAACACGTCCACCGCGCGGATCAGAGGCCCCAGGCGCTGGGCCACCAGGGCCTCGCCGTGCGAGGCGAGTAAGGAGTCCCGGATGGTGCGCAGGTCGTCGCTCAGTTCCTCGGCGCGCCGGTACGGGTTCTGCGGGGGCAGCGCGTGGCGCGCCGCCTCGCCGCCGGTGTAGGCCTGCAGCGTGGCCGCCAGCCGTGCGTACATCCCGGCCAGCGCCCGCCGGTACGGTTCGTCCTGGCGATGCGCGTTGGCGTCGGGCGAGCCGTCCGCAAGCGCGCGCATGGCGGGTGTGACCTGCACCAGCAGTGCGGACTGCGACAGCTCGCTGCCTAGCCAGTGGATCTCGGTCAGGTAGTGGCGCAGGGCCACCTCACACTGGCGACGCAGGGCATGCTCCAGGGTCTGCGCGTTCACATTGGGGTTGCCATCACGATCGCCACCGATCCACATTCCCATGCGCAGGAAGCTGGCCACCTGGGTCTGACCCAGCGCGCGCTCGAGGTTGTCATAGAGCTTGGGGATCTCGCGAAGGAAGGTGGCTTCGTAATAGGACAGCGCGTTCTCGATCTCGTCGGCCACCGTGAGCTTGGTGAAACGCAGCAGGCGGGTCTGCCACAACTGCATGACGCGGGCGCGGATCTGTGCCTCGTTGGCGGCCAGCTCGCGCGGGGCCAGCGCGTCGCGGGGCAAGGCGCGGGCGCGGATCTCGTCGCGTGTGACCAGCAGGTGCGCGATGTCTCGCTCGGCATCGAGGATGCTTTTGCGCTGGACCTCGGTGGGGTGAGCGGTGAGCACCGGTGACACGTAGCTGTGGGCCAGCGCCTGCACGATCGCTCGCGGCTGGATACCGGCCCAGCGCAGGCGGGACAGGGCCACCTCGATGCTGCCCTCGTGGGTGTCGCCGGCGCGTTCATGAATGATGCGCCGGCGGATGTGGTGCCGGTCTTCGGCGAGGTTGGCCAAGTGGCTGAAATAAGTGAAGGCGCGGATCACGCTCACCGCC
Source organism: Pseudomonadota bacterium (assembly GCA_041169755.1). GTDB lineage: Bacteria > Pseudomonadota > Gammaproteobacteria > Burkholderiales > Burkholderiaceae_C > Ramlibacter. Next base: position 29,011 of record JBEEIS010000034.1, on the reverse strand, counting down.
TGGTCGCCCGAGAGTGACTTGAGCAGCGTCTTGAGGGCCCGGTCGGCCTCCTGGTCGGCATCGCGGCGGAAGGCCACCGACAGCTTGCGTATGCGCTCGACCAGCTCGAAGGACTGCACGCCCTCTTGCTCGCGGATCACGTCGCCCAGAATGCGTCCGAGCAGGCGGATGTCTTCCACCAGCGGTTTCTCGTTTTCACGGGCGCGGCGTCCTGGGGTGTCGGGCGGTAGCTTGGGCGGGCTGGCGGGCATGGCGGTCGGGTCCTCGCGGCGCGGCGCACCTGCGCCAGCAGCGTCCTGATTTGTGCTGATTTCTGCTTAATTTTTCGGCAGACACCATGCTAGCATCGCCCGATTCATTTGTTGCCACGAACAGGTTACGACCTTGAGCCACCTTGTCATCGCCACCCGCGAAAGCCGTCTCGCCCTGTGGCAGGCCGAACATGTGCAGGCCCTCCTGCAGGCCCGTGGCCACCAGGTGGGTCTCCTGGGCATGACCACCCGGGGCGACCAGATCCTGGACCGCAGCCTCAGCAAGGTGGGCGGCAAGGGCCTGTTCGTCAAGGAACTTGAAGTCGCCCTCGAGGAAGGCCGCGCCGACCTCGCCGTGCACTCGCTCAAGGACGTTCCGATGGAGTTGCCCGAGGGTTTCACCCTGGGCTGTGTGATGGAACGCGAGGACCCGCGCGACGCGCTGGTCTCCAACCGCTACGCCAACCTGGCCGAATTGCCCGAAGGCAGCGTGGTGGGCACCTCCAGCCTGCGGCGTGTCGTCCTGCTGCGGGCCCTGCGCCCGGACCTGCGCATCGAACCCCTGCGCGGCAACCTCGACACCCGCCTGCGCAAGCTTGACGACGGCCAGTACGAGGCCATCGTGCTGGCGGCCGCCGGCCTCAAGCGCCTGGGCCTGGGCGCGCGCATCCGCCAGATCTTCGAGCCCTCCGAGATGCTGCCGGCCGCGGGTCAGGGTGCCCTGGGCATCGAGGTGCGCAGCAGCCGCCCCGAGGTGGCCGACCTGCTCGCGCCGCTGGCCCATTCGCCCACCTGGCTGGCTGTCGCCGCCGAACGCGCCGTGAGTCGCGCCATGGGTGGCAGCTGTTCGATGCCGCTAGCGGCTCACGCCCGCTTCACCGCCGGCGACACCCTGGACCTGCGTGCGGCCTGGGGCGACCCCGACGGCCAGGCGACTCTGGTGCAGGTGCAGGCCAGCGCCAACGTCACCGACCTGGCGCAGGCCGCCGCCCTGGGTCTGCAGGTGGCCGATCAACTGCGCGCGGGCGGTGCCCGCTGACCTGAGCGCCACGCCGACCCGGGCGCCCGCGCCCGGGGTTTTCGTGACACGGCCCGAGCGCGAGGGTGACCGCTGGGTGCAGGCCCTGCGCGAGCGGGGACTCGACGCCCACGCCCTGCCACTGATCGCCATCGCGCCGGCGCCCGACATCGCCGCCCTGGGCGCCGCACGCCGCGCGCTCGCCGGCTGCGTCGCTGCCATGTTTGTCAGCGCGAATGCGGTCGAGGGCTTTCTCGCGGGTACCACCTTGGCCTGGCCGGCAGGCACACGCGCCTGGGCCACGGGGCCCGGCACCGCGCAGGCCCTGGTGGCTGCCGGAGTGCCCACCGCCCAGGTCGATGCGCCGGCGCCGGACGCGGCCCGCTTCGACTCCGAGGCCTTGTGGGATCAGGTTGGGGCCGGCGTCCGGCCTGGTGACCGCGTGCTGATCGTGCGGGGCGGCGATGCCCGGGGCCAGGCGGCCGGTCGCGACTGGCTGGCGCTGCGGCTGCAGGCCGCCGGCGCGCAGGTGGATACGGCCGTGGCCTATGTGCGCGAGCTTCCCGTCTGGAGCGACGACCAGCGTGCGCGGGCCCTGGCCAGTGCCCGGGGTGGCGCCTGGTGGCTTTTCAGCAGCTCCGAGGGCGTGGACAACCTGCAACGACTGGCCGCTGCGCCGGACTGGTCGGCGGCGCGCGCCTTGTGCACGCACCCTCGCATCGCCGACGCGGCACGGGCCGCGGGTTTTGGCGTGGTCGCCGCCGTGCGCCCCGGTCTGGACGACATTGCAGCCTTTCTACAATCGGCGCCATGAGCGACACGCCTCCCCGCGACGACCCGGCCGCCCCTGACTTGGCCTCCGTCACGCCTGCCTCGGCGGCCGAGGTGACGCCGCGTATGGGCGTCGTCGTCGCGCGTCCGCTGTTCTATTTGATGCTCGTGCTGATCGCCGCAGCGCTGGTGGCCAGCCTGCTGCTCTGGCAAAAGCTCACGGGTATCCAAGAGCAGCTGGCGCGCCAGAGCGCCGACTCCGGGGCTACCGCCGTCGAGGCGCGAACCCTGGCCCGTCAGGCCCAGGAGCTGGCCCGTGAGACCGCCACCCGCCAGGCCGTTGCCGACACCCGCCTGAGCGAAGTCACCCTGCAGCGTGCGCAGCTCGAGGAGCTGATGCAAAGCCTCACCCGCTCTCGCGACGAGAACCTGGTCTTCGACATCGAGGCGGCCCTGCGCCTGGCGCAGCAGCAGGCGCAACTCACCCTCAGTCCCGAGCCCCTGCTCGCGGCCCTGCGCGGTGCCGAGCAGCGCCTGGCGCGCACAGGCCACCCGCGCCTGGTGCGGGTACGCGCCGCGATCACGCGCGACATCGACCGCATCAAGTCCGCCACGGTGGCCGACGTCCCCAGCCTCCTGATACGCATGGACGAACTCTCACGCATGGTCGATGAGCTGCCCGTGGCTAACGCCGTGGGTGCGGCCGCGGCTACCGGCGGTACCCGTGAGGCGTCGCCTGCGCCTGCGGTGCCCGCCGCCTGGTGGGAGCGCGCACTGGCCGTGGTGGGCGAGGAGGCTCGCCGCCTGCTGCGGGTCAGCCGCATCGACCAGCCCGAGGCGGCCCTGGTCTCGCCCGAGCAGTCCTTCTTCCTGCGCGAGAACCTCAAGCTCAAGCTGCTCAACGCGCGCCTGTCCCTGCTGGCTCGCCAGTCCGACCTGGCCCGGGCCGATCTGGCTGCAGCCTCCCAGGCCCTCACACGCTACTTCGATGCATCGGGTCGCCGCACGCAGGCGGCTGCCGCCATCTTGCAGGACCTGCAGACGCAGCTGCGGCGCGTGGACCTGCCCCGCATCGACGAGACCCTGGCCCTGCTGGACGCCACGGCGGCCAACCGCTGACGCAACGGGCGACAGGAAGGCATACCGATGCGCGCTGCACTCTGGCTTCTGGCGTTGTTCGCGGTGGCTGTGGCCATCGCCCTGTTCGCGGGCAACAACCAGGGCACCGTGACCCTGTTCTGGCCGCCTTACCGGATCGATCTGTCGCTGAACATGGTGCTGCTGCTCGGCATCGCTGCCTTCGTGCTGCTGCATGCTGCACTGCGCGGGGTGTCGGCCCTGTTCAACCTTCCCCGCGAAGCCTTGCGTTGGCGCAACCAGCAGAAGGAGCGAACCTTGCACCTGATGATGGTGGATTCGATCGCCCATCTGACTGCGGGACGCTTCCTGCGCGCGCGCAAATCCGCCGACGCGGTCCTGGCCCAGGAGCAGTCCTTGCGCGATTCCGGGGTGCGGCTGCCGCACGGTCAGCCCCTGCGAGCCCTGGCCCACCTGCTGGTGGCTGAGAGCGCCCAATCGCTACAGGATCGCCCGGCCCGCGACGATCACCTGAAGCGGGTGCTGGACTCGGGTACGGCTCGCGAGGTCCAGGCCGTACGCGAAGGGGCCCTGATGCGTGCCGCCCGCTGGTCCCTGGATGAGCGCGACGCTGACGCCGCGGACGCCTGGCTCACGCAACTGCCTCAGGGCGCCGCGCGGCGAACCCTGGCCCTGCGCATGAAGCTCAAGGCCGCACGCCTGTCCGGCCAGACGCAGCAGGCGTTGGAGACCACGCGTCTGCTGGCCAAGCACCGCGCGTTCTCGCCGCAGGCGGCCCAGAGTCTGGTGCGCGGGCTGGCGACCGATCTGCTCAATGCGGCCCACGATATGCCCCGGCTGCAACGCGCCTGGCACTCCCTGGAGGCCAGCGAGCGCCAGATGCCTGAGCTTGCGGTACACGCTGCGATGCGGGTAGCCGCCTTGCGCGGAGACGCCACGCTGGCGCGCGAATGGCTGCTGCCGGTCTGGGAGCAGCAGGAGCGCCTGGACACCGCTCTGAAGGTGCGGATGGTGCAGGCCTTCGAGAAGACGGGGCTGGAGTCCATCGACGGGCCCTGGCTGGCCCGCTTCGAGACGGCGCAGCGGGCCAATCCGCGCGACGGCAACTTACAGTACCTCGCTGGCATGGCCTGCCTGCACCGCCACCTCTGGGGCAAGGCGCAACAGCTGCTGACGCAGGCGACACAGGGTCTGTCGGACACCGCGCTGCGCCGTCAGGCCTGGCGCGCCCTGGCCACCCTCGCGGAGGACCGCGGCGACAGCGATGCGGCGGCCCAAGCCTGGAAACAGGCCGCCACACTCTGAGCTTCCCCAAGAAAAAAGCCCCGGGCCGCTGGGACGGCGCGGGGCGGGCGCACCCCTGACGGGGCGTGGCCTTGAGACCGGTCAGCCGGCGCGCGGCGCCTCGAAGGGCAGCGTGACCTGGCCCAAATCGCGGCGCGTTTCCACCAGCACCAGCGGGCCTTCATCGATCACCACCGGAGCTGGCCGTTCGCGCGGCACGTGCACCGGCTTGGGTTCGGCGGCAATCGCGGCCCGTACTGCAGCCACTTTCTCCGCGTCGGAATTGACCCACTGCAGGCCCGAGCCTTCAGCGATCTGCTGCAGCTGGTCCAGCGGCAGGGTGTAGCCCTGCACGCGAGGCAGGCCAGTCTTCGCAGGGGCGGATGCTGCGGCGGGCGCCTGCGCGGGGGCCGACGCCACGGTGGGGGTCGCGGGGGCCTCGGCATCGCTCACGAACCCGGTCGGGTAGCGCGGGCGGCGCGGCGCGTCCTCGGTGGACTCGGTGACCGATGCCGGTGCGGCGACTTCCTCGCCTTCGGCGGGCACGCCCTCGTCGCGCGTCGAGCGCTCACCGCGCTCGCGGCGGTCACGTCCATAGCGGTCACGCGAGCGGCGGCGGCCTTCGCCGTTCTCGCCTTGCGCGCGCGCCTCGCGCGCGACGCCGTCATCGGCCTGCGCGGTGGATGCGGCATCACCCGTCACTGCTTCCTGGGCTGCGCCAGCCGGCAGTCCGTCTTCACGGGGGGCGTCACTGCGGCGCTCGCCACGTTCACGGCGGCCTTCACCGCGCTCACGACGGCCTTCACCGCGCTCGCCGCGTTCACCCCGTTCACCGCGTGGGGCACGTTCGCCCCGGGCTTCAGGAGCCGAACCCTCGGCGGCGGCCTCATTCATACCCTGCGACTCGATCGCAGCGTCGTCACGGCGCGTACGGCCTTCGCGGGGCTCACGCGGCTCGCGACCCTCGCGGGGTTCACGGCCCTCACGTGGCTCACGGCCCTCACGCGGCTCACGGCCCTCACGCGGCGTGCGACCCTCGCGGGGTTCGCGTGCCTCGCGCGGCTCCTGCCGCTCGGCACGTTCACCGCGCTCGCCGCGCTCACCGCCACGTCCGCGGCCTTCACCGGCCTCACCGCTGGCGCCTTCGCCACGGCGGCCTTCGCCGTCACGGCCGCGGCTGCGGCCGCCGCGTCCACCGCGTCGGCCTTCACCGCGTTCACCGCGATCGCTACGCTCACCGCGCTCGCCGCGCTCACCACGGCCTTCGCGGCCCTCAGATTTTTCGTCCTTGGCCGTTGCAGGTGCAGGCGCCGGCGCCGGGGCAGACGAGCCGAACAGACCCCGCAGCCAGCCCATGAAACCGCCCGAGGCGGGTTGCGGTGCGGGCGCAGGCGCCGGTGCGGCCTTGCTGCCGCCACGGCCGACGCCGCTGCGCGCAGCTTCCGGCCGCGTCTCGGGTTCGGGCTTGGGTGGTGCGATCGGGGCCGGCGCGTCGGGCAGCACGCCCTTGATCACCGGCTCCTGCTTGTTGGCGCGCTCTTGCGAGCGGCGCGTCACCGTGGTGGGGTCCTCCACCTCGACGGCCATGTGGTAGCTGGCCGCCAGGCTGTCCAGGCGCGGATCGTCATGCTTGAGACGTTCCAGACGGTAGTTCGGCGTCTCCAGCGACTTGTTCGGGATCATGATCACGCCGATCCGCTGCTTCAGCTCGATCTTGGCGATCTCGGTGCGCTTTTCGTTCAAGAGGAACGAGGCCACCTCCACCGGCACCTGCACATGCACGGCGGCGGTTCCGTCCTTCATGGACTCTTCCTGGATGATTCGCAGGATTTGCAGCGCCGAGCTCTCGGTGTCGCGAATATGACCATGGCCGCCGCAACGCGGGCAGGGGATGGACGCGCCTTCGGACAGGGCCGGGCGCAGGCGCTGGCGGCTCATCTCCATCAGGCCGAACTTGCTGATGGTGCCAAACTGCACGCGGGCACGGTCCTGGCGCAGGGCGTCACGCAGGCGGCTCTCGACATCGCGGCGGTTGCGCGATTCCTCCATGTCGATGAAGTCGATCACGATCAGGCCGCCCAGGTCACGCAGGCGCATCTGGCGCGCCACTTCGTCGGCGGCTTCCAGGTTGGTGCGGGTCGCGGTCTCTTCGATGTCGCCGCCCTTGATGGCGCGCGCCGAGTTGACGTCCACCGAGACCAGGGCCTCGGTGTGGTCGATCACGATCACGCCGCCCGAAGGCAGCTTGACCTCGCGGGCATAGGCCGACTCGATCTGGTGCTCGATCTGGAAACGCGAGAACAGCGGCGCGTCATCGCGATAGCGCTTGACCTTGGCGGCATGCTCCGGCATGACGTGCGCCATGAACTGGTGGGCCTGCTCGTAGATGTCGTCGGTGTCGATCAGGATGTCGCCGATGTCGTTGTTGAAGTAATCGCGGATTGCGCGAATCACCAACGACGATTCCTGGTAGATCAGAAAGGCGCCCTTGCCACCCTTGGCTGCGCCGTCAATGGCGGTCCAGAGTTTGAGCAGGTAATTGAGGTCCCATTGCAGCTCGGGGGCGCTGCGGCCGATACCGGCAGTGCGGGCGATGATGGACATCCCGTTGGGATACTCCAGTTGGTCCATCGCCTCCTTGAGTTCGGCCCGGTCGTCGCCCTCGATGCGCCGGCTCACGCCGCCGCCGCGCGGGTTGTTGGGCATCAGCACCACATAGCGACCGGCCAGCGAGACGAAGGTGGTCAGGGCCGCGCCCTTGTTGCCACGTTCTTCTTTCTCGACCTGCACTAGCAGCTCCTGGCCTTCCTTGATCGCCTCGTTGATGCGGGCCTGCGAGGCCGACACACCAGGCTGGAAGTACTGCTTGGAGATTTCCTTGAACGGCAGGAAGCCGTGGCGGTCTTCGCCGTAGTCGACGAAGCAGGCTTCGAGCGAGGGCTCGACCCGCGTCACGACCGCCTTGTAGATATTGCCCTTGCGCTGTTCGCGCCCTTCGATCTCGATTTCGTAGTCGAGGAGCTTTTGCCCGTCGACGATGGCCAGCCGGCGTTCTTCAGCCTGGGTGGCATTAATCAGCATCCGCTTCATCGCGTGACCTTCATTTCTCTAAACATCAACATGACCCATGCGGGTCCACGATGCCGAGCGAGGCTTCGAAGCGAGAGGGAATTGCCGGAGTGACCGCGGACGCTGAGATTTAACTCAGCGAACGTGGCCAAGGCGCGTGGAAGGTCACGAGAGGGTGGCGGCCGGTGGGGTGCCCCTGTGGCGCCGCAGCGTGGGCTCCGGCAGGCCTCGCGCCGAGGGCGCGGGTCGCCAGCGTCGGCACGCCGGGGGCCAGGCGTCTTTGCGCCAGCCACAGGATCTGCCAAATCGCCATCAACACAGGTGTTCTCGTCTCAATCCGCCAAACAGCACGAGGGCTGCCTGGCTTGGGTATTCCGTTTCGGTGCTTCGAAGTCTTGCCGTCGCCTGCGTCACGTCGGGCCACCCCAGGCTTTGGCCTGTGGCGCTCCTGACCGGTCTGACGCGGGTGGCATCGACCTACCAGCTTTGCTGCTTGTGGTGGTGGACTAAACTTCCATGAAAAATCAACCACTTACGGCGTTGCGCTAGTGAAACACATTATAGGGGACAAGGAGCCGGGCCCGACAAGCCCGGTCCAGACCCTGCAGGTCGACGAAGAATCCGCCGGCCAGCGCCTGGACAACTTCCTGGTGCGGCATCTCAAGGGCGTACCCAAGACCCATGTCTACCGAATCATCCGCTCGGGCGAGGTGCGGGTGAACAAGGGCCGCGCCGGCGCCGATACCCGCATCGAGGTGGGCGACCAGGTGCGGGTGCCGCCGATCCGGCTGTCCGAACGGGCCCAGGAGAAAAAAGACCGCCCGGCCCCGGCCCGCGAATTCCCGATCCTCTTGGAGGACGACCACCTGATCGCGATCGACAAGCCCGCCGGCGTGGCTGTCCACGGCGGCAGCGGGGTCAGCTTCGGAGTGATCGAGCAACTGCGGCAGGCCCGCCCGGGCGCGAAGTTCCTGGAACTGGTGCACCGCCTGGACCGAGAGACCTCCGGCATCCTGCTGGTGGCCAAGCGACGCTCGGCCCTGACCCGCCTGCAGGACCAGTTCCGCGGCCGCGAGACCGGCAAGACCTACCTGGCCCTGGTGAACGGCCGCTGGCCCGCCAACCGCAAGGTCATCGACGCCCCCCTGCACAAGTACCTGCTGGCCGGTGGCGAGGGCACGCCGGGGGCCGGCGAGCGCCGGGTGCGGGTGGTGGCCAAGGACGACCCCGATGGCATGCGCGCGATCACCCTGGTCCAGGTGGCCCGCTACCTGGAAGGCACCAGCCTGCTGGAGGTGACCATCAAGACCGGGCGCACTCACCAGATCCGGGTGCACCTGGCCTCGTCGGGCCATCCCATCGCCGGCGACGACAAGTACGGCGATTTCGAGGCGAACAAGGCCCTGCACAAGCAAGGCCTCAAGCGCATGTACCTGCACGCCTGGCGGTTACAGTTCGACCACCCGGCCACTGGCGAGCGCATCGAGCTGCTCGCCCCGCTGCCCCCCGACCTGCACGCCTTTGCTCCCCACGATGCGCCCGCGCCAGTTTGACCTGATCGCTTTCGACTGGGACGGCACCCTGTTCGATTCCACCGCCATCATCGTGCGCTGTATCCAGGACGCGGTGGTCGACGTTGGCGGCGTTCGGCCCGCCCGGGAGGCGGCGTCGTATGTGATCGGCATGGCCCTGGGTTCGGCCCTGGCTCACGCTGCCCCTGACGTGCCGCCCGAGAAATACCCCGAACTGGGCGCCCGCTATCGCCACCACTACGCCCGCCATCAAGACGACCTGAGCCTCTTCGAAGGCGTGCTGCCCCTGCTGCATGACCTGCGCGGGCGTCACCACTGGCTGGCCGTGGCCACCGGCAAGTCGCGCCGTGGACTCGACGAGGCCCTGCACGCGGTTGAACTGCAAGGCGTCTTCGACGGCAGTCGCACCGCCGACGAGACTGCCGGCAAGCCCCACCCCCGCATGTTGCACGAGCTGATGGCGGAGTTCGGCGTCGAGCCCGAGCGCACCCTCATGATCGGCGACACCACGCACGACCTGCAGATGGCCCTGAACGCCGGTTGTGCCAGCGTCGGCGTGAGCTACGGCGCCCACGAGCCGGCGGGCTTCGATGCGCTCAGGCCCCGGCACATCGCGCATACGGTGCGCGACCTGCACGACTGGCTGATCGAGCACGCTTGACCCGACCGCCCGAGGTTGCCCGCATGCAAGAACAAGCCATTCCTCTGTGCAACGCCAGCGACCTGGTCGAAGGCGGCCAGGCCATGCCCTTCGACGTGGTCCACGCCGGCCAGACCTGCCGGGCCTTCGCCGTGCGTTTCGAAGGGCGGGTACACGCGTACCTGAATCGGTGCACCCACATCGCGATGGAAATGGACTACCAGCCGGATCGCTTCTTTGATGACAGCGGTCAGTGGTTGCTGTGCGCTACCCACGGCGCCACTTACCGACCTGATACCGGTGAATGCGCCGGCGGTCCGTGCCGTGGCGGCCTGGTGAAAATCGCCTTGTCCGAGCGGGATGGCGTGGTCCACTGGCATACTGACTGGAACCTCCAACCCCTCGCTTTCTGAGCCTTCTCCATGACTGACGACACCCCCCCGCGCGAGCCCGCGCCCGAGGCGTCCGCGCCCCCTGCACGGGATGTCCACTGGGAGCGCGACACGCTCGAACGCCTGATGTTCGCCACGCTCAAGGAGCAGCGCCAGGCGCGCATCTGGCGCAGCACCCTGCGCCTGGCCTGGCTGGCGTTCTTCGTCGCCCTGGCCTGGATCATTCTCAAGAGCGACGGCCCCACCCATACCGACAAGAACCTGCCGCACACGGCGGTGGTGGAGATCCGCGGAGAGATCGGCGCCGGCCAGGAGTCCAGCGCGGAATTCCTGGTCTCGTCCCTGCGCGCCGCCTTCGAGGACGTCGGCTCCCAGGGGGTGGTGCTGTTGATCAATTCGCCCGGCGGCAGCCCGGTGCACGCCGGCATCATCAACGATGAGATCCGCCGCCTGCGCGAAAAGCACAAGAAGCCGGTGTACGCGGTGGTCGAAGACTCCTGCGCCTCGGCGGCCTACTACATCGCTGCGGCCACCGACCGCATCTTCGTGGACAAGGCCAGCATCGTTGGCAGCATCGGCGTGCTGATGGACGGCTTCGGCTTCACAGGCCTGATGGAAAAGCTCGGCGTCGAGCGCCGCCTCATGACCGCCGGCGAAAACAAGGGCTTTCTCGACCCGTTCAGCCCCCAGACCCCGCAGCAAAAGGCCTATGCCCAGAGCATGCTCAATCAAGTCCACAGCCAGTTCATCGAGGTGGTGAAGGCCGGTCGTGGCGACCGCTTGAAGGACGTGCCTGAGTTGTTCAGCGGTCTGTTCTGGACCGGCCAGCAGGCCATCCAACTGGGCTTGGCCGACCAATTGGGCAGCATTGACTTCGTGGCCCGCGAAGTGGTCAAGGCCGAAGACCTGGTGGACTACACCCGCCGCGACAACGTGGCCGAGCGTCTGGCCAAGAAGTTCGGCGCCTCGATTGGCGAGGGCGCGGTGCGCGCCCTCCAGTCCGGCACGCTGCAGGTCCGCTGACGTCGCACCGGCCCGGCGGCAATTCGCCGGGCGCCCCTCAGCGGCCGATACCGAACACCGCGGGCCTGCTCCCGATCGATACCCCGACTTCTTGTCGCCAGGTCTTTACTGGCGCACTGCGCGTAGACGCCTGGGCAAGGGTCAGGCCGCTGCTGATCGCCAGTTGTGTGGCGGGTTGCAGGGCCTGCAACAGCGCGGCAAGCAGGGCCTCGTTGCGATAGGGGGTTTCGATGAACAGCTGCGCCTGCCCGGTGCGCAAGGCCAGGGCTTCCAGCTCACGCACCCGCTGCAGGCGCTGCGCCGCGTCCTGCGGCAGGTAACCCACGAATGCGAAGTTCTGGCCGTTGAGGCCGCTGGCCGCCATCGCCAGGAGCAGGGATGACGGTCCCACCAGCGGCACCACCGGTACACCCAGCGCGTGCGCCGCGCGCACCACCGAGGCTCCGGGATCGGCCACCGCCGGCATGCCGGCCTCACTGACCAGGCCCATGTCGTGGCCTTGCAGCGCGGGTTGCAGCAAGGCGCGCACATCGACGCCGGCGCCCGAGTCGCCTTTCTTGTGCAGCTCCCGTGGCAACTCGACGATGTGCTGCTGCTGCAAGGGCGCGGCCAAGGCATGGACCTCGCCGATGCGCTTGAGGCAGGCGCGCGCGGTCTTTGCGTTCTCGCAGATCCAATGCGTCAGGCCCGCGGCGGTGACCAGGGTGGCGGCTGGCAGCACGTCGGTGATGGGGGCCTGCGTGTCGCAGCCGAAATCCAGGGGCGCAGGCACGAGGAACAGCCGCCCCTGGCGGGCGCCGGCTTCGCTCACGCGAGCAGCCTCACGCCGGCTGCGCGCAGCATGCGGCAGGTGCGGATCAAGGGTAGACCGACCAGCGCGGTCGGGTCGTCGCTGTCGATGGCGTCCAGGAGAGTGATCCCCAAGCCCTCGCTCTTGGCGCTGCCCGCGCAGTCGTAAGGCGTTTCGGCGCGCAGGTAGATCTCGATCTCGTCGTCCGTGAGGTCGCGAAAGCGCACCCTGACCGGAGCGAGGTCCAGCTGCTCGAAGCCGGTGTCCGCGCACACCACGGCCACCGCGGTCTGGAAGACGACTGTGCGCCCACGCATGCGCCGCAGCTGCTGCACGGCGCGTTCGTGGGTGCCGGGCTTGCCCAGGGGCTCGCCGTTCAGGTCGGCCACCTGGTCGGAGCCGATCACCGCGGCTCCCGGGTGCCGCGCGGCGACGGCGCGGGCCTTGGCCAGGGCCAGCCGGCGAGCCAGGGCTTGCGGCGCTTCGTCGGCCTGCGGCGTCTCGTCCACCTCGGGCGCGGCCACGTCAAACGGGATGCGCAGGCGCGCCATCAGCTCGCGCCGGTACGCCGACGTCGAGCCCAGGATGACGGGGCGGCTCGTTGCGGAAAGAGGGGGGCTGGCCATGGCGCGATTCTCTTACACTGCTTTGATGCCCAAGGAGTTCCACGCCCACACGCTCGACGTTCCGGCCTTCGCCGAGGCCGGCGCCGAGTTGTCTGGTGCGGCTACGCTGGGTGACTTCGAGCGCCTCCTGGCCGAGGCCGAAGGACGCGGCTTGGACCGACCCCTGGGGTGGTCAGCGCGTGGCGAATGGCGCAACCCGCACCATGTTCAGCCCGAAGCCTGGCTGCACCTGAAAGCGGATGGCGTGCTGCCCCTGACTTGCCAGCGTTGCCTGGGCCCGGTGGATGTACCCGTGGCTATCGACCGCGCCTTCCGCTTCGTGGCCGACGAGGCGACCGCCGAGGCCGAGGACGACGCGTCCGAAGAAGATTTGCTCGTGACCAGCCGCGCCTTCGACCTGCCCGGGCTGGTCGAAGACGAATTTCTGATGGCGTTGCCGCTGGTGCCCCTGCACGAGACCTGCCCCGAGCCAGTCCGGCTCAGCGCCGTCGACCCTGGTTTTGAGGTCGAAAGTCCTCAGGAAAACCCGTTCGCCGTCCTGGCCGGCCTCAAGGGCCGAACGTCCTGATACGGCCGCCCGGTCGGGCAGCGCGGCGGCTTGGGCTATAATCGTGGGCTTTTGCGTGATCTGGCGCCGCTTGGAGACCTCCAAGGGCTTTGGATGGCGCGCCCACCCACCCCTTTTTTCGCGGCTGCAGGTCCTGCAGCGCGTTCTATTCCAGGAGACCGTCATGGCCGTCCAGCAAAACAAGAAGTCGCCCTCCAAGCGGGGCATGCACCGTTCGCACAATGCCCTGACCGTGCCGGGCATCGCCGTCGAGCCCACCACGGGCGAAACCCACCTGCGCCACCACATTAGCCCGAACGGCTTCTACCGTGGCCGCAAGGTGCTCAAGACCAAAAACGACGCTTGAGCTCACGCTTGCGAGCGTTGAGTCGCGCGTGTTGAGTCGGACAGGGCCCGGAGCCGCTTGCGTGGCACGGGCCCTTGCTTTTGCGTGCGCCAGCCGGCCCCGCGATCCGCTCTACATTTGAGCCCATGACCATTCTGGCTGTCGATTGCATGGGGGGCGACCACGGCCCGTCCGTGACCCTGCCTGCCTGTCGCCGCTTCCTGGACGACCACCCCGACGCGCAGCTGCTGCTCGTGGGGCAGCCCGAAATGCTGCAGGCCTTCCAGCACCCCCGTGCCCGTATCGTGCCCGCCACCGAGGTGGTGGCCATGGATGACCCGGTCGAGACCGCCCTGCGTCGCAAGAAGGATTCGTCCATGCGCGTGGCCATCGCTCAAGTCAAGGACGGCCAGGCGCAGGCCGCCGTGTCGGCGGGCAACACCGGCGCCCTGATGGCGCTGGCGCGCTACCTGCTCAAGACGGTGGACGGCATCGACCGTCCGGCCATCGCCTACCCCATGCCCAACGCCAAGGGCGGCGCCACCACGGTGCTGGACCTGGGCGCCAACGTCGACTGCACCGAGCATCACCTGCTGCAGTTCGCGGTGATGGGGTCGGCCCTGGTCTCGGCGCTGCGCAACGTCGAGGCGCCCACCGTGGGGCTGCTCAATATCGGCGAAGAGACCATCAAGGGCAGCGAGGTGATCAAGCGCGCCGGCGAGCTGCTGCGGTCAGCCGCCGCGGCCGGTGACCTCAATTTCCACGGCAACGTGGAAGGCAACGACATCTTCAAGGGCACCACCGACATCGTGGTGTGCGACGGCTTCGTGGGCAATGTGGCCCTCAAGACCAGTGAAGGCCTGGCCACCATGATCGGCGGCTTCCTGAAGCAGGAGTTCGGCCGCAACCCCTACACCTGGCTCGCGGCGCTCGTGGCCTACCCGGTGCTGGCCGCCTTCAAGCGGCGCGTGGACCATCGCCGCTACAACGGCGCGGCCCTCATGGGATTGCGCGGGCTGGTGTTCAAGAGCCACGGCTCTGCCGATGCCTTCGCTTTCAGTCAGGCCCTGGCCCGCGCGTATGATGCGGCCCGAAATCAATTGCTCGAGCGGGTGCAGGCTCGCATTGCCCATGCCGCACCGCTGCTGGTGGAAGGCGCGTCGCAGCCTGACCATGCCGAGACGGCCAGCTGAACCCGACCCACATGACACGCTACTCCCGCATCGCCGGCACCGGCAGCTACCTGCCGCCGCGGCGCGTGACCAACGCCGATCTGGCTGCTGAACTCGCGCAGCGCGGACTGGAAACCTCGGACGACTGGATCGTCGAGCGCACGGGCATCCGTGCCCGGCACTTCGCAGCGGAAGGCGTGTGCGCCAGCGACCTGGGCGTGCAGGCCGCACGCCACGCGCTGGAAGCCGCCGGCACGACACCCTCGGACATCGACCTGATCATCGTGGCCACGTCCACGCCCGATATGGTCTTTCCCTCGACCGCCGCCATCCTGCAGCACAAGCTGGGTATTGCGCTCGGGGCGCCAGGTGCGCTGGCCGGCTGCCCCGCGTTCGACGTGCAGGCCGTGTGCAGCGGCTTTGTGTACGCGCTCACGGTGGCTGATTCCATGATCAAGACCGGCGCCGCAAACAAGGCGCTGGTGATCGGCTCTGAAGTGTTTTCGCGCATCCTCGATTTCAACGACCGCACCACCTGCGTGCTGTTTGGCGATGGCGCCGGCGCTGTGGTGCTGGAGGCCAGTGACGCGCCTGGCATCCTGGCCACCGACTTGCACGCCGACGGCAAGCATGTCGACATCCTGTGCGTGCCTGGCACTGTGAGCGGCGGACAGGTCCTGGGCCAGCCCCTGCTACGCATGGACGGCCAGGCTGTATTCAAGCTGGCGGTGGGCGTGCTCGAGGATGCCGCTCGTGCCACGCTGGCCAAGGCCGGACGCACCGAGGCCGACATCGATTGGCTCATTCCGCACCAGGCCAACATCCGCATCATGCAGGGCACGGCCAAGCGCCTGAAGCTGCCGCTGGATAAGGTGGTCGTCACCGTCGATCAGCATGGCAACACCTCGGCCGCCTCGATCCCGCTGGCGCTGGACGTTGCGGTGCGCGAGGGCAAGGTTCGCCGTGGCGACACCGTGATGCTCGAAGGCGTGGGTGGCGGCTTCACCTGGGGCGCGGTGCTGCTCGATTTCTGACCTGCGTGGCCCCTGGCGGCCCGCATTCGTTTTTTCCAAGCCGACGACGGGAGAACAATCACCATGAAACCGTTCGCATTTGTCTTCCCCGGCCAGGGCTCGCAGGCCGTGGGCATGCTCGACGCCTGGGGTGACCACCCGGCGGTGCGTGAGACGCTGGCCGAGGCCTCGCAGGCCCTGGGCGAAGACATCGCCCGCCTGATTCACGAGGGTCCCAAGGAAGCCCTGGCGCTGACTACCAACACCCAGCCGGTGATGCTGGTGGCTGGCGTGGCCGCCTACCGCGCCTGGCGCGCCGAAGGTGGCGCTGCGCCTGCGGTGGTGGCTGGCCATTCGCTGGGCGAATACGCTGCCCTGGTGGCCGCAGGCTCGCTCACGCTGGCCCAGGCCGCACCCCTGGTGCGCTTTCGCGCCCAGGCCATGCAGGACGCCGTGCCGGTGGGCGTGGGTGCCATGGCCGCCATCCTCGGCATGGACGCAGCCGGCGTGATCGCCGGCTGCCGTGAAGCCTCGGCATCGTTCGGCGCGGGCTCCAAGGAAGTGGTCGAGGCCGTCAACTTCAACGACCCGGCGCAGACCGTGATCGCCGGCAGCAAGGCGGCAGTGGACAAGGCCTGCGAGGTGCTCAAGGCCGCAGGCGCCAAGCGCGCACTGCCCCTGCCGGTGTCGGCGCCGTTCCACTCCAGCCTGATGAAGCCCGCCGCCGACCGCCTGCGCGAGAAGCTGGCGAACACAGCGATTGCCGCGCCCGCCATCCCGGTTGTGAACAACATCGACGTGGCGGTCGAAGGCGACGCTGACCGCATTCGTGACGCGCTCTACCGCCAGGCCTTCGGCCCGGTGCGCTGGGTCGAGTGCGTGCGCGCCATCCAGGCCCGTGGCCTCGACTCGCTGGTCGAGTGCGGCCCCGGCAAGGTGCTCGCCGGCATGACCAAACGCATCGACGCCTCCCTCACCGGGCTGGCGGTGTACGACCCGGCGACCCTCGCCGACGTGAAAGGCCAACTCGCATGAGCCACGATTCATTCACCGGCCAGGTCGCCCTGGTCACCGGCGCCTCCCGCGGCATCGGCGCAACCCTCGCTGCCGAACTCGCCGCCCGGGGTCTCAAGGTCATCGGCACCGCCACCACCGACGAGGGCGCACAGCGCATCTCTCAGGCCCTGGGCGCCCGTGCGGGCTGCCGCGGTGCACGCCTGGACGTGAACGACGCAGCAGCCGGCGAGGCGCTGGTCGACGCGATCGTTGCCGAGCACGGTGCCCTGCATGTGCTCGTCAACAACGCCGGCATCACCCGCGACACGCTGGCCATGCGCATGAAGGACGCCGACTGGGACGCGGTGCTGGACACCAATCTCAAGGCCGTGTTTCGCATGAGCCGGGCGGTGATGCGCACGATGATGAAACAGCGCTACGGCCGGATCATCAGCATCACCTCGGTGGTCGGCGCCTCGGGCAACCCGGGCCAGGCCAATTACGCCGCAGCCAAGGCCGGCGTGGCCGGCATGACCCGCGCCCTGGCGCGCGAGCTGGGCAGTCGCGGCATCACCGTCAACTGCGTGGCCCCCGGCTTCATCGCCACCGACATGACCTCCGTCCTGCCCGAAGAGCAGCAAAAAGCACTCCTGTCGCAGATCCCCTTGGGCGCCCTGGGTAAACCCGAAGACATCGCCCACGCGGTCGCCTACCTGGCCTCGCCCCAGGCGGGCTACGTCACCGGCCAGGAGCTGCACGTCAACGGCGGCATGTACATGGCCTGAGGCCCGTCGGCCCTGTCCGTCCCCTGTGTGGCAGTGCTGCTGGGGGAGGGGGCCCGCGCCCGTTAAAATCCCGGATTCCTTTACAACCCTTTGAGGGCCCCATGAGCGATATCGAAGCACGTGTCAAAAAAATCATCGCCGAGCAACTCGGCGTGGAAGAGTCTCAAGTGACCAGCGAAAAAGCCTTCGTGGCCGACCTGGGCGCCGACTCGCTGGACACGGTGGAACTGGTCATGGCGCTGGAAGATGAATTCGGCATCGAGATTCCCGACGAGGAAGCCGAAAAGATCACCACGGTGCAAAAGGCCATCGATTACGCCCTGCAGCACAAGAAAGCCTGATTGCCGATGTCCCGCCGCCGTGTCGTCGTGACCGGCCTGGGCTGTGTCACCCCCGTGGGCAACACGGTGGCGCAGTCCTGGTCCACCCTCCTGGCTGGTCAATCCGGCATCGACCTGATCACCCAGTTCGATGCCTCCGCCATGGCCAGCCGCATCGCGGGCGAGGTCAAGGGCTTCAACATCTCGGAGTACATCCCCGAGAAAGAAGCCCGGCACATGGACCGCTTCATCCACCTGGGTATCGCCGCTGCGGCACAGGCTGTCGCGGACAGCGGCCTGCCGACCGGTGAGGCTTTGCAGACTAATCCGCAGTTGGCCACCCGCATCGGCTGCAACATCGGCTCCGGCATTGGCGGTCTGCCGATGATCGAGCAGACCCACACCGAATACACCGCCCGCGGCCCACGCCGCATCTCGCCCTTCTTCGTGCCGGCCTCGATCATCAACATGATCTCCGGGCACGTCTCCATGATGTACGGGTTCAAGGGCCCGAACATCGCCGTGGTCACCGCCTGCACCACCGGCCTGCACGCCATCGGCTTGTCGGCCCGCATGATCGAGTACGGCGATTGCGACGTGATGGTGGCCGGCGGCGCCGAATCCACCGTGTCGCCCCTGGGTGTGGGCGGCTTCGCGGCCCTGCGTGCCCTGTCCACCCGCAACGACGATCCCAAGACCGCGTCCCGCCCCTGGGACAAGGACCGCGACGGCTTCGTGCTCGGCGAAGGTGCCGGCGTGCTGGTGCTCGAGGAATACGAGCATGCGAAGGCCCGTGGCGCCAAGATCTACGCCGAGCTCTCCGGTTTCGGCATGAGCGCGGACGCCCACCACATGACCGCGCCCGACGTGGACGGCCCGCGCCGCGCCATGGCGGCCGCCCTGGCCAACGCCGGTGTCAATCCCGACCAGATCGACTACATCAACGCCCACGGCACCTCCACGCCCCTGGGTGACATCAACGAGACCAACGCCATCAAGCTGGCGCTGGGCGACCATGCCCGCAAGGTCGTGGTCAACTCCACGAAGTCCATGACCGGCCATTTGCTCGGCGGCGCTGGCGGTATCGAGTCGGTATTCACGGTCCTGGCCGTGCACCACCAGAAGAGCCCGCCCACGATCAACATCGTCAACCCAGATCCCGAGTGCGACCTGGATTACTGCGCGAACACCGCGCGCGACATGAAGATCGACATCGCCGTGAAGAATAACTTCGGCTTCGGCGGCACCAACGGAACGCTCGTGTTCAAGCGCGCCTGAGCGCGTTCTCCTGTCATGCGCAACGCCCCATCGGTTCTGATCCCGGTGGGGCGTTCGCGTTTGGGGGCAGGCGTGTGCGCCGCGACCTGGCTGGCGGGGCTGGCCCTGGGCCTGGCCTGGTGGTGGCATGCGCCCGCGCCCGGGGCGGGGCTGTCGGGTGCGCAGGTCGTCCTGGCCGGCTTGCTGATCGCTTGCGGCCTCTTGGCCTGGTATAGCCTGTGCCGTACTCCTGCGGGCCTGCTCGATGGGGATGGGCACGGCTGGGTCTGGTCCACTGCAGACGGTGAGTGCGCGGCGCAGGTCCGTGTTGTGGCGGACTGGCAGCGGGTGCTGCTGCTGCGCCTGGCGCCAGAAGATGGCTCGGGGGTTCAGTGGTTGTGGCTGACGCCGCGTGCAGGCCCTGACCACTGGCGAGCCGTGCGGCGTGCGCTATATTTTCGGGCCTCCCGGCAGGCGCCGCCCGACGGGATGGCCGCCATGCCATGAGCCCCACCCCCGCGCCCGACGCACCCGCGCCTTCCCGGGACACCGACTCGGCGTTGGTGCAGCGCACGGTGGCGGGCGATCTGCATGCCTACGAA
Source organism: Pseudomonadota bacterium (assembly GCA_041169755.1). Taxonomy (GTDB): domain Bacteria; phylum Pseudomonadota; class Gammaproteobacteria; order Burkholderiales; family Burkholderiaceae_C; genus Ramlibacter. Next base: position 9,479 of record JBEEIS010000034.1, on the reverse strand, counting down.
TTGCTGGTCACCAAGTACCAGCGGCGCATCGAGCGGCTGATCGGCCGCATGGTCCGCGACACCGACCTGGTGCAGGACATCGCCCAGGAAACCTTCATCCGCGCCTACCGGGCGCTGGGCCAGTTTCGCGGCGACGCGCAGTTTTACACCTGGCTCTATCGCATCGCCGTCAACACTGCCAAGAAGGCATTGGTGGACCTGCGGCGCGACCCGGTCGTGACACTGACCGCGCTGCGCAACGACGACGAGGACGAAACTTCTGCTGTCGAGAATGAACTAACGACCGAGGAGACGCCGGAGACGATGTTGGCGGCCAAGGAAATCGCGGTGGCCGTCAACCAGGCCATGCAGGCACTGCCGGAGGAACTTCGACAGGCCGTCACCCTGCGCGAGATCGAGGGCCTGAGTTACGAGGAGATTGCCGGGGCCATGAAGTGCCCCATCGGCACCGTGCGTTCCCGCATCTTCCGGGCGCGCGAGGCGATTTCCCAGCGGGTCAAGCCCCTGCTGGCGAACCAGGCGGGCAAGCGCTGGTAGAACAAGCGGTCAGGATGGACAGGCAGTATGCGGAAAGTGACTCGATGAACGAGCGGTTCGATGACAACGATTCCCAGGCGTGGATTTCCGACCTGGCAGACGATCGGCTCCGGGGTGCGGCCCTGGAGCAGGCCCTGGACGTCCTGGCGCGTGATCCTGCGGCCCGCGAGACTTGGCAGGCCTATCACCTCATCGGCGATGTCCTGCGTGCGCCCGACCTGGCTGGGGCGACGCCAACGGCGGCCTTCCTGGCTCGCCTGTCGTCGCGTCTGACCACGGAGCCCGCGCCCGTGGCGCCGGCATCGCCCGTGCACACCTGGCCTGTCATACCCTCGGTGGCGTCCGCGCGCAGCCCCGACGCGGGGGGCAGCACCACCAGCGAGGGCACGTGCGGTCGGCTGGGTGCCCCCGGCGACCCTACGGGCATTTGCGCAAGCCCTTGAGCCGCGCTCGTAAGGCCCTATCTTCGGGGGATGCCCCGGCCCGGTACTGTCCTGCCGGGAAGTTCTGATGATCTCCCGATACCCAGAGGTGAACATGCTTCGCAATGATTGGATCTCGCGTTCTCGCGCCTGGTGTGGCGCCCTGGCCGTGGCCTGCGCGCTGGGCCTGGCCGCGCCCGCTGCGATGGCCCAGTCCGCTCCGCAGCGCGGCGTACCGGACTTCACCGAGCTCGTCGAGCAGGTGGGCCCCGCGGTGGTCAACATCCGCACCCTGGAGCGTCCCCGCGTGGCGCCCCAGGCCCCCGGCACGGACGATGAGATGCAGGATTTCTTCCGCCGTTTCTTCGGCCAGCCCCTGCCCGGCGCGCCCCGCCAGCAGGGCCCGCGCAGCCCGCAGCCTGACGAGCAGCAGCCGCGCGGCGTGGGCTCGGGCTTCATCATCACCACCGACGGCTTCGTGCTGACCAACGCCCATGTGGTCGAGGGTGCCGAGCAGGTGTTGGTCACGCTGCCGGACAAGCGCGAGTTCCGGGCCCGCGTGGTGGGCACCCCGGACAAGCGTACCGATGTTGCCGTCCTCAAGATCGACGCCACCGGCCTGCCCTCGGTGCGCATCGGCGATGTGAACCGCCTGAAGGTGGGCGAATGGGTGATGGCCATCGGATCCCCCTTCGGCCTGGACAACAGCGTCACTGCCGGCATCGTGAGCGCCAAGCAGCGTGATACCGGCGACTACCTGCCCTTCATTCAGACCGACGTGGCCATCAATCCCGGCAACTCGGGGGGGCCGCTGATCAACCTGCGCGGCGAGGTGGTGGGCATCAACAGCCAGATCTACTCGCGCTCGGGGGGCTTCATGGGTATCTCCTTCGCGATCCCGATCGACGAGGCGATCCGCGTGGCCGACCAGTTGCGCGGGCCCACCGGGCGCGTGAGCCGCGGCCGCATCGGCGTGTCGATCGATCAGGTCACCAAGGACGTGGCTGAATCCATCGGCCTGGGACGTCCCCAGGGTGCGCTGGTGCGCAGCGTGGAAGCGGGATCACCGGCCGAGAAGGCGGGCGTGGAGGCGGGCGACATCATCCTGCGCCTGGAAGGCAAGGCCATCGAGCGCGCCAGCGACCTGCCGCGCCTAGTGGGCAACACCAAGCCGGGCACGCGCGCCACCCTCACGGTGTTCCGCCGTGGCAGCCAGAAGGAGCTGTCCGTCATCGTCGCCGAGATCGAGCCGGAGCGACCCACACGCCGCACCTCCGTGGCGCCCGAGTCCCGACCGCCCGCATCGCCCGCGGCGCAGTCCATGGGCCTGGTGGTTTCCGAGCTGTCCGAGGCGCAGAAGACCGAGTTGAAGATCAAGGGCGGCGTGCGTGTCGATTCGGCCACCGAGGCGGCTGCACGCTCGGGCCTGCGCGAGGGCGACGTGATCGTGGCGATCGGCAACACCGAAGTGGCCAACGTGCGCGAGTTCGAGGCGGCGATCGCGCGCGCGGACCGTAGCAAGCCGGTGCCCGTGCTGCTGCGGCGCGGCGAACTGGCTACTTACGCGCTGATCCGGCCGGCCGCCCGCTGACCCGCCCCCCCCCTGCGCCACGGGTGGAAATGCCCCCGGGACCGGGTCGGAAATGGGGTCGACGGAGAGCCCTGGGGCCCTTGGGCGGAATTTTTTTACGGTGGGGCCCGGTTCCTTCGAACGTGGGCGGGTACTCACTCGCAGGAGTTTCTTAGGGACTTTTCGATAGAATCAGGCCCCTTTTTGCACGAATCCGTGCATAACAGAAGGGTCCGTGCCCACCATGCGGGATGACCTCAGGATAACCACTGCTCGTCCACAGATCACCCACATGTTGTCCCCCTGAACGGCCCGGCGAATTGTTGATAACCTGTGTATAAAAATCCTGTTGCTGCTCTGCAACTTACCCTTTGCGCGACCAGCGGCCCTGTACGGACGGGGCTTTTTGCCTACAATGAGGCTCCAACTACCGCAGTTGCCATTGCTTGTTGGTTCAGGGCGCGTCGCATCTCGACGCGCCCTTTTTTCTTGCCCGCGGCCGTTTGAATTCAATCACTTAAGCCTTCCCGTTGATGAATCACATCAGAAACTTCTCGATCATTGCGCACATCGACCACGGCAAGTCGACCCTCGCCGACCGCCTGATCCAGCGCTGTGGCGGCCTGTCCGATCGCGAGATGGAAGCACAGGTGCTCGACTCCATGGATTTGGAGAAGGAGCGTGGGATAACCATCAAGGCCCAGACTGCCGCACTGCGCTACACCGCGCGTGATGGTCAGGTCTACAACCTCAACCTGATCGACACGCCGGGCCACGTCGACTTCTCGTATGAGGTCTCGCGTTCACTCTCGGCGTGCGAGGGCGCGCTGCTGGTGGTGGACGCCAGCCAGGGCGTGGAGGCGCAGACCGTCGCCAACTGCTACACCGCGCTGGACCTGGGGGTGGAGGTGGTGCCCGTCTTGAACAAGATGGACCTGCCCCAGGCCGATCCAGAGAACGCCAAGTCCGAAGTCGAGGACGTGATCGGCATCGACGCCTCCGAGGCCATCCCGTGTTCGGCCAAGACCGGCATGGGCATCGACGAGATCCTGGAGGCCATCGTGGCCAAGGTGCCCGCTCCCCGGGGCAACCCCGAGGGCCCGCTGCGCGCCATGATCATCGACAGCTGGTTCGACAGCTACGTGGGCGTGGTGATGTTGGTGCGGGTGGTCGATGGCCGCCTGGCCAAGGGCGAGCGCATCAAGCTGATGGCCACCGGTGCCACCTACAACGCCGACAACCTGGGTGTCTTCACCCCCGCCAACCAGCCGCGCGAGTCACTGGAGGCGGGCGAGGTGGGTTACATCATTGCCGGCATCAAGGAACTGCAGGCGGCGAAGGTGGGCGATACCGTTACCCTGATCAAGGCCGGCAGCGGCGGCGCCGCCTTCACCGCCACCGAGGCGCTGCCGGGTTTCAAGGAAATCCAACCCCAGGTCTTCGCTGGCTTGTACCCCACCGAGGCGAACCAGTACGACGCGCTGCGGGACAGCCTGGAAAAGCTCAAGCTCAATGACGCCTCGCTGCACTACGAGCCCGAAGTGAGCCAGGCCCTGGGCTTTGGCTTTCGCTGCGGCTTCCTGGGCCTCTTGCACATGGAAATCGTGCAGGAGCGCCTGGAGCGCGAGTTCGACCAGGATCTGATCACCACCGCGCCCAGCGTGGTCTACCAGGTGGTGAAGGCCGACGGCGAGGTGATCATGGTGGAAAACCCGGCCAAGATGCCCGAGCAGGGCCGGCTGGAGGAAATCCGCGAACCGATCGTGACCGTGCACCTGTACATGCCCCAGGACTATGTGGGCGCGGTGATGACCCTGGCCAACCAGAAGCGTGGCGTCCAGATCAACATGGCCTACCACGGCCGCCAGGTGATGCTCACCTACGAGTTGCCTCTGGGCGAGATCGTTCTGGATTTCTTTGACAAGCTCAAGTCGGTGTCCCGCGGCTACGCCTCGATGGACTACGAGTTCAAGGAGTACCGGGCCTCGGACGTGGTCAAGGTGGACATCCTGCTCAATGGCGAGAAGGTCGATGCGCTGTCCATCATCGTGCACCGCACCCAGGCCCAGTACCGGGGGCGCGCGGTGGTGGCCAAGATGCGCGAGATCATCAGTCGCCAGATGTTCGATGTCGCCATCCAGGCGGCCATCGGCGCCAACGTCATTGCGCGCGAGACCATCAAGGCCTTGCGCAAGAACGTGCTGGCAAAATGCTACGGCGGCGACATCAGCCGCAAGCGCAAGTTGCTCGAGAAACAGAAGGCAGGCAAGAAACGCATGAAGCAGATCGGATCGGTCGAAGTCCCTCAGGAGGCATTCCTCGCCATCCTGCAGGTGGAGGAGTGATGCAGACCCTCACGAGCGCGGTGCTCGCCGCCTTCGCCGGCTATGCCGGCGCCTGGTACTTCGGCCTGGTCGAGGGCAATTTCGCCTTGCTGCTCTTTCTGGCCACGGTCGTCTCCGGCATCTACTGGCTGGCCGAGCGCTTGTGGTTCCTGCCCCGGCGCCTTGAGGCCGCCCAGGCCATGCAGGCACAGGCCGAACAGCGCCAGGCCGCCCTGGCCGCCCAGGGCATCACCCAGACCGACAACGTGGACCTGTCCGCTGCGCGCGAGCGCATCCTGGCCCAGCCCTGGTGGCTGGACTGGACCGCCGGCCTGTTTCCGGTGATCGTGGTGGTCTTCCTGCTGCGGTCCTTCCTGTTCGAGCCGTTCAAGATTCCCTCGGGGTCCATGATCCCGACGCTGCTGGTGGGCGACCTGATCCTCGTGAACAAGTTCACCTACGGCGTGCGCTTGCCGGTGATCAACACCAAGGTCACCGAGGGCGCTGCGCCCCAGCGCGGCGACGTGATGGTGTTTCGCTACCCGCCGCGCCCCAGCCTGGACTACATCAAGCGGGTGGTCGGTGTGCCCGGTGACGAGGTGGCGTACTTGAACAAGCGCCTGACCGTCAACGGCCAGCCGGTGGCCACCCAGCCCCTGCCAGATTTCTTCGACAAGGACGCGATGCGTTATTCCAAGCAGTTCGAGGAAACGCTGGGCCCCAAGCGCCATCGCGTCCTGAACGACGAGGACCGTCCGGCCTTCATTCCTGGTGCCGAGGACTTCCCCTTCAAGGACCAGTGCCGATACACCGTCGAGGGCGTCACCTGCAAGGTGCCCGCCGGTCACTATTTCATGATGGGCGACAACCGGGATAATTCGCTGGATTCGCGGTTCTGGGGCTTCGTGCCGGACCGCAATATCGTGGGCAAGGCCTTCTTCGTCTGGATGAATTTTGGCGACCTCAAGCGTATTGGTAGTTTCGATTGAGCTGTCCACGGGCATGAAGTGTCCGGCGCCCGCGGCGTGTCGGCCAGGAGACCGGGCATGACGCCAGCGTCCGTGGCCACCCTGCAGCAGCGCCTGCAGCATGCCTTCGCCGAGCCCCGCCTGCTGGTGCAGGCGCTGACCCACCGCAGCTTCTCCGCCGAACACAACGAGCGCCTGGAGTTTCTGGGCGATTCGGTTTTGAATTTCGCGGTGGCCGATCTGTTGTACGAGCGCCTGGCCGGACAGGCCGAGGGCGACCTCTCGCGCGTACGCGCCAACCTGGTCAAGCAGGACACCCTGCACCCGCTGGCAGTGGCCCTGGGCCTGCCCGAGGTGATCCGCCTGGGCGAGGGCGAAGCCCGCTCCGGCGGCGCCAAGCGCCCGTCCATCCTGGCCGATGCCCTGGAGGCCGTGATCGGCGCGGTGTACCTGGACGCCGGCTTCGCGGCCGCCGCAGCCCTGGTGCGGCGCCTGTACGAGGACGTCGAGATCAAGCCCCAGATGCTGGCTGCCGCCAAGGACCCCAAGACCGAGCTGCAGGAATGGCTGCAGGGGCGCCGGATGCGTCTGCCGGTGTACCGGGTGGCTGCCACCCTGGGCGCAGCGCATAAGCAGACCTTCGACGTGGAGTGCGAGATCCCCGACCTGGGCAAGGTCGAACGCGGCATCGGCGCCTCGCGCCGGGCGGCCGAACAGGCCGCCGCAGCGGCCATCCTGATGGCACTCAAGGCCCAGGGCGGCGCATGAACCTTCCCCCCGAGATGCCTCCGATGCCGCCGGTACCGGCGGCACCCGAAGCGGTGCCCGGCCAGCGCTGCGGCCTGGTGGCGATCGTGGGCAAGCCCAATGTGGGCAAGTCCACCTTGCTCAATGCCCTGGTGGGCCAAAAGATCAGCATCACCTCGCGCAAGGCCCAGACCACGCGCCACCGCATCACCGGTATCCGCACGCGCGGCGACACGCAGTTCGTGTTCGTGGACACACCGGGCTTTCAGACCCGCCATTCCACCGCCCTGAACAAGTCCCTGAACAAGGCGGTGATGGGCGTGATTGGCGACGTGGACGTGGTGATGTTCGTGGTCGAGGCTGGCAACTTCACCCTGGCCGATGCCAAGGTGCTGTCGCTCCTCAAGCCCGGCATCCCGGCGCTGCTGGTGGCCAACAAGCTGGACCAGGTGCACCGCCGCGGCGACCTCGCGCCTTGGCTGCGGGATATGCAGCAGCGCCACGCTTTCGCCGAGTTCGTTCCCCTGTCAGCCAAGAACGCCAAGGACATCGAGCGCCTCTACGAGATTGTGGGCAAGTACCTGCCCGAACAGCCCTGGTGGTATGCCGAGGACGAACTCACCGACCGCAGCGAGAAGTTCCTGGCGTCCGAGACGGTGCGCGAGAAGCTGTTTCGCTTCACCGGCGAGGAGCTGCCCTACACCTCCACGGTGGTGATCGACAAGTTCGAGGAAGAACCCAGCCCCAAGCATGGCCGCATGGTGAAGATTGCCGCGACCATCGTGGTCGAACGTGACAGCCACAAGGCCATGGTGATCGGCGACAAGGGCGAGCGCTTGAAACGCATTGGCACCGAGGCCCGCCAGGAGCTGGAAAAGCTCATGGGGGCCAAGGTGTTCCTGGAGATCTGGGTCAAGGTGCGCGCGGGCTGGGCCGACGACGAGGCGCGGGTGCGCAGCTTCGGCTACGAGTAAGCCCCGCGGGCTGGCCATGGCGACCCGACGCATTTCCCATGAGCCGGCCTTCATGCTGCACCGCTACGACTGGAGCGAATCCAGTCTGGTGCTGGAGGTCTTCACTCGCCATCACGGGCGCATCGCGTTGGTGGCCCGCGGCGCGAAGCGGCCCAGTTCCAACTTCCGCCCGGTGCTGCTGCCCCTGCAGCCCCTGCGCATGTCCTTTGCGGGCGAGGGCGAGATCCGGCCCCTGAAAGAAGCCGAGTGGGTGGGCGGGCAGGTGATGCCCACCGGCGACGCGCTGCTCTCCGGCTACTACCTGAACGAGCTCCTGATGCGCCTCTTGGCGCGTGACGACCCGCACCCGCAGCTCTTTGATGCCTACGCCGCGGCGGTGCAGGTGCTGGCGTCCGCGCATGGCGAGGCGCTGCAGCCGGCCTTGCGGGCTTTCGAATTGCTGCTGCTGCGGGAGACCGGCTTTCTGCCGGCGCTGGATACGCAGACCCTGGCGATGGCGCCGCTGGCCGATGACACGGCCTACAGCCTGGTGCCCGAGGGCGGGCTGGTACGAGCCGCCGAAGGGGAGGGACGCGCCAGTCTGACCGGGACGCAGTGGCAGGCCGTGCAGGACGCCCTGGAGCAGCCGGCGCCCTTTGGCCCGGTGATGCGCGCGGTGGTGGACGTGAACGCCTGGCTCAAGCCGCAGCTGCGGTCCTTGCTCCACTACCATTGCGGGGTCCAGACGCTGCGCACGCGCCAGCTGATGAAGGACCTGCAGGCCCTCTAGCCATGACTTCCACTTCCTCCAAGACCACGCTCTCGGTGAACCTGAACAAGGTCGCCCTGGTGCGCAACACCCGCCACCTGGGCATCCCCAGCGTGACGCGGGCCGCGACGCTGTGCCTGGCGGCCGGCGCGCAGGGCATCACCGTGCATCCGCGCCCCGACGCCCGCCATATCCGCGCCAGTGATGTCCACGATCTGCACGCCTTGGTGGCCGCCCACCCGGGCATCGAATTCAACATCGAGGGCAATCCTTTTCACAACCTGATGGACTTCGTGCGCGAACTGCGCCCGCACCAGGCGACCTTCGTGCCTGACAGCGAAGGCCAGTTCACCAGCGACCACGGTTGGGACTTTCCGGCGGATGCCGAGCGCCTGCGCCCGCTGGTGGCCGAGTGCCGCGCGCTCGGAGTGCGGGTCAGCCTGTTCATGGACCCGCGCCCGCAGATGATGGCGGCGGTGAAGGCGGTGGGGGCCGATCGCATCGAGCTCTATACCGAGACCTATGCCAGTGCGTGGGGCACGCCGCGTCAGGGCGAGGTACTACGCGAGTTCGCCGCGGCGGCCGAGGCAGCGCGGGCGGTGGGCTTGGGGGTGAATGCTGGCCATGACCTGAGTGCGCAGAACCTCAGCGACTTTCTGCGTTCCGTGCCCGGCGTGCAGGAAGTCTCCATCGGCCATGCGCTGATCTCGGATGCCCTGGAGCTGGGGTACGCGCAGGCCGTGAAGGGCTACCTGGCCGCCATTGACCGGGCCTTCGCCTGACCTCGGTGGCGACGTGATCTACGGCATCGGCACCGACATCTGCGACGTGCGCCGCATCCGCGCGTCGCTGGAGCGCCATGGCGATCGCTTTGCGCGCAAGGTGCTGGCCGAGGGCGAGTTCGCTACCTGGAAAGCCCGCAGCGTGCGCTGGCCCGAGCGCGGCGTGCGCTATGTGGCCACGCGCTTTTCCGCCAAGGAGGCCTTCAGCAAGGCCATTGGCCTGGGCATGCGCATGCCCATGACCTGGACGCTCTGCGAGATCGCGAAGCTGCCCTCGGGCCAGCCGGTGATCGTGCTGCATGGCGGCCTGAAAGAGTGGTTCGACGCGCAGGGGCTGTCGGCCCATGTGAGCGTCACTGACGAAACCGATTACGCGGCGAGCTTTGTCGTCGTGGAAAAGAAAGAGA
>JBEEIS010000033.1:0-48345 GCA_041169755.1 Pseudomonadota bacterium | reverse complement strand
AAGGGCCTGGGCATGCAGATCGTCGGTGGCCCGCCCGAGCAGTTCGGCAGCTTCATGCGCGCCGAGGCCGTCAAGTGGGGAAAGATTGTCAAGGATTCGGGCGCGAAGGTCGATTGAAGGGCGCCGAAGTCAGCCGGCGGGCGCCCCGATTTGCTGGACAGGCTGATGCAGTTCCGCTGCAGGTTGGCCTCCCGACTGGACCCCAGCCGCAGCATGGAAATTGCCGCGCAACTGCAGGTTTTGGCTGTTCGGCTCAGCCGCATGCGCCGGGACGGGTCGCATGGGCACTTCACGTCCCGCGTCGAGGAAGTCCTGCCTGAGCCACAACGCCTCGATCGAACATGGCACGCACCCGGCAATTGCGTACTCGCGCATTCGTATCTACAATGTAGACACTCGCGAGGAGCTTCAAGCCATGGAAACTGTCATTCGCAAATGGGGTAACAGCCCCGCTCTACGCCTGCCTACCGCTGTCTTGAAAGAGGCAGGTTATCAACTCGAGCAAAAAGTGGATCTGATTGTCTCGCGTGGCCGGATCATCATCCAACCGTCCAAGAAGGTTGAATACGACATTGACGAATTGGTCAGCGGCATCCATGCCAGCAATACCCATGATGAGGTCAGCTTTGGTCGACCCGTTGGCAACGAGGCACTTTGATGCCCCCGCGTGCCTATGTCCCTGATGCCAGCGACGTGGTGTGGCTGGAATTCGATCCGCAGGCGGGACACGAGCAGGCCGGTCACCGTCCTGCACTGGTGATCAGTCCGGCCAGTTACAACGGCAAAACAGGCTTGATGGTCTGTTGCCCGATGTCCACCAAGATCAAAGGGCACCCGTTCGAAGTGGTCACCCAGGTCGACGGCGTGGATTGCGCGGTCCTGTCGGACCAGGTCAAGTCCCTCGATTGGAAAATCCGCCGCGCAAAAAAGAAGGCCACAGTCAGCGCCGATGTCATGCTGCATGTCAGGGCCAAGATGAAAGCGCTTTTGCAGATTTCATGAGAAAAAGCAGCGCAAAAGCGAACAGCCCTGCGGGGTGCGGGACGCTCGCCACGCATCGAAGCGGTTGGACGACTGTCTGCGGGCTTTCGATGTGCCGTCACTGCACAGGGGCTGCATCTTGATAGACAAGGCGACCCTGCGCAGTTTCGATATTGCTTGCCTCGCCGTGCCAGAGGCCATCGCCCCCCGAAAAATTAAGCGGATATGCGAGAGCGCGCATGTGAGCCAACTTGTGTTCGAGCGCTTCCTGAACACCAGCGAGTCCACGGTGCAGAAGTGGGAAGCAGGCACCAAGCGCCCCAGCGGCATGGCACTGAAGCTGCTGTCGGTGGTGGAGAAACATGGGCTCAAGGTTTTGTCTTGATCGAGCGGCCTTGTACGCGTATCACGGCCGGCCGGTGCGCTTGATCTGCAAGCTGACCACCACACTAGGGCCAGCGCCCCTAACACGAACCTCGCTGCCCTCGCGCTCAGAGCCCCTTTTACGCCTCAGCTATGGCGGCCCAGCTAGCGGCTTGACGCTCGGTCTTTGATCCTCTGCGCCCCTCCCCCCGAGGGACATGGGGATCCATCGACACAAAATCTCCCGTCCCTCTGGCCGATAAACCCATCATTAGCTATTCTGCTCATCAGTTGTTACTCAATTGATGAGCTTGAATGCCCGCGTACTACCGTGCCTCAATCACAGATTTTTTAGCGTCCTCCGACGAGGCCGTTGTCGCCCAGCTCACCACGGCCTATGCAAACGACGGGTTTGTTGCGCAGTACACAGCAGCGACGATCGCCTGGACCGTCACCTTGCCCGCGTTGCGGGAGGAGCTTGCCCCGCTCCTGAAAGAGTCTGATGCCTTAGGAACATGGCAATTACTTCTTGAGTACCCGCTTTATCGCTTGCGTCGGCGCATCGACGCGGTAGTCGTCACCCCGACTGCAACGATCGTGATTGAACTCAAGACGGGCGCCGAAGGATTTCTATCGCAGGACAAAAGACAGGCCGTTGAATATGCCCAAGATCTGCGGGACTTCCATAAGCAAAGCAAGTCCGCGCGACTCCTGCCTATTCTTTGGGCCCTTCAATCCACAGAGCCGCCTGCAGTTTCTGCTGCGCCAGCAGAGGCTCAAGGCGTGGGCCCCATCACATTGGTAGGCCGGACCGGCCTGGGGGCTGCATTGATCCAGCTGGCGGGCCAGCGCGGCTTCGACGCCCCTCACACCTCAGAAGCGAAGGGGCGCGAGTGGGACGAGTCACCCTATGCGCCAATCCCTTCGGTCATTGACGCCGCCATCACCCTGTTTGCGGGGCACAGCGTTCGAGAAATTGCACTCTCGGGAGCAAAAAACCTAAATGAAGCGGCGCAAGCCGTTTTCTCGACCATCAAGCGAGCAAAAAAAGAGGGGTTACACGCCGTCGTTTTTCTCACAGGCGTTCCGGGTGCAGGGAAGACCTTAGCCGGTCTGAATATTGTTCACAGTGCAATTGACCACGGTCTGAGCGAAGAAGGCGACGTCGTTTACCTGTCTGGAAATACGCCCTTGGTTGTGGTACTTCGCGAGGCACTGGCTCGCGATCAACACAGTCGAATGATCCGCGCGGGACATGCACAAACCCTCGCGAAAGCACGGGCCTCTACGCGCGCAACGATTCAGCATATCAATGATTTCTTGAAGCAGTATGTCCATGGAAGCGACGCGCCACCCAGTGGTCATGTGATTGTTTTTGATGAAGCGCAACGCGCATGGGATGCCGCCCAAGGCAAGGAAAAGTTTGGACGAGAGGCCTCCGAACCTTTCCTCATTCTCGAGAGCATGGCGCGGCATTCCGATTGGTCTGTGACAGTCTGTTTGATCGGCCTGGGACAAGAGATCAATGACGGGGAAGAGGGATTGGGAGGCTGGGCTGAAGCCATCGAAGACCTCAGCGCGCAAGGCTCTAAGGCTTGGACGCTTTTTGCGCCCCCAGAAGTTCTGGGTGGGGTTCGGAGCACTCATGCGCTTGGCGTTCTGACAGACCGAGTGCACTGCGAGCCGCAATCGGCGCTACACCTCGAAGTCCCAATGCGCGCCTTCCGCTCACCCGATCTTGGCGCCTGGATAGACGCCGTCCTGGTGGGCGATAAAGATAAAGCACGGGCGATCGCGAGCGGATTGACTTATCCCATGCACCTGACTCGAAGCCTCAAGACGGCAAAGGCATGGCTCAAAAGAGCTACGCAGGGCGAACGTCGCATGGGACTCGTCGCGTCCAGTGGTGCGCGACGGCTTCGAGCGGATGGTCTGGGCGAGACCCTCAACGCCACCGACGGATCCTCGATCGCACTTTGGTACCTGAACCCGCCTGGAGATATCCGTTCTTCTTATGCGCTTGAGGTCCCCGCCAACGAATACACGAGTCAAGGACTGGAGCTTGACTTTGCTTGCTTGTGTTGGGGAGGGGACCTGGTACACCAGGACGGGCAGTGGACGGCAAGAACGCTGGCGGGGAATCGCTGGAACCTGGTGAAAGACTCTAAGCGGACCGCCATGATCGTGAACTCCTACCGCGTCCTACTGACACGCGCCCGGGAAGGATTGGTCATTTGGGTGCCGCAAGGAGACCCGGAGGATGAGACCAGACGACCGGCTGAATTCGACGCGGTGGCGCGCTATTTGACTGATGCGGGAGTTGTCGCGCTTGAGGATTAGGTAGGTGGCTTGGGGGAGTACCGCTTAAGGCTGGTCTGAGTCATTCGCGATCCAGTGCCTGAACAGCCGAAACCACCAACACCAGCCGTTGAACTCTGCCTGTCCTGAATGCTGCTTTACCGTAAGCGTCCGGCCGGCGGACGATGCTACGTGGCCAAGGGGTCAACATGGTCCCGTGGGGTACATCACAATTTTGTACAGTTTTGCCGTATGGCCTCGGCAACACGGTTGTGCCCTGGCTGACGACGGTGCCAAAGGTGTAGCTCACTGTGCCTTCGGGAACGGGCGGGCCGTTGGTGTACCGGCTAGGGTCAAACGACGGAAACGGGGTTCGGCAGCGTGTGAAATCCCAAAATGCCGTGCGGTCGCCCGTGAACGGCCCGGCAGGTCCGACCCCACCGGCGGAAAGTCGGGTTCGTCTGCCTAGAACATGTACCAACCACTCGTGCCGTAGATGAGACGCTTATTCATTGGGTTCCACGTGTACGCCTCCCAAACGTCCACGCCGTTCTTGTCGAATTTGACGGACTCGTGCATGTTCCCGTAGACCTCGCCAGCTATCCATATCGGTTGACCTTCGATAGCGGCTATCTTTGCCGCATGGTTCGCCGCACGACCAACCCATACCAGGTCGTTGCTGCCACGCACGCCGATCCGCGCGGCGCGCATCTCGCTGGTGTCGATACCCACAGAATGCCGGATGGCGAACGCCAAGTGTTTGTACAACCGTGCGAAGAGTGGATTCAGCACTTCACGCACCACATAATTCAATTTCAGCGCTGCGCGCACCGCCGAAGTGTTTTTCGCCGTGCCGATGAAGACGGCCATGATGCGATCGCCGTCATAGGCTGTGATCGTCCCACCTTCGTCGTTCACGATTCGGGCAGCGCAGCGCAGATACGCCTTGTAGACCTCGGCGCAGAGCTGCCACCCGTAGTTGTCGACCATTGAAGTTGAACCGTCCAAATCGGCGTACAGCACGGTGACTCCGTCGAACTCCTTAGCATGATTGGTAAGGCGTAGATCATCGGGGCCGGGCACCACTTGAGCGCGCTGAACGTCCCAACTCTCGACGTAGATGTCCCATACTTCCTTCTTCAGATCGTCGATCAACGCCATTGCCAGCTCACTTGTTCAGCAAGACGGCAATCGCAGCTGCCCAGGCCGGCAGGCCGAGAAATGACCAGCGCATCGCGAGCGTCACCCAATGGAACTTCTTCGTGGCGATCTCGGCGTTTCGATGAACCTGACCCGCCCAGTCATCCAGCAGCTCTTCGTCGGTAGCAGCCTTGAGTGCCACCTGGTACTCGTTGAGGCTCATCTGCGCGATGGGCTTCGAAAAGAGCAGCGACTTGTTCGGACCGTCGGTTCGAGGAAACATTGCCATCGCTGCACAGAACACCCCGCCACTGGTCAGGACTGCAGAGGCTGACGACAGCAGGTAGGCCCAAAGGGTGCGTGATGCATCCGCCCATCCAAACGCGCCAGCTAGGCCGCCCAGCATGGCGGTATTCAGCGCAACGACGATAGCAACCTTGGCGTCGGCTGCAGCGATCCACGCGAGGTTACGTTCCACGACCCATTGCGCCGTTGCCAGCCTGTCTTTCGTCGTCATCAATCGCCTCAGGAGATGGACACGGACTTACTGTAACTTCTTGTTATGGACCCCGCTGTGCCGCTTCGTGGGCCGCTGCCAGCTCGCGGTCGCCAGCTGTGCGGCAAGACCCACGTGATCAACGCTTTAGGCCGGGTGAGGCGCACGCACGCAGGAGGCGGCTGGTGACTGCTTTTGGTCCTGGACCGTGAAAACGACCATTAGCAGCGAATGACGCCCATCGCTGCAAAGCAGCCATCCTTTCGAATCTGCCCAACAAAAAGGCCCACCGTTTCGGATGGGCCTTTTGCAGTCTTGGCGGAGCAGAAGAGATTGTTTAACCAACTCGCTCAGTTTTCTGTCCCCGGTTTTTGGTCGGGTCGGGGATTCGAACTCACAAGCTGCCCAGGCGGAGCTTGACGAAAATGTTTCCCATGGGATACATTAAAGCATGATCCAGATCCAGCAGACTGAAGCCTACGCCAAATGGTTTTCTGGACTGCGAGACCGAGTCGCCCGAGCCCGCATCGACATCCGCATCCGACGCTTGTCTCTCGGCAACGCCGGCGATGCCAAGCCTGTGGGTGATGGCGTGTCGGAACTGAGGGTTGATCACGGGCCCGGATACCGGATCTATTTCATCCAGCGCGGCGAGGTCGTGATTGTCTTGCTGGCTGGAGGAGACAAGTCCACTCAGGACAAGGACATCCGCAACGCCAAGGCATTGGCAAAAGATTTGAAGGAGTAGTGACCATGCCCAAAACCAAGACACGCATCTGGGATCCCGCCGAGCACCTGATCACCGACGAGGACATGGCAGCCTATTTGGAAGCAGCGCTTCAAGAAGGGGACTCTGCACTGATTGCCGCCGCGCTCGGCGATATTGCACGCGCCAAAGGCATGAGTCAGATCGCCCGCGACGCGGGGTTGGGTCGAGAGAGCCTCTACAAGGCCCTCTCGGCTGACGGCAACCCCGAGTTCGCGACGATCATGAAGGTCGTTTCTGCACTTGGATTGCAACTGCACGCTTCACCGGCCCAGGTGGGAGGTTGAACATGCGCTTCGTTGTGGTCTTTGACGACTCGACAGAGATGGCGGAGGTACGCAATAGGCTGGAGCCCGATCATTTGCGTTACCTCGAAGAGCACCACACCGAAATTCCGATGGCCGGCGGGCTCAGAAACGAGCATGGAGGGAGCTATGTGGGAGGCCTGTGGGTATTTGAAGTCGCCAACCGTACCCGTGCAGTTGAATTGATTGAGAGCGATCCCTACTTCATCGCTTGCCCGCGTACCTACAGACTCCTAGCCTGGGGGAAGGCCCTGCCGCACCTACAGGCAACGATGTGATGTGTATTCGGTACAGCCAAGAATCTGACTTTCGAATTCGCTCAGCCAGGTGCTTCTGAGCAGAACGGCGTCTCAATCGAGTCGAAGCCCCTGTATGACGGACCTTCCTTCAATCTCCATTCAGGAGCTGATGGAGCAAACGCCAGTCAAATCAACAGCTTGCCGGCCGGTATTGAAGAATTGAAACTTTGAAGAAAGTTTGTCTGGCGGCCCAAAAGAGATTGTTTAACTAACTTGCTCAGGTCGAAAAGCATCGTTTTTGGTGGGGTCTGGGATTCGAACTGGGCAGCAATCAAGACCTGAAGAACCAGGCACTTCACGACACCCTGGCCTCAGTGACTTTGGCGTAGCTCTCGCACAATCAGGCTTAACGTCATTGCGTGTAACGCAGCGACCACCAGGTTGCTGATGACTACCGGATTTTCAAACGAACCGACCGTAAAAGGCGTCGTGATCTTGTAGATGACCTGTACCAAAAGCAAGGCTGCAACCGCAACAGGCTCTGTCCGCCAAAGCAGGCCCAGCGAAACGAGCAATATAGCACCATAGATCGAGAGCAAGATGCCGCGTGCCGGACTGAATTCTCCCCAGCCGTTTGGCACCCAGGGTGCATCCAGCAGCAAACTTAAACACACGGGGATGAGCACGACGACATTTGTGATCAGCGAAATCTGCATCATTTTCTTCACAACAGACCCTTTCAATAACGCTGTTATGGAACGATGATAACAGCGTTATGAAAAAAACCACTGCAGCCCAAAAATCTGACCGCTCAGCTGAATGGTCGTCACCAGCTTCTGGCGATGAAACGTCGGCTGCGTTACTCCACGCTGCCCGCGAAATTTTCATAACCAGCGGTTTGCCTGGCTTGTCGCTGCGCCGTATTGCAGAAGCTGCCGGCTGCACCACCATGCAGGTGTACAGCCGATTCCAAGGCAAGGATGGCTTGTTGCAGGCGCTCTTCGATGAGGGCTTTGAAGTGCTGGCGGCTGCACAGCGTGCGATACCGTTATCTCTGCCTGCCGAAAAGCGCGTGCAACAGTTGTGTCGTGCATATCTGCAAATCGCTGCAGAGTACCCGCAGCACTACGCCTTGATGCTCGGCGGTCATAGCGCCGACTTCACGCCACCGAGGGAAAGCCAGGAAAGGGCAATGGCCACTCTGAGCCATTTGGTCGAGGCAGTCGCCCATGCTTTGCCGTCGCGTAATGATCAAGCCAGTCACGCCTCAGAGGTGGCACATCAGATTTTGGCCTTTTGTCACGGTTGGGCCACCCTCAGCGCCATCGGAATCACTGACAAGACCAATGTCGAAGCGATTGACAGAGCTGTTTCCGCTTTGCTCTTCAGGGCAGGAGCCTGAAAACAATTCGCATCCCCACCGCTCCCATCCCGCATGAAAACTGGGCTCCCGCAAAAGCTCCTGACTTTTTCGGAAAAGTACGGCAACGAGAGAGTTTCGAAATCGGCGTAAGTCGTTGTTCTTGTTGAGTTTTTCGAACTCGCTCAGTCAGGAGGCTCTGAGCAGAACAACGTCTCAATCTGCATTTTGGCCTTAGGAAGAGCCACTTTCTTCAATCGCTGGTCAGGAGCTGATGGGGAAAAATCCAATCAGATCAACAGCTTGCCGATGGGGATTGAAGAATTGAAACTTTGAAGAAAGTTTGCATGGCGGAGCAGGAGGGATTCGAACCCTCGATACGGGAGACCCGTATACCGGATTTCGAGTCCGGCGCATTCGACCACTCTGCCACCGCTCCTGGGTTGATGGTTTCGCTGTGGTGCGAAGCCCAAGATTCTAACCCAAGGCCCCAGAAAGCCCGGCCAGGGCGCTCACCCGTAGTCAATATGATGAGCCCCCATGAATTCCCCTTGGCTCATCCATGGCCTCATGGCCCTCATTCTGGTTCAGATCTGGCTGAACTTTCGTCTGAATGGCCTGGTCATGGGCCTGGTTTACGCGGCGATGGCCGGCGCCTTCTGGTCGCTGGGGTGGATGGTGGTGTGCTTCGCGCACAACCTCTTCACCTCCGACCTCAACGACTGGCGCTACCTGAACCTCTGGACCTACGCCACCCAACTGGCCGAGGCCACCAAGCACAACACCGAGCTGCTCCTGACCCTCAACCCCGCAGCCTGGTCGCAAATGAGCCTCTGGCCGGGCACGCAGGCGTTTCCGGTGGCCGATCGGATTCACATGAACCTGTTCATGTTCTTTGCTTACGCGCACGCGCTGGGCGAATCGTCCTCGTCGTCGAACGCGGCGCCCCAAGCCGTGACACCCGCGCCCACTCCCCAGCCCGCGCCGCGCCCGACCACCCCAGTGCCAGGCAGTAGCGCCAGCCTGATGCGTCACGACACCGGCCACATCGACTACCGCGCCTACGTGGATGCCAACTCGGTGCGCAACATCGCCGTGCAGGTGGTCAGCCCCTACGCCGGCGCCCACGGCGGCGAGCAAGAAAAGATGCTGCAGGCAGCGGCCCTGTTCGAATACGTGAAGTCGCGGGTCAACTACGTGTACGACCCGATCACCATGCAAGGCGGCCAGAAAAAGGACGTGGACTTCCTGGCCGCACCGGCCGATACCCTGCAGATCGGCGGCGGCGATTGCGACGACCAGGCCCTGCTCATGGCGTCGCTGCTGTCCGCGGTGGGGCTGGAGAACCGCATCCTGTTCGTCGACAGTCCCGAGAACGGCGCCCACCTGCTGACGCAGTTTGCAGTCGACGCCAGCCTGTCCGACGACGTGGCGTCCATCCTGGACAGCTTCTACGAAGGCAATGAGCGCGTGCCCGATAGCCGCTCCTACCTGCCCTTCGTGCAGGACGGCCGGGTGTGGCTGATTGCGGACACCACGCGCGATTACGTGGGCGACTTTGGCAGCCTGGTGGCGCAGGGCTTCATCCAGGAATTGCCCGATGGCCGCTTCCAGTGGCACACGGACCCGGTTGTGTTCTGAAGGCGTGGGCGGGGCCGCCCCTCAAGAAATTTCGCCTCGATCCGATTCTTCAGGACTAGGCGGAAGGCCCCGATGTACACCCTGGAAAAATCAAACGGCGAAGTGGCGTGCCCCGACCGGGTGCGCTATCCCTTTTCGGCCATGGGTGTAGGCGACAACCTGTTCATCCACGACTTCAAGAAGGCCGAGAGCGCGCGGGTGGCGGCGATCCAGTTCGTGAAGCGCAATCACCTGGGCTGGAAGTTTTCCCTGCGCAAGATGGACGGCGGCTGGCGCATCTTTCGCACCGGCTGATCGAGCGCTGTCCGACACGGCCCAGGCAGACCGGATGGTGCCGACCAGGGCGATCAATTCCTCCAGGATTTCTTCGCCGTTCCTGCGATTGATGCGGTTGATGCGCGCCAGCAGGTAGCGGTAGATGCCGGCCAGACGGTTCGTGGTGGCAGGAGCCTGCCGGGCGTCCAGCATCCGGTGCAAGCTCGCGATGATCAGGCTGGCCTTGGTCAACGGCCCGCTGCGTTGACCACCACGGGTCAGCGCGCGTCGGGCCGCACAGAGGTTGTTGTTCAAGGCGTCGAGCAAGGCTTCCATCAAGGCCGCCGGCGTGTGACGCCGGGCGTAGACCCCACCCCCCAGGTCCTGGTAGGTCCGGATGGCACGCCGGCGCCGGATCGGGCTGACGACCATCAGGCGACTCTCAATCGACCACGGACTGCAAGAGGAAGTCCACCAGTTCCTTGCTCAGCGAATTGGACTGGGCCACGATCGCCGTCGACGAGTTCTGTCGGATCTCCGCAGCGGCCAGGTTGGTCGCTTCGGCGGCCACGTCGGCCGACATGATGTTGTCGTAGCCGGCGGTCGTGTTCACGATCATGGTGTCCGCGAAATCACTGAGGTAGCCGAGCGCGCTTTCATAGGCGCCCACCGTGGCAATGCGGGTGGTGGTGGTGTCGATCGGCGTTTCCAGGGCAGCGTAGGCGGTCGCGGCGGTCGCGGCGGTCGAAATGCTCAGGCTGCTGATGTTCAGACCACTGCTTCCCGTGGAGGAATTGAAGAACGTCAACGTCTTGGTGTCGGTGGTCTCGATGCCCACCTGGAGGGTGACCGAGGTCGACGTGCCATCCAGGACAGACGAACCCGCGATGGTGGTGGCCGACGCCAGGGTGTCGATGTCGTCCATGTAGGACGCGAAGGCCGTCTGGTAGGTGGCGCGATCGGTATCGCTGGAGGCGCTGATCGACGCCAGGGCCAGCGTCTTCATGGACGACAGGATGGTGGAGATGCTCGAGAGAGAGTCGCCAACCTGTTCGACCTTGGTGATCGCCGAAGTCAGGTTGCTTTTGACCTGGGTGTATCCACCGATTTCCGTGGCCAGGCTGGTGGCGAGCGACAGACCTGCGGGGTCGTCACTGGCGCGGTTGACCCGCAGCCCGCTGCTGATTCGCTCGGAGGCGCGGGTCGCATCGGCCGATGCGACGCGCAACGCGTTCAGTGCGCCGTAGGGCGTGTTGATTCCAATGGCCATGCCCGGATTCTGGGATGCCCACTGGAAAAACTTGAGCGTCTGTTACCGCGATTACGCGCGTTACGGGGGTTACGCGCATCGCAGCGCGCGCGCCCGGAGATCAGGCCTGGAGGACGCTCAAACCACCCAGATAGGGCCGCAGCACCTCGGGCACCGTGACCGAGCCATCGGCGTTCTGGTAGTTCTCCAGCACCGCCACCAGCGTGCGGCCCACGGCCAGACCCGAGCCATTGAGCGTGTGCACCAGTTCGTTCTTGCCCTGCGCCGTCTTGTAGCGGGCCTGCAGGCGGCGGGCCTGGAAGGCCTCGCAGTTGCTCACGGAGCTGATCTCACGGTAGGTGTTCTGCGCGGGCAGCCAGACCTCCAGGTCGTGCGTGCGCGCCGCACCAAAGCCCATGTCGCCGGTGCAAAGCAGCATGACGCGATAAGGCAGGCCGAGCTTTTGCAGGACGGCTTCGGCATGACCGGTCATTTCATCCAGGGCCTGGGCGCTTTTCTCGGGGTGCACGATCTGCACCATTTCCACCTTGTCGAACTGGTGCTGGCGGATCATGCCGCGCGTGTCGCGCCCGGCGCTGCCCGCCTCGGAGCGAAAGCACGGCGTGTGGGCGGTGAGTTTGACCGGCAGCTCGGCCTCGGCCAGGATCTCGTCACGCACAAAGTTGGTGAGCGTGACTTCGCTGGTGGGAATCAGGTAGAGGGCAGCATCCTCGCTCGCCGCCTCGCCTTCCTGGCCGCCCTTCTTGGCGGCAAAGAGGTCGCCCTCGAACTTGGGCAACTGGCCGGTGCCGCGCAGCGTTTCGGCGTTGACGATGTAGGGCGTATAGCACTCGGTGTAGCCATGCTCCTGGGTCTGCACGTCCAGCATGAACTGCGCGAGCGCGCGGTGCAGGCGGGCAATCGGGCCCTTCATGACGGTGAAGCGAGCACCGGCCAGCTTCACGCCGGTCTCGAAGTCCAGGCCCAGGGCTTCGCCGATGTCCACATGGTCACGCACGGCGAAGTCCAGGGTGCGCGGCGTGCCCCATTGGCGAAGGACCACGTTGCCGGTTTCGTCGGCGCCCACGGGCACGCCGTCCTGGGGCAGGTTCGGCACGGCCAGGAGCAAGGCCTGCAGCTCGGGCTGCAGCTGCTCCAGGCGGGCAGCGGATTGATCGAGCTCGGTCTTGATCGCGGCCACCTGTGCCATCACCGCGTCGGCCGATTCGCCCTTGGCCTTGAGCTGGCCGATCTGCTTGGACAGCGTGTTGCGCTGCGACTGCAGTTCCTCGGTGCGGGTCTGGATCGTCTTGCGCTCGGCCTCCAGGCGCCGAAAGGCCTCGACGTCCAGGTAAGGCTGGGGGTTCTTGCGCGTGGCCAGGCGAGCCACGGCCGAATCGAGGTCTTTGCGTAGGAGGCTGATGTCGAGCATCTGCGGATTTTAGGGGGCGCAGCGAGGGGCTCAGGCGCCGCGCCGGGCGGCAGCGGGCCGTTTCGCCGCGGGCGCCCGAGGCGCTGCGGCACGGGCATCCGAAGCGCCTTTGGCCATGGCGCGCGAACGGGACGTGGCGGGCTTCGCACCGTCGGCAGGCGCCAGGTGCAGGCTCACGGTCTTGCCCAAGGCGGCGGCAGCACTGGCCAGCGTGGTCAGGGTCAGGCTGGCGTCTTCTTCATCAAGCAGACGATTGAGTGCCGCACGGCTGGTGTGCATGCGCTTGGCCAAGGTGGTCTTGGTCAGGTTCTGCGCCTTCATCTCCTGGGCGATCTGCCAGGCGATCACGCGTTTGAGGGCGACCGCAGTGGCTTCCTCCAGCATTCCCTCGTCCTCGAGGAAATCGTCGAACCGTGACCCCATGTGCTTGTTGCTCATATTCAACCTCTTTTGAGCTGTTTCAACCGATCCCGCGCGAGCACGAGGTCAGGTTGAGGCGTTGCCTGCTGCTTTTTGATAAACCCATGCAGCAGCACCATGGTGGCACCCTCCAGGGCGAAGAGAACACGCGCGATACGGTTCTCCAGTCGACTGCGGATTTCCCAGATGCCCCCGCCCAAGGAACGGACCAGGGGCATGCCCATGGGCCAACCGAATTGAACGGTCTTGATGTCTTCGCCGATCGATTTACGGTCCGGTGCGGGCAATCCGCGCAACCACTCGAGTACGGGTTCGTGACCTGACCCCGTCGCGAAGAACAGGACTTCAAGGACGGGTTTCATCCCGAAATTGTACCAAATTTGGTACGCATCTGCACCAAAAAAAGCTGGCCGTTCAGGACTTCCTGAAAGCTACCCCACGCTCCCCGGATCCACGTTCGCCCCGCACACGATCAGCGCCACCCGCTCGTCGGCTCGGGGGGCATAGGCGCCGGTCTGCAGGGCCGCCAGGCCCAGAGCCGCCGCCGGTTCGACCAGCAGCTTCATCTCTTTCCAGAGCCAGCGCTGGGCATCACGGATCGCGTCATCGGACAGCACCAGCGCCTCGGGCACATGCTGCTGCGTGACCGCCCACGCAATGTCGCCGATGCGCCGCGCCCCCAGCGAATCGGCGGCGATGCCGCTCACGTCCACGTCCACCGGCTGGCCCGCAGCCCGGGCCCGGTAAAGCGTGGGGGCCCGTTCGGGCTCCAGAGCCACCACGCGCGTGCGGTCCTCAAACCAGGCGGCGATGCCTCCGATCAAGCCACCCCCACCCACACTCACCAGCACGCTGTCGGGGCAGGCGCCAGCCTGGACCTGCATCTCCTGCGCCAGGGTGCCGGCACCGGCCACCACCTCCGGCTGGTCGTAGGCATGCGTGAGCAGCGCGCCCGTTTCCTGCTGGCGAGCCAGGCAGGCCTGGTAGGCCTCGGCATAGACCGCACCCGTCACCACCACCTGCGCGCCCAGATCCCGCAACTTGGCCTGCTTGGCCGGGGGCGACACCGTGGGCACGAAGACCTCGCAGCGCACGCCCAGGGCCTGCGCCGCCGCTGCGGTGGCGATGCCCGCATTGCCACCCGAGGCGATGATCACGCCGCTGGCGGGCACCGCGTTCGCCAGCAGGCGGTTGTACATGCCACGCGCCTTGAAGCTACCACCCACCTGCAGGTGCTCGAGCTTGAGCCAGACCTCGGCGCAATCAACCCCCAGTGCGGCCCCTGGCAACTGCCACAGGGGCGTCTCGCGCAGGAAGACACGGCCTGCGGCAGCAAAGCGCTCGGAAGCCAGCGCGATCTCGTGGCGATTCACGGCGCATCCAGCTTCAGGCCCTTGGGCAGCGGAAACTTCACGGTCTCTTCGATACCGTCCATGCGGCGCACGGCGACCGCGCCCAGCATGCGGATGCGTGCGATCACGTCCTGCACCAGCACCTCGGGCGCCGACGCACCCGCGGTCAGGCCCACGCGGGCCTTGCCCTCGAGCCACTGCACCTGCAGCTCGGACGCGTCATCGACCATATAGGCCGGCA
The DNA here is from genome assembly GCA_041169755.1 of Pseudomonadota bacterium. Classification (GTDB taxonomy): domain Bacteria; phylum Pseudomonadota; class Gammaproteobacteria; order Burkholderiales; family Burkholderiaceae_C; genus Ramlibacter. The sequence goes on along the minus strand of JBEEIS010000033.1, from coordinate 33,807 downwards.
CGCCCAGCTTGCGGGCCAGTTCGGCCAGGCGGTTGCTGTTGGAGCTGGTGGGACTGCCCACCACGATCACCACGTCCACCTGTCGCGACATCACCTTGACCGCATCCTGCCGGTTCTGGGTGGCGTAGCAGATGTCCTGCTGCTTGGGCCGGCGCACGCTGGGAAAGCGCTCGATGACAGCAGCCATGATTTCGGCAGCGTCGTCCACGCTCAAGGTGGTCTGGGTCACGACCGCGAGCTTCTCGGTCTGCCCGGGCTGCACACGGGCCACATCGCCCACGTCCTCCACCAGATGGATGCCGTCGTCCAACTGGCCCATGGTGCCTTCCACCTCGGGGTGGCCCTTGTGACCGATCATGAGGAACTCATAGCCCTCGCGCGCCAGCTTGGCCACCTCAACATGCACCTTGGAGACCAACGGGCAGGTGGCGTCGAAGATCGAAAAGCCGCGCCGCTGCGCCTCTTCCTGCACCGCCTTGCTCACGCCGTGCGCCGAGAACACCAGCGTGGCGCCGGGGGGTACATCGGCCAGGTCCTCGATGAAGATGGCGCCCTTGGCCTTGAGGTCATTGACGACGAAGGTGTTGTGCACGATCTCGTGTCGCACGTAGATCGGCGCGCCGAATTTGGCCAGGGCGTGCTCGACGATCTCGATGGCGCGGTCGACGCCGGCGCAAAAGCCGCGCGGCTCGGCCAGCAGAATCTCGGCGGGGGCAACTGCGGTCATAGCACTCCGATCACATGCACTTCGAAGGTGACGGGCTGGCCCGCCAGGGGATGGTTGAAGTCAAACAGCACGGCGTCGGCCTCACCGGAGGCGCCCGGCCCCACCTGCTGCACATAGCCGGCATAGGTACCGCGGCCGTCGGGCGTGGGAAATTGCACCACATCGCCTACCGCGTACTGCTCGTGGGGGTCGCCCATCTCATTCAGGAGTTTGCGGGCCACCCACTGGCGCATGTCGGGGTTGCGCTCGCCGAAGGCCTCGCCCGCAGGGATCTCGAAGGTGGCGCGGGCGCCCTCTTCCAGACCGACCAGGCGCTGCTCCACCGCCGGGGCCAGTTCGCCCGAGCCCAGTGTCAGGGTGGCGGGCTTGCCCTCGAAGGTGTTGATGATGTCGCCCGCAGGCCCGGCCAGGCGGTAGTGCAGGGTCAGGAAGGAACCGGCCGTGATGCGGAGCGCAGGGGTAGCCATAGGGGTCGGGTGGAACGCGAGGTCTCGCTAAACTAATCCCCCCATTGTAGGAACCCATGGCCCTGCTCGATCTCCCCGCCGACGCCCGCCCCCGGGAGAAGCTGCTGGCCCGCGGCCCCAGCGCCTTGTCCGACACCGAGCTGCTGGCCCTGCTGCTACGGACCGGCCTGGCCGGCAAGGGGGTGATGGCCCTGGCCCAGGAGCTGGTGGACACCTTCGGCGGGCTGGCCGGCCTGCTGCACACCGATGCCCGCGCCCTGGGGCGCATCAAGGGCCTGGGCGGCACGGCCAAGCGCGCGCAGCTGGTGGCGGTACTGGAACTGGCCCGACGCGCCATGGCCGAACAACTGCGCGCGCGCGAGGTACTGAATTCAGCCGACGCGGTGACGCAGTACCTGCAATTGCACCTGTCGCACCACGGGCACGAGGTCTTCGCGGTCCTGTTCCTCGATGCACAGCACCGCATGATCGTGATGGAAGAAATGTTCCGCGGCACGCTGTCCGAGACCAGCGTGTACCCACGCGAGGTGGTGGTGCGCGCGCTGCATCACCGAGCCGCCGCCGTGGTGCTGGCGCACAACCACCCCAGCGGCCAGGTACGCCCCTCGCGCGCCGACGAGACCCTCACCCACGCCCTGCGCGCGGCCCTGGGCCTGGTGGACGTGCGGGTGTTGGACCATGTGATCGTAGGGCCAGGCCAGGCCTTGTCGATGGCCCAACGCGGCCTGATGTAGGCTGACCCCCAACGTTCCTCCGATTTACGCAGTACCGCATGAAGGCCAAGTCACTCCAGGACCTGCAAGGCATCCAGCAAAGGCTGGCGCAGGTGCGTGCGCGCCAGGAGGCGCAGGAGGCCGAACGCATCGAAGCAGAGCGTCGCGCCCAGGCCGAGAAGCATCTGTTCTCGCGGGCCGCAGGTCGGGTGCAGCCGCTGGACGTGCCGGCGCGGGTGCTGCTGGCGCGAGAGCAGCCTCCGCCGGTTCCGGTGCAGCGCCAGCTGGACGAACGCCGCGTGCTGCAAGAGGCCCTGAGCGACGAGTTCGACACCAGCACGCTGCTGGACGTCGATGACGCCATGAGCTTTCGCCGCCCGGGCGTGGGCACCGACGTGACGCGCAAGCTGCGCCGGGGCGAGTGGAGCATCCAGCGAGAAGTCGACCTGCACGGCCTGCGCCGCGACGATGCGCGTGAAGCGCTGGCCACGTTCATCCGGGAGGCCCACCGCCACGGCATCCGCTGCGTACGGGTGGTGCATGGCAAGGGCCTGGGCTCCCCAGGCAAGACCCCGGTGCTCAAAGGCAAGGTGCAGGGCTGGCTGGTGCAAAAGAACGAGGTGATGGCCTTTGTGCAGGCCCGCGCCTCGGAAGGCGGGGCCGGCGCGCTGGTGGTGCTGCTCAAGCCCTCGGCCTGAGACGGGCGGCACACGCACGGGGCGGGCCGAAACTCAGAACACCGCGTGATCGCCCAGGTCCGGCGCGCGCTCACCCTGCTTGACCAGGCGCTCGTAGAAGTCGAACAGCGTCTCGCGTCCGGTGGACGGCGTGGCGTCGGCGTCATAGCGCCCGGTGGCGGGATCGAGCACCAGCATGGACTCGGTGGCGTAGTAGCGGCCGATGCGCGCGAGTTCAGCCTTGGCCGCCAGGGCGGGCACCACCCGCCCGGCCAGCGATAACACCGCAATCACCGCATCGAGCAGGCCCACAGGCACCTGCTTGAACTTCGGAGCTTGTCCCAGAAGCTTGAACAAGTGCTCGCCCTGCTCGCGCGGCGTGATGGCCGGGCCGGGCCCGCCGATCGGCAAGATGCGGTTGCGGCGGGCCGGATCGTCGAGGCAGCCCGCGATGAAATCGGCCAGGTCGTCGTCGCTGACCGGCTTGCAGGCAGTAAGCGTGCCATCACCGAACACCAGGAACGGCTTGCCCCGGCGCACGCGCTCGATCTGGCCCGAGAGCGATTTGAAAAAGGCCGTGGGCCGCACGATGGACCAGGCCAGACCTGAGTCCATCAGCTTTTGCTCGAAGGCGAGCTTGGCCCGCTGGAAGGCCAGCAGCGGTTTCTGCACGCAGATCGCGGACAGCAGTACCGCCTGGGTCACCCCGGCACCGCGCGCGGCCTCGAGCGCCAGGACATGGGCGTCATGGTCGATGGCCCAGGCGTCGCGGGGTGCGCCGGTGCGCGAGGCCAGGCAGGAGACCAGCGCGTCAAAGCGCTCTCCGCGCAGGGCGTCCTGGGCCCACGAGGTGGCAGACGTCACGTCGCCAAAGCGCAGCGTGGCACCCGGCAACCCGCGGGCGACGGCCTGCGCGTCGGCCGGCGGGCGCAGAAAACACACCACCTCATGCCCCCGCGCGAGCAGCGCCCGGGCGGTGGCCTGGCCGATGGTGCCGGTAGCACCCAGGAGGAGGATGCGGCGGGCCACGCCCCTAAGCCCCCGCCCGGTTGCGCATCCAGTCCGCCGTCTGCATGAACGAGGCCTTCAGACGCGCGGCCATCTGCGGTTCGATCCCGACCTCGCCCATGGCCTGATGCATGCACGCCACCCACTGGTCGCGCTCCTGAATGCCGATGGAAAACGGCATGTGCCGCATCCGCAGGCGCGGATGGCCGTACTGCTCGACATACAGCGGTGGTCCGCCCAACCAGCCGGAAAGGAACATGAACAGCTTCTGGCGCGCCTGTGTCAGTTCGCTGCCGTGCGAGGCGCGCAGGGCCGCATAGCCCGGCTCCAGGTCCATCAGGTCGTAGAAGCGGTCGACCAGGGCCCGCACCACCGGCTCACCGCCGATGAGGTCGTAGGGGTTGGGCAGCTGCGGCGTGTCGTCGGCATCCATCCCCGGGATTGTCGGTCAAGCCGTCTCCGTCCCCGCCTTGGCTGGGGCGTGGCGCCGCCCGCCCAAGCCGGCCTCGTGCGTGCGGATGCTGCCCTGCATGTGGATGGCAGCCGTCAGCAGCTCGTTGAACAGGGTCTGCAGCTGCCCCACCTGACGATTGACCAGCTGGGTGAGCTCCGCATGGGTCTGCCAGGCCAGCGACACCGCCCGCTGGGTGTACTCGGCACTGCCCCGGGCCATGGCCACTGCATCGGGCATGCCGCCGTGGGCTGCATCACCGCCGGAGGCCAGCATGCCTTGGGCGGCCTGGGTCTGCAGCTCGAAGAAGCGGGTCGCCACCTCCACGCCCTTGAGGCCAATGTCCTGGGTGCTTTCAATGACGGCCCGGTGGGCCGCCAACAGGTTGCTGATCGGAGTGCGCATGGTCTGCCTTGTTGCGAGGGTTGGATGCGCAGCTACCGGCAAGGCGTGTACCCGCGAGGGATGCCGCACAATCGGCTGCAGAGCGACTTTTCGGCCCCGTCCCCGTACCCATGCGCATTCTCGGCATCGACCCCGGCCTGCAGACCACTGGCTTCGGCGTGATCGAGCACGACGGTGCCGCGCTGCGCTATGTGGCCAGCGGCACGATCCGCACCCAGCACCTGCCGCGCGGCGACCTGCCGGCACGCCTGAAGGCCCTGTTCGAGGGAATCTGCGAGGTGCGCGAGCGCTACCAGCCCGAGGCGGCCGCAATCGAGATCGTGTTCGTGAACGTCAACCCGCAGTCCACACTGCTGCTGGGCCAGGCCCGTGGTGCGTGCATCACGGCGCTGGTGGCCTGCGGCCTGCCGGTGGCCGAGTACACGGCCCTGCAAATGAAAAGGGCGGTGGCTGGCCACGGACGTGCCGGCAAGCCCGAGGTACAGGCGATGGTGCAGCGCCTGCTGAAACTGCCGGGGCCGCCGGGACCGGATGCCGCCGACGCGCTGGGTCTGGCCGTGATGCACGCGCATGCCGGCCAGGCCGTGGCGCGGCTGGCGCAGGCCGGCGCCCGTGCCCCACGCAACACGGGCGCCTACAAGGCGGGCCGGGCCGCCTAAAGCGGCCCGGGGCTCGCTAATCGCGGCGGCGATTGACGGTGACCGTGGTCACCGCATTGCGCGAGGGGTCATAGGTCATCCCACTACCGCTGATGTTCGACACCGTGAAGGTGGTGGAGTGCGTGCGCTTGGCGATGGACCCGCTGGTCACCTCGCAGCGGCCATCCTCCAGGGTCGTGCAACTGGCGGATGAGCCCCCCACACTGAAGCGACCGGTGACTTGCGCACCGGGCACCAGCGCCCCCAGCTGGTCATGGACCCGGATCGCCACGGTGGCCGTCCACACACGGTGGGAGAAGTCCGCGTCACCGACGAGGCTTCGCACCGAAACGACCTGGTCGCCAGGCGGGGGCGGGGGAGGCGGCGGGGGAGGTGCGTCACCGGTACCGCGGGTATAGATCAGCCGGTTGGGCGAACCGGTGCCCGCGCCGATCACCTTCCCGGGGGTGGCGGTGGTCTTGATGAACGCGTTGACCTGTTCCGCCGTGGCTCCCGGCTGCGTCTGCAAGACCAGTGCGGCCAGGCCCGCCACGTGGGGCGACGCCATGGAAGTGCCGCTCAGGACCCGACTGCCGGTGGTCGAGGTGTTGCTGGCGGAGCGGATGGACACACCGGGCGCGAACAGGTCCAGACAACTGCCGATATTGGAGAACGAGGCACGCCGATCCCCGCTGTCGGTGGCGCCGATGGTCAGGGCCGAGGGCGCCCGCGCCGGCGAGCCCAGGCAGGCATTGCGGCTCTCGTTGCCCGCGGCCACCACGACCGGGATACCCCTGGCAGTGGCACGTGCGATGGCGGCGTCCATGGCACTGGAGGCGCCGCCACCCAGCGACATATTGGCCACGGCAGGCAAGGGTGCATTGGCTGTCATCCAGTCGATGCCAGCGATCACGCCGCTGGTGCTGCCCGAACCGGTGCAACCGAGCACGCGCACCGGCACCAGGGTGACACCCTTGGCGATGCCCCAGGTGGCACCGCCCACCGTGCCGGCGACATGGGTGCCATGGCCGTTGCAATCGGCGGTACCGCGGCCGTCATTGATGGCGGTAAAGCCCGAGGTGACGCGCCCGCCGAAATCGGTATAGCTGGGAAAAATGCCGGTGTCGATGATGTAGGCCCGCACCCCGGCACCGGTGGCGGTGTAGGTGTAGCGTGCGTCCAGCGGCAGGTTGCGCTGGTCGGAACGGTCCAGACCCCAGGGGGGGTTGGGCTGCACTGTCTGCTGGGTGTAGACCGGCTGGTCGGCTTCCACCAGGTCCACGTTGGGGTCGTTCTGCATGGCCTCGATGAATTCATCCGCCCGCGAAGCGGGTACCGTGACGGCGAAGCCATTCACGGCCGAGGTGTAGGTGTACAAGACCTGGCCGCTGAATGGCCGAACGGCGCTCAGCGCGACAGACGCCGAGCTCACCGCGTCGTCACGCAACAGCACGATATAGGCCCGCGGGGTGTCTGTGCCTGCCCTCGGTGTGGCTTGGGTGCCTGCGCCTGCAGCAGCCGGCGCCTGGGCCTGGGCTGACAACGCGAGCATCGCGAAGCCCAGCAGCGTGATGCACCGCCTCAGCGATGTCCTGGGTCTGTTCTCTCTGTTCATGGAAGCCTCGTCGAAAGTTGGGTTGAACGACGGCCAGACATCAGCCAGACACCACGGACAGCCGCACAGGCGGCGCCAGCGATGACCCATGACAGAGAGAAAAGACGAGCTTGCGTTCGACTGCCGCGCAGTTACTTCAGGTCACGTTCGTAACGCACGGCACGGACGCGTGCAGAGTTCACGAACGCCGAGCTTGAACGGGCTAAAAACGCAGGGAAGCGGTCGACGCCGCGGATCAGGCGATCCGCTCGAGGATGAGGACGGCGAAGAAACCGAAGGCGGCCAGCAGCGTCCACTTGAGAATGACCAGACCCCACTGGCGATAGCGGGCCTGACCAGTGCCGGCATAGAAGGCGAAGCTCACGCCAGCAGCCAGCAGCAACAGGAGAATGGCCCAGCGAAAGACCAGCATGACCGCTCCTACCAGGCGCGTGCGACCTGCGCGAAGCCGGCGGGCGCCTGCTTCTCGTCCTCGAAGCTCACCACCTCGTAGTGGTCGGGCTGCGAGAGCAGTTCGCGCAGGAGCTTGTTGTTCAGGCCATGGCCCGAGCGGAAGGCGCTGTAGGCGGCCAGCAGGGGACGACCCACCAGGTACAGGTCGCCCATGGCGTCCAGGATCTTGTGTTTGACGAGTTCGTCGTCGTAGCGCAAGCCGTCGCTGTTGAGAACGCGGTAGTCGTCCATGACCACCGCGTTGTCCATACCGGCGCCCAGGCCCAGACCGTTGGCGCGCAGCATCTCGACGTCCTTGGTGAAGCCGAAGGTGCGGGCGCGGGCGATGTCGCGGCTGTAGGAATCGCGGCTGAGATCGAACTCGTAGCGCTGGCCAGTGGCATCTACCACGCGGTGAGCGAAGTCGATCTCGAAGCTGAGCTTGTAGCCGTGGTGGGGTACGAGGCGCGCCCATTTGAGGTTCTCGCCCTCGCCCTCGCGCACCTCCACCGGGCGCAGCACGCGGATGAAGCGGCGCGGGGCGCGCTGCAGCTCGATGCCGGCGCTTTGCAGCAGGAAGACGAAGGATGACGATGACCCATCGAGGATGGGGACCTCTTCGGCGGTGATGTCAACGTACAGGTTGTCCAAACCCAGACCGGCGCAGGCCGACATGAGGTGTTCGACGGTGAAGACCTTGACCCCACCCTTGGAGATGGTGGAGGCCATACGGGTGTCAGTGACCGCCTGGGCCGAGACCGGGATGTCCACAGGCTGCGGTAGATCGACCCGGCGGAACACGATGCCAGTGTCTGGCGGCGCGGGCCGCAGCGTGAGCTCGACCCGCTGCCCGCTGTGCAGGCCGACGCCGACGGCGCGCGTGAGGGTCTTGAGGGTCCGTTGCTGCAGCATGGCTGCGATTGTACTTTTGGCTGTATGCCGATCGACCCCGGACGCGCATCGCGCCGAAATCAACGCTCGAAGCGCGCGTCTCGCCCCATGAGCGCGGAAACCGCTGCGGCGGGCGTGAGGGTGCCATCGAGCATCTGCACCACCGCACTCGCGATCGGCATGTCCACGCCCAGGAGCGCGGCCCGCTGCACCACGGTACGGGCGCAGTACACGCCTTCAGCCACATGGCCCAGCGACTGCACCGCCTGCGCCAGGGTCTGGCCCTTGGCCAGCAGCAGCCCCACCTGCCGGTTGCGGCTCAAGTCGCCGGTGGCCGTGAGGACCAGGTCGCCCAGTCCGGACAGGCCCATGAAGGTCTCGGCCCGCGCACCCAAAGCCAGGCCCAGGCGGGTGATCTCGGCCAGGCCGCGCGTGATGAGGGCTGCGCGGGCGTTCAGGCCCAGGCCCAGTCCGTCGCACAGGCCGGTGGCGATAGCCAGCACGTTCTTGACCGCACCGCCCACCTCCACGCCCACCAGGTCGTCATTGGCATAGACACGCAGGCTGGGGCTGTGCAGGGCCGCCACCAAGGTATCGCGCACTGCGGCCTGGGGGCTGGCGGCCACCAGGGCGGTGGGCTGGCCGCGCGCCACCTCCAGCGCGAAGCTGGGGCCGCTCAGGGCGCCGGCGGCCATGCGCGGCGCCACTTCGGCCCGGATCTCATGACCCAGCAGGCCGCGCGGGGGGTCGCCGCCCGCCTCGAAGCCCTTGCACAGCCAGGCCACCGGCAGGGGCGTATCCGCCAGGCCGGTGAGCAGGCCCCGCAGGCCCGCCATTGGCGTCGCGATGATGACCAGATCGTGGCCCAGGGCCAAGGCAGCGGCGTCGGCCGCATCGCTCACAGTGATGCGGGCCGGCAGGGCAATGGCGGGTAAGTAGCGGCGGTTCTCGCGGTCCGCGCGCAGGGCGCGGGCCTGCGCGGGGTCGCGCGCCCACAGCGTCACGTTATGGCGGCCCGCGGCATTCACCGACAAGGCGGTACCCCAGGCACCAGCGCCGAGGACCAGGATCTTCATCGCGGTACGGCCTCGCCCCAGTGGCGATCAGGCCTGGGTGATGATGCCCAGGGGCTTCTGCGGATCTTCGGCTGCTTGCTGCTGCTGCTCGAACATCGCCTGGAAGTTGATCTCCGACAAGTGCACCGGCGGGAAGCCCGCGCGGGTGATGATGTCGGCCACGCTGGCGCGCAGGTAGGGGTGGACGATCTGCGGGCAGGCGATGCCCATGATGTCACCCATCTGTTCATCGGGGATGTTGCGGATCTCGAAGATGCCGCCCTGCTTGCACTCCACCAGGAACACGGTGCGATCGCCGATCTTGGTGGTGACCGTGGCGGTAACGCAGACCTCGTACACGCCTTCGGCAGCCTGGCCCGCCTCAATACCCAATTGGATATCGACCGTGGGCTGTTCCTGTTCGAGCAGGATGGCCGGGGAGTTGGGTTGCTCGAGCGAGGCCTCTTTCAGGTAGACGCGCTGGATGTGGAAGACGGGGTCCTGGGTATCGGCCATGGCTAGCTTTCGTATCAAGAAGAAGCCCGCACGGCGGGCCGGGCGGGCTGGAACGGTATCAGAGGGCGATTATCTCAGGCGCCTTGCAGCAAAGGCAGCAGGCCGCCGCGCCCGTCGAGGGCGATGAGGTCGTCGCAGCCGCCGACATGGGTCTCGCCGATGAAGATCTGCGGCACGGTGCGCCGACCGGTGACTTCCATCATGTGGGCGCGGGCCTGCGGGTCGGTGTCGATGCGAATTTCCTCGATCTGCTCCACCCCGCGGGCCTTGAGCAACTGCTTGGCGCGCTGGCAGTAGGGGCAGACGGCGGTGGTGTACATGCGGATGGAAGGCTGGGACATGGCGGTGCTCGCGGGTGGGTGTGACTCAGGCTTTCTCAAGGGGCAGGCTGGCTTCTTTCCAGGCCCGCAGGCCGCCGGCCAGGACCTGGGCCTGCGCGTACCCCAACTTGTGGGCCACGCCCTGCGCGCGCTGGGCTCGCCCGCCGCTGGCGCACACCAGCAGGACGGGGGTGGACTTGTTGCGAACCACCTCGGGCAGACGGCTTTCGAGCTGCTCCAGGGGCACGTGGTGGGCGCCACCCACATGGCCGGCCGCGAACTCCTGCGCGTCGCCGACGTCGACGACCACCGCCTTTTCGCGGTTGATCAACTGCACGGCGGCCGTGGGGTTCAGTCCCGGGCCGCCGGCGCCGCGCAGGGCGGGCCACAGCAGCATCGCCCCGGAGGCAATAGCCACCGAGATAAGCATCCAGTTGTCGATGATGAACTTCACAGAGGTCCTTGCAGGCTGGCGAAAAGCCCTCGATTCTAGAATCCCGGCTTTGCCCTTGACTTCGACAGGCACTTGCCCATGCACAAACTTGTCCTGATTCGCCACGGCGAGTCGACCTGGAACCTCGAAAACCGCTTCACCGGCTGGACCGACGTGGACCTCACCCCCACCGGCATCCAGCAGGCCAAGGACGCCGGCCGGCTGCTACGCAGCGAGGGCTACGACTTCGACCTGTGTTTCACCAGCGTCCTCAAACGCGCCACCCGCACCCTGTGGCACTGCCTGGACGAACTCGATCGCACCTGGCTGCCGGTGCACCACGCCTGGCGCCTCAATGAGCGCCATTACGGTGCCCTGCAGGGCCTGAACAAGGCCGAAACAGCCCGCCAGTACGGCGACCAACAGGTGCTGGTCTGGCGCCGCAGCTACGACACCCCGCCGCCGGCGCTGGAGCCCACCGACCCGCGCTGCGAGCGCGGTGACCGCCGCTACGCAGGCCTGGCGCCGTCCGAGGTGCCCCTGACCGAATGCCTGAAGGACACCGTCGCCCGCGTGCTCCCCTTCTGGAACGAGTCCATGGCCCCCGCCATCCGCTCTGGCAAGCGGGTGCTGGTGGCGGCCCACGGCAACTCCATCCGGGCCCTGGTCAAGTACCTCGACGGCATCTCCGACAACGACATCGTGGGCCTGAACATCCCCAACGGCATCCCCCTGGTCTACGAACTCGATGCCGACCTGCGCCCGATCCGCCGCGCCTACCTGGGTGACCCGGAAGCAGCCGCCCGAGCCGCCGCCGCCGCGGGCAGCCACGGCAAAGCGTAAAACCCCGTCCCGGGCACGGAACCCGGGGCCCTCAAACGCGTCTGACGCTCGGCGCGGGTGTATATTGCTCACCCGCAGGACAGGCCCCTTCCAATGAGTCAGAAACTGAAGATCGCCGGCTGGATTTCCGTAGGCGCCCTGGCCGGAGCGCTCACCACGGTCTCGTTGCAGACCGTGGCCCGAGGCTCGCTCGCCCCCTTGCCGCTGGAGGAACTGCAGCAGCTGGCCGCAGTCTTCGGCATGATCAAGTCCGACTACGTCGAGCCGGTCGACGAGAAAAAGCTGATCACCGACGCCATCTCCGGCATGGTCGCCAGCCTCGACCCCCACTCCCAGTACTTCGACAAGAAGTCCTTCAAGGAATTTCGCGAGGGCACCTCCGGCCGCTTCGTCGGTGTGGGTATCGAGATCACCCAGGAGGACGGTCTGGTCAAGGTGGTTTCTCCCATCGAGGGCTCGCCCGCCTTTCGCGCGGGCCTGGCCCCCGGCGACCTGATCACCAAGGTCGACGACACCGCCGTCAAGGGCCTGTCGCTGTCCGAGGCCGTCAAGCGCATGCGCGGCGAGCCCAACACCAAGGTGATCCTCACCATCTACCGCAAGGACGAGAACCGCACCTTCCCGGTCACCATCACCCGCGAAGAGATCAAGACCGTTTCCGTCAAAGGCAAAGTCATCGAACCGGGCTACGCCTGGATCCGCCTGTCGCAGTTCCAGGAGCGCACCGTCGACGATTTCGTGCGCAAGGTCGAAGAGGTCTACAAGGCCGACCCCGCCCTGAAGGGCCTGGTACTGGACCTGCGCAACGACCCGGGCGGGCTGCTGGATGCCGCCGTGGCCATCTCCGCCGCCTTCCTGCCCGAGGGCGTGACCGTGGTCTCCACCAACGGCCAGCTGTCCGAGAGCAAGTTCACCTACAAGGCCTCGCCCGAGTTCTACCAGCGGCGCTCCGGCGCCGACCCGCTGCGCCGCCTGCCGGCCGCCCTCAAAACGGTGCCCCTGGTGGTTCTGGTCAACGAAGGCTCGGCCTCGGCCAGCGAGATCGTGGCCGGCGCGCTGCAGGATCACAAACGTGCCACTGTCATGGGTAGCCAGACCTTCGGCAAGGGCTCGGTGCAAACCGTACGCCCCCTAGGTCCCGATACCGGCCTGAAGATCACCACCGCCCGCTACTACACGCCCACCGGCAAGTCCATCCAGGCCCGCGGCATCGTGCCCGACGTGCTGGTGGATGAAAGCGCCGAGGGCAATGTGTTCGCGCTGCTTCGCACGCGCGAGGCCGACCTGGACAAACACCTGGGCAACGGCCAGGCCCCCACAGAAGCGAAGGACCCTGCCCGTGAGCGCGCCCGCGAAGAGGCCCGCAAGCGCGCCGAGGAAGAATCCCGCAAGCCCGTCGCCGAACGCAGCAAGATGCCCGAATTCGGTAGCGACAAGGACTTCCAGCTCGCCCAGGCCCTGAACCAGCTCAAGGGCCGACCCGTGCTCGTGAGCAAGACCCAGGTGATCGAGCGCAAGGACGAGAAGAAGGGCAACTGAGGCGCCGACCCGCGCCTCAACCGAGCCGGCCCGCGCCAGCGGACCGGCGGCGTTCATGACCGACGACGACCTGCTTCGCTACTCGCGCCACATCCTGCTGGAGGAAATCGGCGTGGAGGGACAGGAGCGCCTGGCAGCATCCCATGCCCTGGTGATCGGCGCCGGCGGCCTGGGCTCGCCGGTGGCCCTCTACCTGGGCAGTGCGGGGCTGGGGCGTATCACCCTGGTCGACGCCGACCAAGTGGACGTCACCAACCTGCAGCGCCAGATCGCGCACGCACAGGACCGCCTGGGTCAGCCCAAGGTGGATTCAGCGCGCACGGCCATCCAGGCACTCAACCCCGGCGCCGTGGTGCACGCCCTGGCGCAGCGTGCGGACGCAGCGCTCCTGGACAAACTCGTGCCTCAGGCCCATGTGGTGCTCGATTGCACCGACAACTTCGAGACACGCCAGACGGTCAACGCCGCCTGCGTGCGCCATCGCGTCCCCTTGGTGTCGGGCGCCGCGATCCGCTTTGACGGCCAGCTGGCGGTGTACGACCCACGCGATCCACAGGCACCCTGCTATGCCTGCGTCTTTCCGCCGCAGCAGCCGGTGGAGGAAACACGCTGCGCCACGATGGGCGTGTTCGCGCCGCTGGTAGGCGTGATCGGCAGCCTGCAGGCCGCCGAGGCGCTCAAGCTCCTGACCGGCGCAGGCACACCGCTCACGGGGCGGCTGCTGATGCTCGATGGCCTGCGCATGGAGTGGAACGAGATCCGCGTGTCACGCCAAGCTGCGTGTACGGTGTGCGGCACGCGCGGGCATTGACCCTGCGCAAACCCACGGTCTCAGTCGATCAACTTGTTCTTCAGGGCGTAGTAGGTCAGGTCGCTGTTGGAGGCCAGGCTCATCTTCTCCATCAGGCGGGTGCGGTAGGTGCTGACCGTCTTGACCGACAGCGATAAGGCCTTGGCAATATCGCCCGCCGTTTCGCCCTTGGCCAGCTTGAGGAACACCTGGAACTCGCGCTCCGAGAGTTGCTCGTGGGGTGCGCCGCCCTCCTTGCGATTGAGTTGCTGCGCGAGGAGTTCGGCCACCGCCGGCGAGATATAGCGCCGACCCAGGGCGATGGTGCGGATCGCGTTGACGATCTCCATGGGCTCGCATTCCTTGTTCAAGTAGCCGCTGGCGCCCTGTCGAATCAGGTTCATCGCGTAGTGCTCCTCGGGGTAGCCCGAGAGAATCAGGATGCCCACGTCGGGCGCCTTCGCGCGGATCATGCCCAGGGCGTCGATGCCGCTCTGGCCCGGCATGGACAGGTCCATCACCAGCACGTCGAGCTCGGTGGTCCTCACGAGATCGATCGCCTCGCGCCCGCTGGCCGCCTCGCCCACCACGCGCAGGTCCACCTGCTCGGAAAAAAACTGCTTGAGCCCTGAACGCACGATGGCGTGGTCATCCACGATGCCGACTTTGATCATGTCCGTTCTCTTTCATCGCCTGCTGCTCTACGCCTTCACATGAACCGAAATGGTTTGAATTTCAGGCGAGAAAGAATGAATTCTATGCACTTGTCATTCCGAATTGAGTCATTCCAATTCGTTGCTCCGATGGAGCCACCGCAATCGAGCGGCGGACATGGCGCACGCGCAGGCGCCTGCGCACCGTCCTACAGGCTGGCCCCGCGGGCGCCTACCTACTTTCGGGCCACGGACCGATCTAGGACGGCTGACCTACAGCCGTACGCTTCATCGGCCCTGCAATAACGCCCTGGTGAAGGACCCCGCCATGAACGAACGCCAACCATCCCCGCAAGCGAGTGCTACCTGGTCGCAATCGCAGGCCGATACCGGCATAAGTGCCGGCAGCGGCTTCCTGGAAGGCACGCGCGAACTCGCGGCGCAGGCCCTCGAACAGGCCGCCGAGAAAATGCGCAGCCTGCGCGAAGGCATGTCCGGCACCGCCAACGCCGCACAACGCAGCGTGCATCACTACGCCGGCGCCACCTCGCGCTACATCGCCGACCAGCCCGTGCGTGCTGCGCTGATCGCCGCTGGCGTCGGCGCGCTGATCGCTGCGGTGGTCCTGTGGTCGCGGCGGCGCGGCAACCGTTTCTGACCCCAGCGGCAGGCCGTGGTGCTGCACCCCATCTTCTCGGTGCTAGCGCACCGCCCCGACCTGGTGTTGAACCACCTGGCCGCCTACGCGGCGCTGGCGCGCGAAGAAGCCCAGACCACCGGCACCGCGCTCGCGCGCTGCGCGATCGCTGCCGTCCTCGCAGCGTGTGCATTCCTGGTTTTTCTGATGCTCGCAGGCATGGCCGCCATGCTGGGGGTATTGCAGGCGCAGTTCCACTGGGTGCTGGTACTCGTGCCCGGCACGGTGCTGGCACTGGCGGTGGTGGCCTTCCTGCAGGCGCGCCAGGGCTTGCCGAAAAGCGCACTCACGCAGCTGCGCGCGCAGCTGGCAGCCGACATCGAGACGCTGCGCATTCTGGGGGCCGCATGAACCGTGGCGGGGCCGCGGCTGGCCCGGGCGCAGGTGCAAATGAACGTCTTGCGCAGACACGCCTGGCCATCCTCGAGTATCTCCAATGCCGCCAGTACGGCGCCGCGTCGGGCGCAAGCGAATCGGCTGAACACGCACAGGACGCCGGCTCGCACTGGAGCGGCATGCGTGAAGCGGGCCAGCGCTATTGGCAAGGCCACCCGGCACGTCTGCTTGTGCGCCTCGCTTCGCCCCTGCTATCGCACTGGGGCCAGCGCCATCCGGTGGGCCTGGTCGTGATCGCCGCTGCGGCGGGCGTCCTGCTGGTGCTCGCCCGGCCCTGGCGACTGATCTCGGTCACCGGCCTGCTGATCGCCGCCGTCAAGTCACCCCACCTGGCCTCGCTGGCGATGAGCGCCCTGGCCTCGGGCCGTGCCGGCCCGCGCAGGCGCTCCGGTCCATGAAGAGACGCACGCCTTTTTCCCACGACCCTCAAGGAGCTTCCATGATCCCCGCACGCACCCTTCGTCCCCTGCGGCTGCTGGCCCTGGCCAGTGCGACCACCCTGTGCGTCCTCGCAAGCGGCTGCGCCGTGATGCGTGGACAAAGCACCGTGGGCAGCTACATCGACGACACCGCCATCACAGGAGCCGTCAAGGCAAAGCTGCTGGAGGACAAAACGACTGGCGGGTTGTCGATCAACGTCGACTCGCTCAATGGCACCGTGGCCCTGTCAGGGTTCGCCACATCCGAGGCCGAGAAGCAGCGGGCCGAAGCCATCGCCCGGGAAGCCCAGGGCGTGAAGGCGGTCCGCAACAACCTCATCGTGCGGCCACCGGCCCGCTGAGGCTTCAACGCCCGCGGGCTGCGCGCCCGCCGCGCCGGCGGTCGGCCTTGGGAAACTGCGACTGCGCCGCCAGACGCTCAGCGCGCCGCTGCAGGCGACCCAGACAGGTATCGAGGGCCTGTACCTCGGGCAGGCGCAGCGCCGACAGCAGGTCACGGTTGATCGCGCGTGCCTGCGGCATCAGCTCGTCGTAGAGGGCGCGACCGGACGCCGAGAGGGTGAGACGTACCTCGCGGCGATCCGCCTCGCCCGGTTGGCGATGCAGCAAGCCCTTGGCCTCCAGCGAGGTCACCGCGCGCGAGGTGCGGGCCCGATCCAGCTGGATGCGCTCGGCCAGCTGCGAGGACAGGATCCCCTCCTCCCTACCCAGCCAGGCCAGTGCTCGCCATTCGCGTCGCGTGATGCCGTAGCGGCCCTCGCACAGGCGAACCACCATGGTCCCCATCGTGGACGCCAGGCGACTCAGGCGATAGAGCAACAGGTCGTCCAGCGCGTGGGGATCGATCAGGCGTGTGCGCGGCATCAGGGTTTACCCAGGCAATGATTGATTTGAACAATCAATTGTCACGCAACTAGAGTCGGGGCATGCCTGCACGCCGTCCCAACCTGATTTACATCGTCGCCGACGACCTGGGTTTCGCCGACCTGGGTTGCTACGGCGGCCGAGACGCTCGCTTCGGCCCCGTCTCGCCCGTCCTGGACAGCCTAGCCGCCAACGGCCTGCGCTTTACCGAGGGCTACTCCAACTCGCCGGTGTGTTCGCCCACGCGCTTTGCCATCATGACCGCGCGCTACCAGTACCGCCTGCGCGGCGCCGCGGAGGAACCGATCAACAGCCGGTCCCGCCACAGCACCACGCTGGGCCTGCCCACCGACCATCCCACGATGCCCTCGCTGCTGCGGGCTGCGGGCTACCGCACCGCCCTCGTCGGCAAATGGCACCTGGGCTACCCGCCGACCTTCGGTCCGCTGCGATCGGGTTATGAAGAATTCTTCGGGCCGATGGCAGGCGGTGTCGACTACTTCAACCACGCCGCCAGCACCGGCGACCACGACCTGTGGCAAGGCGAGGAATTGAAGCAGGAAGAGGGCTATCTGACCGACCTGCTGTCACGCCGCGCGGTCGACTACATCGACCGGATGGCCACGCAGGACGCGCCTTTCCTCCTGAGCCTGCACTACACCGCGCCGCACTGGCCCTGGGAGACACGCGAGGACGCGGCGCTGTCCCCTGGCCTCAAGGGCAAGCTGTTTCACCTCGATGGCGGCAACATCCACACCTACCACCGCATGATCCACCACATGGACGAGGGTATCGGCTGGGTGATGGACGCCCTGCGCCGTCACGGTATGGCAGACGACACCCTGGTGATCTTCACCAGCGACAACGGCGGCGAGCGCTTCTCCGACAACTGGCCGCTGGTGGGCGGCAAGATGGACCTGACCGAAGGCGGTATCCGTGTCCCCTGGATTGCGCACTGGCCTGCCGTGATCGGCCCGGGCCGCACCACGCGCCAACATTGCCTCAGCATGGACTGGGCGACCACCTTCATTGAAGCCGGTGGCGCCCAGCCCGACGCGGCGTATCCGCTGGACGGTGTGTCCCTGATGCCGGTGCTGCGCGAGGATGGCCGCGAGTTCGATCGCCCGATGTACTGGCGCATGAACCACCGCAGCCAGCGCGCGGCGCGTGCGGGCGACTGGAAATACCTGCGGGTGGACGGCCACGACTATCTGTTCAACATCCCGGGTGACGAACGTGAGCGCGCGAACCTGGCCGCACGCGAGCCCGAACGCCTGGCGCGCATGCGCGCCGACTGGGAAAACTGGAACGCCAGCATGCCCCCGATTCCCGAGGATGCCGGCATCAGCGTGGGCTACGGCGCCAAGGACATGCCGCAGCGTTAAGCTCGGGGCCATGTCCAAGCTTTCTCGGTGCTTCCCCTTCCTGCGCTGGCCGCGCCCTGACGCGGCCCTTTTGAGGGGTGAATTCACCGCCGCCCTCACCGTGGTGGTGGTGATGGTCCCGCAATCCGTGGCCTACGCCGGCCTGGCGGGCATGCCCCTGATCACCGGCCTGTATGCGACCTTCCTGCCCATGGTGATCGCCGTGCTTTTCAGCCAGTCCACGCGCCTGTCGGTCGGCCCCTCCGCCCTGACCTGCGTGCTGGTGGGCGCTTCGCTGGTGGGCCTGGCCGAGCCGGGCAGCGCACAGTGGGTGGCTCTGGCCGTCTGGCTCGCGCTGCTTTCGGGCGCAATGCAGCTGGCTGTGGGGGCCGGTGGCGCGGCCTGGTTGCTCAATCTCGTGAGCTCGCCGGTGCTCGCCGGCTTTACCCAGGCCGCGGCGCTCCTGATCATCGCCTCGCAGCTGCCCGCGTTGATCGGGCTGAAGGGGCCGCTGTCGCAGTTATGGGCTGCACCGGCACTGAACCCCGAGACCTTGGCATATGGCCTTGTGAGCCTGGCCCTGTTCGAAGCAGGCAAGCGGCTGTTTCCCCGCGCGCCGGTGGTGCTGCTGGTGCTGGCAGCGACGGCCTTCCTAAGTTCCGCGACCGGTTATGCCGGACGTGGCGCGGTGATCGGCGATCTGCCAGCGGGCCTGCCTGATTTCTACTGGCCCAGCCTGCCGGCGTGGGAGCAGTTCGCTGCGCTGGTCGCGCCCGCAACGGTGATCGCGTTGGTCAGCTCACTGGAGATGGCCTCCAGCGCCAAGATCGAGAACCAGCGTGAAGGCCAGCGTTGGAACGCCAACCAGGACCTGATCGGCCAGGGCGTGGGCAAATGGGTCTCCGCCTTCAGCGGCAGCTTTCCCACCAGCGCCTCGTTCTCGCGCTCGGCCATCATGCTGCACGCGGGTGCGCGTAGCGGCTGGTCGGCGGTGTGTGCCGCCCTACTGGTACTTTCGGCCCTGCTGATGCTGATGCCCGCCCTGTACCACGTACCTTCCGCGGTGCTGGCAGCCATCGTGGTGTCCGCGGTGCTGGGGCTGATCAAGCCACGCCTGTTTCCCTCGCTGTGGCGTCTGCAGCGGGTCGAGGCCGGCATCGCGATCACCACCTTCGCGGCCACGCTGCTCACCACGCCGCGCATCTACTGGGGTGTGCTCACTGGCGTGGTGCTGGGACTCGCGCATTTCCTGCATCAACGCCTGCACCCGCGCATCGTCGAAGTGGGCTTGCACCCGGACGGCAGCTTGCGCGATCGAAACGTATGGCAGCTCGCACCGCTCGCGCCTCACACCTATGCACTGCGGATGGACGACGCGCTGGACTTCGCCTCGGCCAGCGCGCTGGAGAGCGCCATCGCCGAACACCTGGCGCAGCATCCGCAGGTCCGTCATGTCTGCCTGTTCGCGCATCCGATCAACCGTATCGATGCCACTGGCGTGGAAGTGTTCGGGCAGTTGCGCCGCTACCTCGAGACCCGCGGCGTGACGCTGCATGTCAGCGGCATCAAGCTGCCCGTTGAACAGATGCTGCAACGCGCCGGCGCGCTCGCGGAAGGTCCAATGCTTCGCCTGTACCGCACCGACCTCGAGGCCCTGGAGGCCTTCGGTCGCCACAGCGCCTGAACGGCGCGACCTCCCCTCGCCTGGCCACGCCTGAAATTCAGGCGGTGAGGATCCACCCCTCCAGAGGATCGACCTGCGGCGGCAGCCCCCAGGACGGAGGGCCCTGACGCTCGGCCCAGGCGGCCTGCACCATGCACAGGACGGCATCGAGGCTGTCGCCGCTGGCGTCCTGCACCAGCGCCTCGCGCTGGGCATTCGTGAGCTTCAGCCGCAAGGCCAGGCGGGTGCGTCCCGCCTCCAGCGACTCCAGCAGGTCCTTGCGTGCAATCAGTCGCTCGGGCGTCTGCTTGGCCGTGTCATCGCTCTTGTAGCTGCGGCGCTCGATCAACTCGCGCGCGAGCAGGCCCGGGTAGGCCTCCAGCGCCACGCGGCGCATGTCGCCCGCATGCAGACCCGGCAGGTGCACACCTGACTGCAACATCAGGGGCACGGCAGCGTGCAGCATGTAGGCCACCGGCGGGTTCACCCATTTCATCGAGGGGCTGGAGCCGGCCTGCTTGTCAAAGGCCCGGTGCGCGAATTTCCCGCCGGCAGGACGGGCATCGCAAAAAGCGGCGAAAGTCTCGCGGATCTGCGCGCGCGTGAGACTGGCGTAATGGGCCATGCAGTCGGCCCATTGCAGGGGCCATCCCAGATGCTCCACCAGCTCGCGCGGCAAACCGAAAGGCACGTCAAAGCCACCGACCCAGTCGTCGGGGCGTGCCAGCCACTGGCTGAATCCCTCGAGCGTGGGGAGTTTTTCGAGTCGATCGAGCAGCACCGTGTCGGCGCGGCGGGCACCCAGGGCCAGGACAATCGGTTTGCGCTTGGAGGGGCTGCTCGAAAAGTCGCAGCCCAGGAGGACCGGCAAGAGCCTCAGACCCGACCGCAGATCGCGGCTGTGGCCATCAGGTCTTCGAGCAGAGCCAGCGACACGCGGCCCGACACGGAATACGGATCGAGCTCGGGGCGCTCAGCGTACTTGAGCAAGATGGACTGGTTCACCTTGCTGATATTCACTTGCCCCATGGTCCATCCACCGAAGCGCCGCTCGGTGATTTCCTCGTAATGGAGCAGGGCCACGTCCTTGTGTCGCGGGTCCTTCTGAATGTGGCCATACAGCTCGGACACCGCCATGCGGCCACCTTCGATGGCCTGCAGGAAGATGTCTCCGCCGTAGCACAGGATGCCCGTGATACCCGTGAGCGGGTTGTGCTGACGCGATTGCGAAAGGATGGATTCGATGGCGGCAGGGCTGGGGTCCACCGCACGGCTGCAATAAAGAAGTCGGACCAGCATGTCAGTTCCCCTTGGGGATCAACGACAGAAATTCGCGGCGCAGCGCGGAGTCTTTCAGGAACACGCCGCGCATGACCGAGTTGATCATCTTGCTGTCCATGTCCTTCACCCCACGCCATGCCATGCAGTAGTGGGTGGCCTCCATCACGATGGCCAGCCCGTCGGGTTGTGTCTTCTCCATGATCAGGTCGGCCAGTTGAACCACGGCTTCTTCCTGGATCTGGGGACGGCCCATCACCCATTCGGCCAGTCGCGCGTACTTGGACAGGCCGATCACGTTGGTGTGCTCGTTGGGCAGCACACCGATCCAGACCTTGCCGATGACGGGACAGAAGTGGTGGCTGCAGGCCGAACGCACGGTGATCGGGCCGACGATCATGAGCTCGTTCAGATGCTCGGCGTTCGGGAATTCGGTGATGCTGGGAGCCTTCACGTAGCGGCCACGGAATACCTCGTTCAGGTACATCTTGGCCACGCGACGCGCGGTGTCGCCGGTGTTGTGGTCGCTCTCGGTGTCGATCACCAGGCTCTCCAGAACCCCCTTCATCTTGACCTCGACCTCGTCCAGCAAGGCTTCGAGTTCGCCGGGCTGGATGAACTCGGCGATGTTGTCGTTGGCGTGGAACCGCGTGCGGGCGGCCTGGATTCGCTCGCGGATCTTCACCGACACCGGGGTTCCGGGGTCGGCGTCGAGGGTAGCGACGGGCTTGGAGGGTTCGGCTTTCATCAGCATGGGCGATGCTAACACCCGCCCGCAGGACGCTGTGTCGTACGGACAAGGTCAGCCCACTCACCCACGATGGGTACCAAGGAATTACTCAGGCGCCACGGGCCTCACAGGTACTTCTTGCCTTGGACCATCAGGGCCAGCCGCATCACGCCCAGCGCCAGCCGCTCGAGCAAGCGCTCGGTGACGGGTCGCCGAGCGTAGCGGGCCGGATCCATGACCAACCCGTGGTCGGCGATGGCCTGCATCAGGCGCGCACGTAGCTGGGTGGCGAAGCTCTCGTCCTCGACCACCACATTGGCCTCGCGCGCCAGCAGCAGGCTCAGGGGGTCGAGGTTGGACGAGCCCACAGTGGCCCAGCGTCCGTCGATCACGGCCACCTTGGCATGCAGGAAGCTGGGCGAGTATTCATGGATCGTCACCCCGGCCCGCAAGAGGCTGCCGTAGACCGGGCGCGAGGCGTAGTACTGCATGAAGTACTCGTAGCGCCCCTGCAGCAGCAAGGTCACACGCACACCCCGGCGCGCCGCGCGTTCCAGTGCCTGGCGCAGGCGGCGGCCCGGCACGAAGTAGGCGTTCGCGATCAGGATGTCGTTCTGGGCCCGGCCGATCGCCCGCAAGTAGGCGCGCTCGATGTGCGCGCGGTGGGTCAGGTTGTCACGCAGCATCAGGGCCGCGCGCACCCGGCCGGCGTTGCCCGGGCCGTCCGTCGGTGCTGCGGGCTGCGGGGTGCGAAGGGCCTCGGCCAGCGCTTGCGGGCTGAGGGTATGCAGCGCGCGCAGGCGCTGCCAGACCTGGCGGATCGCGAGGCGTACGTCGTCCACCAAGGGTCCGCGCACACGCACAGCGAAGTCCAGGCGCGGCGCCTGCAGCAGGCCGTGGCCGGGGTCATGCAGATCGTCCAGGATGTTGATGCCACCGCAGAAGGCCACGGTCTGGTCGACTACGCACAGCTTGCGGTGCAAGCGGCGCCAGCTTCCGGGCCACAGCACACCCAGGCTCCCCACGGGGGCATAGACCTGCCAATCGACGCCGGCCTCGTGCAGGCGACGCCGCCAATCGGCGGGCAGCAGCGGTGTGCCGAACCCGTCCACCACCACGCGCACCACCACGCCACGCTGCGCCGCACGCTCCAGCGCCTGGGCCACGCCGATACTGGCCCCGGTGAAATCGAAGATGTAGGTCTCGAGCCAGACCTCGTTCACCGCCGCGTCGATCGCCGCCACCAGGGCCGGAAACAACTCGGCGCTGCCCTCCAGCAGGTCCAGGCCATGGCCGGTTCGCAGGGGTGGCAGGCGCAGGGGCATGGCGCGACGCTCAGAGGGCGAACTCCGCCACCAGCGGCAGATGGTCGGACATGCGGGCCCAGTCGCGCCCGCGCGGGACGCTCACGCGCAGCGGATCCAGACCGCGGACGTAGACGTAATCGAGCTGGGTCAGTGGCAGCCGGGACGGATAGGTGGCGACACGCTCGTGGACGCCATCGCGCAGGCCCAGTCGGGCCATCGGCTCGCGCAGCTTGCCGCCCCAGTCGTTGAAGTCACCCGCCACCAGCAGCGGTGCGTTCGCCGGCACCTCACGCCCAATAAAGCGACCCAGCTGTTCCACCTGGCGCACCCGGCTACCCGCGATCAGGCCCAGGTGCACCACGATCACATGCACGAGTCCTCCGTGCACCTTCAGCTCGACGTGCAGCAGGCCCCGCTGCTCGAAGCGGTGGTCGGACATGTCCTCATGGCCCTGCGAGACCACGGGCCACCGTGACAGGAGCGCGTTGCCATGCTCGCCGTGCCGAGTGACCGCATTGGTCTGATAGACCGCGGCATAGCCGTCGGGCGCGAGGAACTCCGCCTGCGGCAACTGGGGCCAGCCCTTGAAATAGCGCTCCTGGCGCCGGTGCACCTTGCGTACCTCCTGCAGGCACACGATGTCGGCATCGAGCTGCTGCACTGCCTCGGCCAGGTTGTGGATCTCCAGACGACGCGCCGGGCCGATTCCTTGCACACCCTTGTGGATGTTGTAGGTCGCGACGCGCAGCGTGAGCGTCACGACACGAATCTCGGCAGCATCAGGATCGCCTCCGCGTTGGACGGCGAGAAGCAGGCATCGGCGGCCTCGCGCCAGGGCAGCCACTGGAAAGCCGTGTGCTCGCGCGGATTGAGCGTCACCGGAATGTCGGCCGGCACGCACAGGCCAAACACGTGCTCGAGGTTGTGGGTCACACCCGGAGCATAGCGATGGCGCCAGCGCGGGTAAATCTCGTAGGTGTTGGTCAGGGCCCAATCACGCAGGCCTGGGTGCAAAGCCGTCCCGGGGCGGCAGTCGATGCCAGTTTCCTCGGCGACCTCGCGCACCGCCGTCGCCTCAAACGACTCCTGCTCGGCGTCCTTGCTGCCCGTGACCGACTGCCAGAAACCCGAGGCGTCAGCCCGCCGGATCAACAGCACGTCCAGCGCCGGGGTGTGAATCACCACCAGGACGGACTCGGGGATCTTGTAGGCGTTCAGGCTGGCTGCGTGTTGCGAAGGCGAATATGCAGCTCGCGCAACTGCTTCTCGTCGACCGGGCCGGGGGCCTGCGTGAGCAAGTCCTGCGCGCGCTGGGTCTTGGGGAAGGCGATGACATCACGCAGGCTCTCGGCCCCCGTCATGAGCATCACGAATCGGTCCAGACCGATCGCGATGCCGCCATGCGGGGGCGCACCGTACTGCAAGGCGTCCAGCAGAAAGCCGAATTTGGCCTGCGCCTCCTCGGGGCCGATCTTCAGGGCCCGGAACACCTTGCTTTGCACGTCTTCGCGGTGGATACGCACCGAGCCGCCGCCCAGTTCGATGCCATTGAGGACCGCGTCGTAGGCCTTGGCGACGCAGCGGCCCGGGTCGGTCTCGAGCCAGTCCTCGTGGCCGTCCTTGGGCGAGGTGAAGGGATGGTGCACCGCATTCCAGCGCTGGGCGTCGTCGTCGTACTCGAACATCGGGAAGTCGACCACCCACAGCGGCTTCCACTGACCCTCGATCAAGCCGCGGGCCTTGCCGAACTCGCTGTGACCCACCTTCACGCGCAGCGCGCCGATGGCGTCGTTCACGATCTTGGCCTTGTCGGCGCCGAAGAAGATCAGGTCGCCCGTTACAGCGCCGGTGCGCTTCATGATCTCGGCCAACGCAGCGTCGTGGAGGTTCTTGACGATGGGAGACTGCAAACCGTCGCGACCGCCCGCAGCATCATTCACCTTGATCCAGGCCAGCCCCTTGGCGCCGTAGATCTTGACGAACTCGGTGTAGCCGTCGATCTCGCCGCGGCTCATCTCGCCACCACCCGGCACGCGCAGAGCCACCACACGGCCATCGGCCTGGTTGGCGGGGCCGGAGAAGACCTTGAAGTCCACATCCTTCATGACATCGGTGATCTCGGTGAACTCGAGCTTCACACGCAAGTCGGGCTTGTCCGAGCCGTACAGGCGCATCGCGTCGGCGTGCGTCATCACGGGAAAGGGCGGGATGTCGACGTCGATGGCGTGCTTGAAGGTGCTGCGGATCATGCCCTCGAACATGGTGCGGATCTCCTCCTCGGTGAGGAAGGAGGTCTCCACGTCGATCTGGGTGAATTCAGGCTGGCGGTCGGCGCGCAGGTCCTCGTCGCGGAAGCACTTGGTGATCTGGTAGTAGCGATCGAAGCCCGAAACCATCAGCAGCTGCTTGAACAACTGCGGCGACTGAGGCAGCGCGAAGAACATGCCGTCATGCACGCGGCTGGGGACCAGGTAGTCGCGCGCGCCCTCGGGCGTGCTCTTGGTCAGCATCGGCGTCTCGATGTCGATGAAGCCGTTGGCATCCAGAAACTTGCGCACCTCCATCGTCACCTTGTAGCGCAGCATCAGGTTGTTCTGCATATACGGGCGACGCAGGTCCAGCACGCGGTGCATCAGGCGAGTGGTCTCCGACAGGTTCTCGTCGTCCAGCTGGAACGGCGGCGTGACCGAGGGGTTGAGGACTGTGACCGAGTGGCACAGGATCTCGATCTTGCCGCTCTTGAGGTTGTCGTTGGTGGTGCCGGCAGGGCGCGCGCGCACCACGCCGGTCACCTGCACGCAGAACTCGTTGCGCAAGCCCTCGGCGGTCTTGAACATGTCGGGGCGGTCGGGATCGCACACCACCTGCACATAGCCTTCGCGGTCACGCAGGTCGACGAAGATCACGCCGCCGTGGTCACGGCGGCGGTTGACCCACCCGCACAGGGTCACGGTCTGGCCCATGAGGGCTTCGGTCACGAGACCGCAGTAGGTCGTACGCATTTTCTGGCTGGACATGGAGACAGCTTCCGGCGCCACGGGGGCGCGTTACTTGGCAGGAGGAAGATCGGCCGGGGCGGTCGGGACGACCACGCCCATGGAGATCACGTAGCGCAGGGCCTCATCGACAGACATGCGCAGTTCGATGCAGTCGCTTTTGGGCAGCATCACGAAGTAGCCGCCCGTGGGGTTGGGCGTGGTGGGCACGTAGACGCTCAGGAATTCGCCGGCCAGATGGTTGGCGACGTCGCCACCGGGCGTGCCGGTGACAAAGCCGATGGTCCACACGCCGGGGCGCGGCCACTGCACCAGCACCGCAGTGCGAAAGGCGTTACCGCTCTCGGAAAACAGCGTGTCGGAGACCTGCTTGACACCCGAGTAGATCGACCGCACCACCGGGATGCGGTTCATGAGCCGATCGCTCCAGGCCAGCAGGCGCCGACCGATGAAGTTGCTGGTGACAGCCCCCACCAGCAGCAGGATGCCCAGCGCCAGCACCACGCCCAGGCCGGGGATGTGGATGCCGAAGAGGCGATCAGGATGCCAGGCGATCGGCAGGATCAGGAGCGTCTGGTCCAGGGTGCCGACGATCCACTGCACCACCCAGACGGTGATGGCTACCGGCAGGACGACGAGCAGGCCGGCGAACAGCCATTTGCGCAAAGGACCCATCATGGACTTTCGGGATCAGTGGCAGGCGCAGGCGTTGCCGCAGCCGCCGGCCGACGCGGTCGGCGCGTCGGAGGATGTGGAGGTGGCAGGCTTGCTGTCCGCGGGCTTGGCGGCATCGCTGTCGGCCGCCGGGGTCGGACTGGCACTTCCCCCGGAGGAGCCGCCGCGGAAATCGGTCGCATACCAGCCCGAGCCTTTGAGCTGGAAGCCGGCGGCAGTCACCTGCTTGCTGAAGGTGTCTGCGCCGCAAGCGGGGCAGGCGGTCAGGGGCGCATCCGAGATCTTTTGCAAGACGTCCTTGGCATGGCCACAGGAGCCGCATTTGTAGGCGTAGATGGGCATGGCAGGCGGTGAAAGTGCAAAGCCCTCAATTATAGGCGGGGCCTGGAATTCCAAGCCTTCCCGCCCCCTGCCGCGTCCCCGGGCGGCGCGCCCTCAGGTGCCAGCCAGTCTGTGGTGCGAAGCGTGGGCGTTGCGGATCGCCTGGGGGCCGATCGACCCCACCAGCATCCCCACGAGGGAGGCGGCGAGGCCGGCCAGCTGCGCCGGGAAGACCTCGCCGGCCGGTGTGGCCAGGAACAGGATCCAGGTCACCAGCCCCAGGACGATGGCGAAGACCGCGCCCTGCGTCGTGGCCCGCTGCCAGTACAGGCCGAAGACCAGCGGGATGAAGGCGCCCACCAGGGTGACCTGGTAGGCCCCGGACACCATCTCGTAGATCGAGGTGCCCTGCATGTAAGTCGCATAGGCGAGCACGAACAGGCTGAACACCAGCACGGTGATACGCATGGTGCGCAGTTGCTGGCGGTCGCTGGTGTGCGGACGGAACTGCCGCCAGATGTTCTCGGTGAAGGTCACGCTGGGAGCCAGCAGGGTGGCCGAGGCGGTGGACTTGATGGCCGAGAGCAGCGCACCAAAGAACAGCACCTGCATGACGAAAGGCATCTGCTCCATCACGAGGGTGGGCATGACCTTCTGCGGGTCATCCTTCAGGAGGGCTGCCGCCTTTTCGGGCATCACCAGCAAGGCGCTGGCCACGATGAACATGGGCACGAAGGCGAACAGGATGTAGCACACCCCGCCGATCACCGCGCCCTTGCGGGCGGCGCCCTCGCTGTTGGCGGACATCACACGCTGGAACACGTCCTGCTGCGGGATGGAGCCGAACATGATGGTCACGGCCGCAGCCAGGAAGAAAACGATGTCGGTGAAGGTGGGCTCTGGCCAGAACTTGAACAGGTCCTTGCTGGTGGCGAAGTCGATCACCTTGTCCGCGCCGCCCGCCATGTCGGCAGCGAAGAGCGCGATGACAGACAGGCCCACCACCAGGATGATCATCTGGATGAAGTCCGTCAGGGCCACCGACCACATGCCCCCGAACAGGGTGTAGGCCAGGATGGAGACCACGCCGATCACCATGCCCACCGGGATGCTGATCGCACCGCCGGAAAGCAGGTTGAACACCAGGCCCAGGGCAGTGACCTGCGCGGACACCCAGCCCAGGTAGCTGACCATGATGATCAAGGAACACGCCACTTCCACCGTGCGCCCGTACCGCTCGCGGTAGTAGTCGCTGATGGTCAGAAGCGTCATGCGATAGAGCTTGCCCGCGAAGAACAGGCCCACCAGGATCAGGCAGGTGCCCGCGCCGAAGGGATCTTCCACCACCCCGCCCAGGCCATTGCCAATGAACTTGGCCGGGATGCCCAACACCGTCTCGGACCCGAACCAGGTCGCGAAGGTGGTGGTCACGATCATGATCAGGGGCAGGTGACGGCCCGCGATCGCGAAGTCGGCGGTGGTCTGCACCCTTTTGGCGGCATACAGACCGATCCCAATCGTGACCAGCAGGTAGACGATGACCAGCGTCAGCAGCATGAACGGACTCCTTGGACGGCTCGGAAATGCGCGGGATTATGTTTCAGTTCAGTAAAACCTCACGAGCCACTGCATCACCAGCAGACCCAGTGCAAACCCCAAGCCGCCATAGACCACGGCCTGCAGCAGGCGGTTGGTGCGGCGCTGCTCGGTGAGCAACTCCTGCAGCTCGCGCCGGGTGACTCCGGCAGGCCGCTGCAAATAGTCATGCAGCAAGCGGGGTAATTCGGGCAGTAGCTTGGCGTAGCGCGGGGCCTGGGCCCGCAGCTCGTTCCACAGGCGCTTAGGGCCCACCTGATCGAGCATCCAGCGCTCCAGGAAGGGGCGGGCGGTGCTCCAGAGGTCCAGGTCGGGATCCAGCTGGCGCCCCAGGCCCTCGATATTGAGGAGGGTTTTTTGCAGCAGTACCAGCTGCGGCTGGATCTCCACCTGGAAGCGTCGCGAGGTCTGGAACAGGCGCATCAGCACCATGCCCAGGGAGATCTCCTTGAGCGGCCGATCGAAATAGGGTTCACACACCGCGCGGATGGCCGCTTCGAGTTCGTCCACCCGGGTCTGGGGCGGCACCCACCCCGACTCGATATGCAGTTCGGCCACACGCTTGTAGTCGCGGCGAAAGAACGCGGTGAAGTTCTGGGCCAGATAGTCCTTGTCGGTCTCGGTGAGCGTACCCACGATGCCGAAGTCCAGCGAGATGTAGCGGCCGAAAGTCTCGGGGGCCAGGCTCACCTGGATGTTGCCCGGGTGCATGTCGGCGTGGAAGAAGCCGTCGCGAAACACCTGCGTGAAGAAGATGGTCACGCCATCGCGCGCCAGTTGCTTGAGATCCACGCCCGCCTCGCGCAGGCGGTCGACCTGGCTGATGGGCACGCCGGTCATGCGCTCCATCACGATCACCTCGGGATGGCAGTAATCCCAGAACATTTCCGGAATCAGCACCAGGCCCAGGCCCTCCATGTTGCGGCGAAGCTGCGCGGCGCTGGCCGCCTCGCGCACCAGGTCCAGTTCGTCGTGCAGGTACTTGTCGAACTCGGCCACCACCTCGCGGGGCTTGAGGCGCCGGCCGTCATGCGACAGGCGCTCGACCCAGCCCGCCATCACGCGCATCAGGGCCAGATCCTTCTCGATGACGGACAACATGCCAGGACGCAGCACTTTCACCGCCACCTCGCGCAGGCGGCCGTCGCGTGTGCGCAGGGTGGCGAAGTGCACCTGCGCGATCGAGGCGCTGGCCACCGGCTCGCGCTCGAAGCTGGCGAAGATGGTGTCCACCGGCTGGCGGAAGGCCCGCTCGATGGTGGCCACCGCCACCGAGGCCTCGAAGGGCGGCACGCGGTCCTGCAGCCGGGCCAGCTCCTCGGCGATGTCAGCGGGCAGCAGGTCGCGCCGGGTGGACAGCACCTGACCGAACTTCACGAAGATGGGCCCCAGGCGCTCCAGCGCTTCGCGCAAGCGCTGGCCCCGCGGCGCATCCAGCTGGCGCCCCAGGGTCAGGATGCGGGTCAGCAGGCGCAGCCAGGGATGACGGAAGCTGGAGAGGACCAGTTCGTCCAGACCGTAGCGAAAGACGATCCAGAGGATGAAGGCGCCGCGCAGGGACCGTGTCATCGGCCGCCACCCGCGGCCATAGGCGATTCACCGCCAGCTTCCGCTGCGCCGGATCCACCGGGCATGCGACCGATGAAGCGACGCAGGCCCGCCACCATCGCGCGCAGCCCCTGCGCCAGGGTGTGGGCCGGTGCGTCGCCGCACAGGCGGGCAAGGTCTTCCTCGAGGTCCCAGCGCACATGATCGACCAGCCAGTTGATCTCGGCCGCAAACTGCACGTCGCCGGCGATGCGCACCTGCGGCTTGTCCCCGCGAAGGGCGGCCTGCGCCAATTCCCAGGGGGACTCCTGCGTGATCGTGAGGGTGAGGTCTGGCACCGCCCCCGGTGCCGCCAGGTCCAGCAGTCCGGCCGGGGTGGCGACCAGCCGCATCTCGAAGTGGCGCCAGGCGGCCAGGACCACCCGCCCCCGCTGGCGGGCCAGTCGGGCCTTGGCCTCGGGCTCCTGGGCCAGCACGTGATTGAGCAACAGCACGACCCGCCGGTGGGTCTCCTCGACCACCCAGGCCGGCGGTTGCAGGGCCTGACCCCACTGGCTTGCCAGCGTGTCCAGGAAAGGAAAAGGGGACTGTGTTGCCATAGTCCCCCATTATTCCCGCAGACGCGGGCACCCTCCTGCGCCAGGGCCTTCGCCCGGCGCGGGGCGTTTACTGCAAGGCCTGCACGCCGGCCACCAGCCAGCCGGCGCTGCCGTCTTTCGGCTTGGTCATGTTCCAGACCTCACGGAAGGGGCTGGGACCCGCGGAGGGTTCTTCGCGAATCAGGCCGGAGAACTCCACGCTGGCCATGTAGCCATCGCCCAGGTCCTCGATACCCAGGAGCTGCGCCTCGAGCATGACCACGTCGGTCTTGTTCGGGCCGGCGCCACGATGCGCCTCGCGCTCGGCCAGCTGGGTGCGAATCTCACCCACCATTTCGTCGGTCATCATGGCGCGCAAGGAGTCCAGGTCAGCGCGGTCCCAGGCATCCTGCAAGGACACGAAGTTGCGCTTGGCGGCGTCGATGAAACCCGTCACGTCGAAGCCGGCCGGAATGCTCCAGGTCATGCCACCCTGCGCACCGCCCAGGGCCGATCCGATCTGAATGCCACTGCCGGCGCTCAGGGGCCCGGAAGTGGCCGGACCGGCGTCGTAGGCAGTGTGCTGTTGCTCCCAGGGACGGGCCGAGGCGTCGTTACCCACCTTGTCCGGGCTGTAGTGGCGAGGCGCGGTGGCCAGATCGGCCGGAGCGCCTGCGCCCTGGAAGGCGTAGGGGCTGCGGCTGTCCGCACCTTCGGCGCGCGCACGGCGGGCCCGCAGGATCATGCCGACGACCACCATGATCACCAGCGCCAGCAGGCCGAACAGCATGAACTGCGCGAACTCGGCGCCCAGTCCGAGCGAACTGGCCAGCCAGGCCAGGCCCAGGCCGGCGGCCAGGCCGCCGAGCATCGCGCCCCAGGGGCGCTTGGGTGCGGCCGCAGCGGGCGGCGTAGCCGCAGCCGGGGTCGTCGGTTTGGTGGCGGTGGCATTGGCCGGGGCGGGCGCAGCAGGGGCCGCGGGCGGGGTCGCCTCGCGCTTGGTCACATTGCCAGATTGCTTGCCGACCGAGCCGCCACCACCCATGCGGCGGGCCGCTTCGGCGTCCAGCGTGCCCAGGGCCAGTACACAGGCCAGTAATGCAGTCCAGAGCTTCATCTTTGTACGTCCTTCTTGAACCAACTCACTCAGATCCGACCACGCGCCAACGCGGGGCTAACACTTGATTCCAACATGAAGGGCCACCACACCGCCCGAGAGGTTGTGATAGTCCACATGACCGAAAACACCTTCCAGCATCATGGCTTTGAGCGCCGCCTGGTCAGGATGCATGCGAATGGACTCGGCCAGGTAGCGGTAACTCTCGGCATCCCCGGCCACCAGCCGGCCCAGGCGCGGCAGCGCCTGGAAGGAATACCAATCGTAGATTTTCTCCAGGGGCTTGGCCACGCGGGAAAACTCCAGCACGAGCAGCTTGCCGCCCGGACGCAGCACGCGGTGCATTTCGGCCAGCGCGATGTCCTTGTGCGTCATGTTGCGCAGGCCGAAGGCCACGCTCACGAGGTCGAAGGATCCCGAGGCGAAGGGCAGGCGTTCGGCGTCGCACACCAGGGTGGGCAGCACCTGGCCTGCGTCCACCAGCCGGTCACGGCCGGTGCGCAGCATGGTTTCGTTGATGTCGGTGTGGACCACGCGCCCGCTGGGGCCGGCCTTCTTCGCGAACGCCATGGCCAGGTCGCCAGTGCCGCCAGCGATGTCCAGCACCTGCTGGCCCTCGCGCACGTCGGCCACCATGACGGTGTAGGCCTTCCAGGCACGGTGCAGGCCCATGGACATCAGGTCGTTCATCACGTCGTAACGCGACGCGACCGAGTCGAAAACGCCGCGTACGTGACGGGCCTTCTCACGCTCGTCGACCGTCTGGAAGCCGAAATGGGTGCTGGACATGGAATGCCGATGCTAGAAGAAAGTGGGAGGACTGGGGCCAACACCCCGCTTCGCAGCGTGGGGAAAACCGGCCCGGCGTGGCACCGATGCTACTGAATCGCCGGCGGGCGCCCCCGGGGACGCGGGGTTCGAACGCTCAGTGGCCGCAGGACGCGCCACCGGCCACGGGCATCGGGTCGTCGCGCGAGACGCCGGCCGCCGCCAGACGCCGCTCGTAGTCCTGCCACAGGCGACCCTGCTCGGACCCCAGGAAATACAGGTAATCCCAGGAGAAGATGCCGCTGTCGTGGCCGTCGGAGAAGCGGGGCTGCACCGCGTAGTTGCCCACCGGGTCCAGGGCCTCGAGCGTGACCTCGCGCTTGCCCGTTTGCAGGACCTCCTGACCCGGGCCATGACCCTGCACCTCGGCGGAAGGCGAATACACCCGCATCAACTCAAAAGCAATCCTAAAGTTCGCGCCATCGGAGTAGCTGATCTCGAGCGTGCGCGACTGCCCGTGCACGGTCAGGGCCACAGGGGTCGGGGTATCGGGTTGCAGGCCGGCCATCGTGTCTCCTCAAACCAGCACGCGCTCGATGCCGCCCCGGTTGGCGGCCTGCACGTAGTGCGGCATCCAGTCAGGACCGAGCAGGCGATTAGCCATCTCGACGACGATGTAATCGGCCTCGAGCAGGCCGTTCTGCAGGTCGTCGCCGTAGCGTGACAGGCCCTGCAGGCAGCTGGGACAGCTGGTGAGGATCTTCACGTTGCCCTGAGCCGCGGTCGCGCCCGAGGCGCGCAGCGCGGCTTCGTCGCGGCGCAGTTGTTCTTCTTTGCGGAAACGCACCTGGGTGGCGATGTCGGGGCGGGTCACGCCCAGCGTGCCCGACTCGCCGCAGCAGCGATCGGACTTGAGCACGTTCTCCCCCACCAGCGCCTTGACGGTCTTCATCGGGTCCTGCTGCTTCATGGGCGAGTGGCAGGGGTCGTGATAGAGGTAGCCCGCGCCCGCGGTATCCAGGCGGTAGCCTTTCTCCATCAGGAACTCGTGGATGTCGACGATGCGGCAGCCCGGGAATATCTTGTCGAACTCGTAGCCCTGGAGCTGGTCATAGCAGGTGCCGCAGGAGACGACCACCGTCTTGATGTCCAGGTAGTTCAGCGTGTTGGCCACGCGATGGAACAGCACCCGGTTGTCGGTGATCATCTTTTCGGCCTTGTCGAACTGGCCGGAGCCGCGCTGCGGATAGCCGCAGCACAGGTAGCCCGGGGGCAGCACGGTCTGCACGCCCGCGT